>JBKQTR010000181.1:0-3674 GCA_052143095.1 Allostellaceae bacterium
TGCGACGCGCCGACACGCATGTTCGTCCAGGCCAAGCAGCACGACCAGGCAATGGCGATCGCCAAGGCCGCCGCCGAGGCGACCAAGGCCGGCGATCCCAACGTCAAGGGCGTCAGCATCGGTCCGGTGGTGAACGAGGCGCAGTTCCGCCGCATCCAGAAACTGATCGAGACGGGCATCGCCGAAGGCGCCACGCTCGTCGCCGGCGGCCCGGGCCGGCCCGAGGGGCTCAACCGCGGCTATTACGTGCGCCCCACCGTCTTCGCCCATGTGAAGCCGGAGATGACCATCGCGCGCGAGGAGATCTTTGGCCCCGTGCTCTCGATCCTGCCTTACGACAGCGAGGAACAGGCGATCGGCATGGCCAACGACACCGTCTATGGCCTCTCGGGCTATGTGCAATCGGGCGATCTCGAGCATGCGCGCCGCGTGGCGGCACAGCTGCGCACCGGCCAGGTGCGGCTGAACGGCGCCGGCCCCGACTTCGCCGCGCCGTTCGGCGGCTACAAGCAGTCCGGCAATGGCCGCGAATGGGGCGAGTTCGGCCTCGACGACTTCCTCGAGACCAAGGCGGTCGTGGGCTACGCCGCCTGAGCGCGCGGCGGCTCAGACCCGGCCGAGGGCGCGCAGGATGCGGGCGGGCGTGATGGGCTGCTCGGCGACGCGCGCGCCGAAGGGGGCCAGCGCGTCGTTGATGGCGTTCATCACCGCCGCCGGTGCGCCGGCGGTGCCGGCCTCGCCGGCGCCTTTGGCGCCGAGCTCGGTGCCGGCGAGCGGCGTCACCAGATGCGCCACCTCGATGTCGGGCATCTCGGCGGCCATGGGCACGAGGTAATCGGCGAGCGTGCCGTTGCGCAGCTGCCCCGCGGCGTCATAGAGGCATTCCTCGAACAGCGCGCCGCCCAGCCCCTGGACGACGCCGCCGCGGATCTGCTCGTCGACCAGCAGCGGGTTCACCATCGTGCCGCAATCCTCCACCACCCAATGCCTGAGCAGGCGGACAAAGCCGGTTTCGATATCGAGCTCGAGCCACGAGGCCTGCACGCCGTTGGTGAAGGCGAAGGGATAGTCGCGCGGCTGGTGATGGCGCGTCGCCATCAGCTCCGGCTGCACGCCGGGCGGCAGCGTGTCGCCGCGGAAATATCCGACGCGCCCGACCTCCTCGAGGCCGATGCGGCGCGCACCGCCCACGGCATCGACGATCCAGCCTGCGGCGATGTCGAGATCGCCCGGTGCCGCCTGCAGCATGGCGCCGGCGAGATCCAGGATGTTGGCGCGCAGCGCCTTTGCCGCCTGCAGCGCCGCCTCGCCGCCGATGCCGGTGCCGCGCGACGCCCAGGTGCCGCCGCCATAAGGCGTGCGCTCGGTGTCGCCGGTGACGACGCGCACGCGCTCCAGCGCCACGCCGAGCACCGAGGCGACGATCTGCGCCACCATCGTCTCGGTGCCCTGGCCCTGCTCGGTGACACTTATGGCACACGTGACGGAGCCGCCGGGCTCGAGGCGGAGGCTGCAGCCGTCTTGGGCCGAAATCGGCGCGCCGCCAACCCCATAGAAGGCCGGGCCCGGATTTGTGATCTCGACGAAGCTCGCCAGCCCGATGCCGCGATGGATGCCTTTGGCGCGGAGATCCGCCTGCTCGCGGCGCAACCCCGCATAATCCATCAGCGCCAGCATGCGCTCGAGCGCGCGCTGATGCGACAACTTCTCGAACAGCAGCCCGGCCGGGCTCTTGCACGGATAGGCATCGTCGGCGATGAGGTTGCGCCGGCGCAGCTCGGCCGGGTCCATGGCGATGGCGCGCGCGGCGAGATCGACCAGCCCCTCGGTGACGGCGCAGGCGATGGGGTGGCCCACGGCGCGGTATTGCGACATCGGCGGCTTGTTCTGGAAGGCGACGCGCAGCCGCGCGCGGTAATTGGCGCAGCGATACCACGCGCCCGTGAGGTTGACGATTTGATTGCCTTCGACGGCGCTGCTGCGCGGATATGTGGAGTAAGGGCCGATGCCGGTGAGGTCGTCGATGTCGATGGCGAGGATCTCGCCCGACCGGCTCACCGCCATGCGCGCGGCGACGCGGTGCTCGCGGGCATGGATGTCGGAGACGAAGGATTCCAGTCGGTCGGCGATGAACTTGACGGGGCGGCCGAGCAGCAAGGCGAGCGCGATCACCGCCATCTCGTCGGGATAGACGTGGATCTTGATGCCGTAGGAGCCGCCGACGTCGCGGCAGATCACGCGCACATCGGTCTCCGCCAGGCGGAAATGGCGCAGCACGATCTCCTTCATCATATGCGGCGCCTGGGACGAGCAGTGCAGCGTGAGCTGACGGTCGGCAGGGTTGAACTCGGCGAGGATCGAGCGCGGCTCCGGGCAGACGCCGGTGTGGCGCGCGAAGGTGAAGGTCTCCGCCACCACCGCATCGGCGCGCGCGAAGGCTTCGTCCACCGCGCCGGCATCGACGGCGC
Organism: Allostellaceae bacterium; assembly: GCA_052143095.1. Taxonomy (GTDB): domain Bacteria; phylum Pseudomonadota; class Alphaproteobacteria; order ATCC43930; family CGMCC-115725; genus DAHUYF01. The sequence goes on from JBKQTR010000181.1 coordinate 2,469, forward strand.
GGGCGAAGGCGAGATTGTCGCCGAGCCCGTCATGGATCGCCGGCGCGCCGGGCGCCAACGCCGCCTCGGCCGAGGCGAGCGGCGGCAGCTCCTCCCACTCGACGGCGATCGCCGCCAGCGCATCCTCCGCCTCGGCGCGGCTTTCGCCACCGCCGCCACCGGCTCGCCCTGCCAGCAGACGCGATCAACCGCGAGCGGATGCTGCGGCGCCGATTTCATGCCTTTGAGGTGGGTGAGCACGCCGACCCAGGGGGTGTAGAGCCCGGCGAGATCGGCGGCGGTCACCACCCGCACGACGCCGGAACAGCGCGACGCCGAAGCGGTGTCGATGCGCTTCACCCGCGCATGCGCATAGGGGCTGCGCAGGAAGGCGGCATGGAGCAGGCGCGGCAAGCGGATGTCATCGACATAGACGCCGCGCCCCTGCAGTAGGCGCTGCGCGTTGGGGCGCGGCACGCTCCGGCCGATATAGCTGTTGGGGCGATCGAGAAAGGAGAGCGGCCGCTCGCTCATGGCGCGCCCATCCCCGCCCGCGCGCGGCACACCGTCTCGACGGCATCGATGATCGCGTGATAGCCGGTGCAGCGGCAGTAATTGCCGGAGAGGAAGTCGCGGATCTCGTCGCGGCTCGGCACCTCGGCGCGGCGCAGCAGCTCGGCCGCGGTGACCAGCATGCCGGCGGTGCAGAAGCCGCATTGCAGCGCGTTGCGCTGGTGGAAGGCGGCCTGCAGATCCGCGATCTCGCCGCTGCCGGAGAGGCCTTCGATGGTCTCGACGCGGGCGCCGTCGAGCTGCGCCGCAAAGAGCAGGCAGCCGCGCGCGATCATGCCGTCGACGCGCAAGGTGCAGGCGCCGCAGACGCCGTGCTCGCAGCCGGCGCGGGTGCCGGTGAGGCCGAGCTCCTCGCGCAGGAAATCGACCAAATTCTGCCGCGCGGCGACGCGGCGCGTCACCGCCGCGCCGTTGACCCAGAGGCGGATCTCGACGCTCTCGCTCATGCCGCCGCCAACGCGCGCGCCGCGCGGCCGAGCAGCACGCGCGCGAGATGGAGCTTGGTGGCGGCGTCGGCCTGCAGATCGCCCGGGGGATCGAGATCCCTGCCCAGCGCCGCTTGCGCCGCGGCGATGCGCTCGGCTGTGATCCCTGCCGCCAGCGCCGCCGCCGCGGCGGGTGCCTCGACCGGCTTGCCGCCGATGCCGAAAAAGG
>JBKQTR010000182.1:0-2789 GCA_052143095.1 Allostellaceae bacterium
GGATCATCGGCGGCCTCGCGACGTCGCACATTCCAGCGATTGGCGGCGCCATCGCCAAGAGGCTCGAGCAGGACCCGTACTGGAAGCCGTTCTTCGACGGCTTCGGCCCCGCCCGCGAGTGGCTGAAGCGGGAGAAGCCCGACGTCGCCGTCGTTTTCTACAACGACCACGGGCTCAACTTCTTCCTCGACAAGATGCCGACCTTCGCCGTCGGCGCGGCGCCCGAATACCGCAACGACGGTGAAGGCTGGGGCATACCGTCCCTGCCGCCGTTCAAGGGGATCCCCGAGCTCTCCTGGGCGATCATGGATCATCTGATCGAGCAGGAGTTCGACATCGTCACCTGCCAGGAGATGCTGGTCGACCACGCCTTCACCCTGCCATTCAGGCTCTTCTGGCCGGACGGCGACGGGCCGGTTGCGGTTCCGGTCTGTATCAACACCGTGCAGTTCCCGCTTCCAAGCGCCAGACGCTGCGTCGCGCTCGGCAAGGCGGTCGGCGAGGCGGTCGCGGCCTGGGACGGAGACGCGAAGGTCGTCATGATCGGCTCGGGGGGCCTCAGCCACCAGCTCGACGGCGAGCGCGCGGGCTTCATCAACAAGCCGTTCGACCTCAGGTTCATGCAGAGCATGGTGGACGAGCCGGAGTGGGCGGCCCAGTACAGCATCCACGAAATCGTGGAGAAGACCGGCACCCAGGGCGTCGAACTCCTGAACTGGCTCGCCGCCCGAGCGGCCGTTCCGGGCGCGGTGCGCAAGATCCACAGCAATTACCACATCCCGATCAGCAACACCGCGGCCGGCATGATGGTGCTCGAGGCGGCCTGAACTTAGGGCGCGCTTGCGTCAGACGGGGCCTGAGCTAATATCGGTCGTCGCGCAGGAGATTGATCTCTGCGCGGTTTCCGCGCGTTCGACGCAGATCGCACGGCGGAGGAGGAAACGGCCTCGATGACCAAGACGTCGCAGACGGCCATTCCCTGCCTCTTGATGCGCGGAAACACGAACTCGTTCAGCGTCCGGATGCGGAGACGCGCATGATCGGTCGGATCACGGGCCTATCGTCGATGGCGACCCGACACATCCTAGCTGATCTGGCTCGGGACTATGAGCTGCAAAGTGGGACACTGGTCGAGATCCGCTCCATGGGCGGCGTTGAAGCGGCGAAATAGGTGCGGGCCGGCGAGCCGACGGACGTCGTTGTCCTGGCGTCGAAAGTCATGCGCGCTCTCGAGGCCGAAGGCCATATCGCCAAAGGCAGCATCATGGATTTCGCGCGATCGGAGATTGCTATGGCGGTGACCGCCGGCTCGCCGCGGCCGGGCGTCGGCAGCAATGAAGCCGTCAGGCAGGCCATGCTCGAGGCGAAAAGAGTTTGCTACTCGACGGGCCCGAGCGGCGAGCACCTGAAGGCGCTGTGCGAGACATGGGGCCTGGCCGAATCGGTGATGCGCCGCGCCCTGATCGCTCCTCCGGGCGTTCCGGTGGCCACTCTGGTCGCCCGCGGCGACGCCGATCTCGGTTTTCAGCAATTGAGCGAACTGATCGGCCAACCCGGCATCGAGGTCGTCGGTTGTCTGCCGCCGGAGATTCAGGCCGTCACCGTGTTCTCGGCCGGCGTGTCCGAAACTTCTACCGACCGCGAAGCCGCGCACGCTCTCGTCGCCTATCTCGCGTCTGCTGAAACCCGCGACGCAAAGCGACGCTACGGCATGGAGCCCGCATGAATCGCCCGGGAGGGCGTGTTTGAATTTGCCCGTAAGGATGCTTCGAGATGATCATCGACTGCCACGGCCACGACGCCATCCGCGAGCTCGCCGCCGTCACCATCGCGACCGCCTGCGTGCTCGAAGGCTCGGTCTGCGACGGCGTCGCCAAGACGCCGCGGGGTTCGAAAAAGACGATCTCGGTCGGGCATCCGACCGGCGAATTCAGCGTCGAAGCCGAGACTGACCCCGAGAATCCGCAGTCCGTGGCCAAGGCCGCGCTTCTGCGCACCGCCCGCCTCCTCATGTGCGCCGAGGCGATGGCGCCAGCGTTGGTGTGGGACGGGGGGCGCTAGGGAGCAGGACGGCGGATCGACCGCAGATCGAGAGGCGAAGTTGCAGACCCAGCAGTTGAAGCAAATCGACGTCGAGAGTTTCATGAACGAGCAGTCGTTCTCTAGCTTTCACTGGGTCGTATTCACTGTGTGCGTCGCGGTCATCATGCTTGACGGATTCGACACGGCGGTGATCGGCTATATCGCGCCCTCCCTCGTCTCCGAATGGAACATCGCCAAACCGGATCTCGCGCCGGTATTGAGCGCGGCGCTCTTCGGGCTTGCCGGCGGCGCGCTCAGCGCAGGTCCGCTCGCCGACAAATTGGGCCGCAAGACGGTGCTCATCGTCGCGATTGTCGTCATGGGCGCGTCGAGCTTGCTGGCGGCCATGGCCGGCAATCTTAGCAGTCTCACGATTTGGCGATTCGTGACGGGCCTTGGCCTGGGCGCGGCCATGCCGAACGCCGTAACCCTGATGAGCGAGTATTGCCCGGTAAGAATTCGGGCGTTCACCACCAACGCGATGTTCTGCGGTTTTCCGCTGGGGGCGGCTTTCGGAGGCTTTCTCGCGGCGTGGATGATCCCGCAATTCGGCTGGAGGAGCGTCTTAGTGCTCGGTGGGGTCGCGCCTCTGGCGATCGCTGCGATTGCCTTGGCCGTATTGCCGGAATCGATCAGGTATATGGTCGCCCACAATTACGCGGTTGAGCGGATCCGCGCGGTGATGCAGCGGATGTCGAGCGCGGCTT
>JBKQTR010000183.1:0-13681 GCA_052143095.1 Allostellaceae bacterium
CTGCTGCCGCTGGCCTGGGCGGCCAAGGCCTGTGTGCTGCTGACCCTCTTCCTGCTTGCCGGTGGCGCGGCGACGCTCAATCGCGTTCTCCTCGGCCGCTGGTCGGCTTGGTCGAGCCTCGCCTTCCTGCTGCTCTACAGCCGGATCCTGCTCTGGGGCTTCCTCAATTATCTCTTCGGGGTCGGGCTCGGCCTCTTCGCGCTGGCGGCGTGGATCGCGCTGGCGCGCCGGGGCGCCGGGCTGCGCATCGCCGTCGGCACGGTGCTGGCGCTTGCCCTGTTCTTCGCCCATCTCCTGGCTTGCGGGCTTTACGGCGTGCTGGTGGCGGGGCATGCGGCGGGGACGGCCTGGCGCTGCCGCGCCGCGCCGCGCCGGGCGCTGGGCGAGTTGCTCGTCGCAGCGCTTCCCTTCCTGCCGGCGCTCGCGATCCTGGCGCTGCTGACGCCGGGCAGCACCGGCGGCGCGATCGCCTATGGCAACGTGCTGCGCAAAATCGACCTGCTGTTCAGCGTCTTTGACAATTACAGCCGGCCGTTCGACATCGCCTGTTTCGTGCTCGCGGTGCTGGCGCTGCTCTTCGCCTTCTGGCGGGGCTGGGCGCGGCTCGCGCCCGCCATGGCCCTGCCGCTGGGCCTGCTGGCGCTGGTCTATCTCGCCATGCCGAGCCAGCTCGCCACCGCCTCCGGCGCCGATCATCGCATTCCGGTGATGCTGGGCCTGGTGCTGGTGGCGTCGAGCCGGTGGGCGGCGCCGAGCCTCGGCGCTGAGCGCCTCTTCCTCGGCGGGGCGCTGCTGCTGTTCCTGCTGCGCCTCGGCGTCGTCGCGCTGCAGTGGCAGGCGAGCGACCGGGTCTATGCCGGGCTCTTGCCGGCGCTCGACGCCTTGCCGGCGGGGAGCCGCCTCGCCGTGGCCTATCCGCCCGACGCGCTCAATTCGCAGCCGACCCCGCTCGCCCATTTCCCCGACCTCGCCATCATCCGCCGCGACGCCTTCGTGCCAACCCTCTTCACCTTCCCGACGCAGCAGCCGGTGGCGCTCGCGCCGGACTATCGGGCGCTCCGCGACCGCCTGCCGCCGGAGCGGCTGTGGTCCGCCTTCATCGCGGGCGGGCCGCCGCTCGACGCCGCGGAGCGCGCGGCACTCGGGCACTACGACGATATCGTCTTTGTCGGCCGTGCCGCTTTTGCCGTTCCCGCGGCGCCGCCGCTCGTGCCGGTTTTCGAAGCGCCGCGCTTTGCGCTCTTCGGCGTCGCCGGCGGCGGCCTTGACGCGCCGGGCGGCGCCCGATAGACCCGCGCTCGCTCTCGCGGCCTCACATCATCTTCGGTCGATGGAATTACTGATCCCCAGCGGGGGCGAGCTTGCCGGATGGGCCGGGGTGCTCGCCGCGACGCTTCTCTTCATCGGCCTCGGCCGGCTCGTCACCGCGGGCCGCGCCGCGCCGGAGACGGCGCTGCTTGCCGGCTGGGGCGGCGCCTGCCTGCTGCTGACCGTGTGGGGCGTCGCGACCTCGGCCTCGCTGCTGTTTCCGGCGGCGCTCGTCGTGCTGCTCGGGCTCGTCGGCTGCCTGCTGCCGGGGCTGGCGCTGCGCGCGCCGCACTGGCGCGGCATGGGGCGCATCCTCGTCGTGAGCCTGCCGCTGCTCGCCGTCATGGCGAGCGCGCGGCCGAGCCTGCCCGACACGTTTCTCAATCTGCTGCCCAACGCCGCCTATCTCTGGGATCACGGCGTCTTCCCCGCCGATGACCGCGTGCCGAGCCATTCGCTGCTGCCCGGCGCGCCCTACAACATGCAGCTCGCCGCCTTCATCGTCTCGGAGATCACCCGGCGGCTGGCGCTGAACGCGATGATCGGCTTCAACATCGTGCTGCAGCTCGCTCTGGCGTTGCTGCTGGCGCGGCTGGTCGCCGGCAGCGAGGATGACGATGCGGCGGTTCCTGCCTGGAGCGCCGCGGCGCTCGGGCTGCTGCTCGCGACCCTGCTCAATCCCGGCTTCGTCACGCGCTATCATCTTTCCGCCTACAGCGAGGCCTCGGTCAGCGTCGCCACGGGTTTTGCCGGCTGGCTTGCCGCCGGCGCGCTGGTGCGGCTCGGCGCCGGCCGCGGCGCCGCCCGCGAGCTCACGCTGCTGGCGCTGACGCTCGCCGCGCTGGTCAACATCAAGCAGGACAGCGTCGCGCTGGCCGTGGGCCTCGTCGCCGCGGCGCTGGTGCTGGCGGTGCTGCAGCAACGGCGCCAGCGAGGTCGGACGGTGGCGGCGCTGCTCATCGCCGCCGCGCCGGCGGCGGCGCTCTATCTCGCTTGGCGCGGTTACGTGCTCGGCCATTTCGCCGTCGGCGAGCTCAAGCTTCTGCCCGTCGACCAATGGCAGTTCGACCTCGTGCCGCTCATCCTGCGCAGCATGGCCCGCGTGGTGGTGCAGAAGCCGTATTTCTTTCTCGCCGTCGCCGCGGCGCTGGCCGGGCTCGTCTGGCGCTGGCGGCGGCGCGGCCTCGACCGCGCGACCGTTCTCGCCGCGCTCTTCGCCGGCGTCACGGCTTTCTACAACGCCGCGCTCTTCTTCACGTATATCGCGCATTTCGACGGCGACATCGCCGCCTCGGCGCATTCCTATTTCCGCTACAACACGCATCTGGGGCCGCTGCTGATGCTGACGCTCGTGGTGCTGGCGCGCGATCTCGAGGTGTCGCGCGGCTGGGCCCAGAGCCGCGCCGCGCGGGCGGCGGCGATTGCCGCGGCGGTGGCGAGCCCCGTCATCTTCTTCTCGTTTCTGCGCTTCGATCTCGAGCCGTCGCAGCAGCGGGCGTGGCTGCTCGCCGCCGCGGCGAGCCCGGCGCTCGATCGGGATCCGCATCTGGCGCTGCTGCTGCCGGGCGATAACGACAGCCTCGCGACCATGCTCGACGGCCTGATCCGCTTCACCCCGCCGCGCCACGTCGATGCCGAGCTCGATGCCGTGGCGCATCTCGCGCCCGGGACGCTGGATGCGCTCGCCGCCGCAGGCTTTCGCTTCGCGCTGCTCTCTTGTGCGCCGCCGGGATTGGCTGGCGTGCCGCTGGCGCATGCGGCGCTGCTCGAGCGGTCCGGCGGGCGCTGGCAGCCGCTTTCGGTCTGGTCTTATCCGGCGGCGCATCTCCCGGTGCGCCGCTCGGAGGTCGTGGCCGAGGAACCGCTCTGCCTCGCGCCGCCGCGGCCCGCCGGTTGACATGGGCCGCTTCGCTGTCTATCGGCGGGAAGGATCGCCCCAGGGGAGCCCTTCATGAATATCGTTTTCGCCGAGCCCGGCCGGCCCAAATCCGGCACCATCGTCGTCGGCGTGCTCGAGGAGCGCAAGCTCTCGCCGACCGCCGCGGCGCTCGACAAGGAGTCTGGCGGCGCGCTCAAGCGGGCGATGGCGGCGAGTCGCTTCACCGGCCGCAAGGACGAGGTGCTGGGGGTGCTGGCGCCGCCGGGGCTGGCGGTGGGCCGCGTGATGTTGCTCGGCCTCGGCAAGGCGCTGGCGCTCGACGCCGCCGCGCTGCAGAGCCTCGGCGGCAATGTCGTGGCGCAGCTCAACAGCGTCGGCGAGAGCGAGGCGGCGCTGGCGCTCGACAAGCTCGACGGCCTCAAGCTCAAGCCGGCCGAGGCGGCGGCCAATCTCGGCTACGGCGCGCGGCTGCGCGCCTACCGCTTCGACAAATACCGCACCAAGGAGAAGCCGGAGCAGAAGCCGAGCCTCAAGACGCTCACCATCATGACCGCCGATTCCGGCGGCGCGCGGCGGGCTTTTGCGCCGCTGGAGAAGATCGCCGACGGCGTCTTCTTCACCCGCGACCTCGTCTCGGAGCCCGCCAACATCATCTATCCCGAGACGCTCGCGGCTGCCGCGCGCTCGCTCACCAAGCTCGGCGTCGCGGTCGAGGTGCTCGACGAGCGGCAGATGAAGAAGCTCGGCATGGGCGCGCTGCTCGGCGTCGGGCAGGGGAGCGCGCGACCGCCGCGTCTCGTCGTCATGCAATGGAAGGGCGGCTCCAAGGCCAAGAGCGCGCAGCCGGTGGCCTTCATCGGCAAGGGCGTCACCTTACCGGCGGCATCTCGATCAAGCCGGCCGACGGCATGTGGGACATGAAATGGGATATGGGCGGCGCCGGCGTCGTCATCGGCCTGATGCGCGCGCTCGCCGGTCGCAAGGCCAAGGTCAACGCGGTGGGGGTCATCGGTCTGGTCGAGAACATGCCGTCGGCCACCGCGCAGCGCCCGGGCGACATCGTCACCTCGATGTCCGGCCAGACCATCGAGGTGCTCAACACCGATGCCGAGGGCCGGCTGGTCCTGGCCGATGCGCTGTGGTACTGCCAGGACCGCTTCAAGCCGAAATTCATGGTCGATCTGGCGACGCTCACCGGCGCCATCATCATTGCGCTCGGCAGCGAGCATGCCGGCCTCTTCAGCAACAACGACGAGCTGGCGGAGCGTCTCGCCGCGGCCGGCACGGCGGTCGGCGAGAAGCTCTGGCGCCTGCCGCTCGCCGAGCCTTACGACCGGCTGATGGACAGCGACGCCGCCGACATCAAGAACATCAGCGGCGGGCGCGAGGCCGGCAGCGTCACCGCGGCGCAATTCCTGCAGCGCTTCGTCAACGGCGTGCCCTGGGCGCATCTCGACATCGCCGGCACGACCTGGTCGAAGAAGGACGCCGCCACCGTGCCGAAAGGCGCCACCGCCTTCGGCGTGCGCCTGCTCGACCGCCTCGTCGCCGAGCATTACGAGCGGGGATGACGGAGATCGGCTTCTATCATCTGCGCACCATGCCGCTCGAGCGCGCGCTGCCGAGCATCCTCGAGCGCGCGCTTGCCGCCGGCCACCGCGTCGTCGTCATGGCGGGATCGCCGGAGCGGGTCGACCATCTCAGCGACCTGCTCTGGACTTACAGCGAGGCGGGCTTCCTGCCGCATGGCAGCGCGCGCGACGGCAATGCCGAGCGCCAGCCGGTCTGGCTCACCGCCGGCGACGAGAACCCCAACGGCGCGTCCATGCTGGTGCTGGTCGACGGCGCGGACTCGGCCCGGCTCGATGGGTTCCAGCGCTGCTGCGACATCTTCGACGGCAACGACGAGGCCGCCGTCGCCGCGGCGCGACAGCGCTGGAAGGCGGCCAAGGCGGCGGGCCATGAGCTGGTCTATTGGGAGCAGAGCGACGGCAAGTGGCAGAAGCGCGGCAGCGAGGCCGGTTGATCGCCGGCGCCGGCGCCGCTATAGACCGGCAAAATTCCGCCTTTTCCAGGAGTTGATCCGCTCATGGCCGTCGAACGCACCTTGTCGATCATCAAGCCCGACGCGACGCGTCGGAACCTGACCGGCAAGATCAACGCCCGCTTCGAGGAGCGCGGCTTGCGCATCATCGCGCAAAAGCGGCTGCGCTTGTCGCGCGACAAGGCCGAGCAGTTCTACGCCGTCCATCGCGAGCGGCCGTTCTTCGGCGATCTCGTCAGCTTCATGATGTCGGGGCCGGTGGTGGTGCAGGTGCTCGAAGGCGAGAACGCCGTCGCGCTCAACCGCGAGATCATGGGCGCGACCAACCCCGCCAACGCCGCGCCGGGCACGATCCGCAAGGATTTTGCCGAATCGATCGAGGCCAACTCGGTGCATGGCTCGGATTCGGCGGAGAACGCCCGGACCGAAATCGCCTTCTTCTTCACCGACGCCGAGATCTGCCCCTGACGCGAGCGCCCCGCGAGCACATAGTGCTCGTCGGGCGCGGCGTCAGCGCTTGCGCAGCAAGCGCGAGAGCCGCGCGGTGGCGGTTAGCCAGAGCGGTGCGGGCGTTCGCGGTTGCAAGTGCAACCGCTGGCGCCCGCCAGCGACAACGCTTCGCGTTGCGCTAGCTAATTCGCCCGCGGCGTCTCGCGCATCAGGATCGGGCTCGAATGATGGTGCATCAGCCGCCACGCGCCGTCCTCCTTGATGAAGACGTTGGTGGCGGCGAGATGGCCGTCCGAGAGCTCCTCCTCGCACAGCACCACGGCAATGTCGCCATAGAGATAGGCGGCATCGTCGTGACACATCACCGACGGCGCGTCGGGATTGGCGAGGATGGCGTGCCAGCTCGCCATCACCGCGCCGCGACCGGCGATCGGGATCCAGCCGGGATGGGTGCAGAGCACCGTCGCCTTGCGCGCCCATAGGCGATCCATCGCTTCGAAGTCGCGCGTGGTGAAGGCACGGTAGAAGTCGAGGTTCGCGGCAAGCACCGCGTCACTCTCCGTCATCGCGGCGGCACTCCTCCCCCAAGGGTGTCGTCCCACAATGATGGAATAGTTGGGCGACGGATGCCAGCCCTGCTTAGAGCGCGCGGCTGGCTGCAACTTAACTCGCTGTAATCCATGGCCAATCAGTGGCGTGTCGCGGGCGCCCGCTTGCGGCTTTCCGAGAAGGGGATTGCCCGCGGCGGCAAACTCCAATACCTCTCTTGGCAACAGGGCAGGAGAGGACGCTCATGAGCCGCCGCACCGGCGCACAGATCCTGGTCGATCAGCTCAAGATCCACGGCGCCGACACGGTTTTCTGCGTGCCGGGCGAGAGCTACCTCGCCGTGCTCGATGCGCTCTACGACGCCAACTCGATCGGCCTCGTCACCTGTCGCCAGGAAGGCGGCGCGACGATGATGGCGGACGCTTACGGCAAGCTCACCGGCAAGCCCGGGATCTCGATGGTGACGCGCGGTCCCGGCGCCACCAACGCCAGCGCCGGCCTGCATGTGGCGATGCAGGATTCGACGCCGCTCATCCTGTTCATCGGCCAGGTGGCGCGCGAGACGCTGGAGCGCGAGGCGTTCCAGGAGATCGACTATCGCCGCATGTTCGGCCAGCTCGCCAAATGGGTGGCCGAGATCGACGATCCCCGCCGCATCCCCGAATTCCTCAGCCGCGCCTTCCACACCGCCACCAGCGGCCGCCCCGGTCCGGTGGTGCTGGCGCTGCCCGAGGACATGCTGACCGAGACGGCCGACATCGCCGACGCCCAGCCTTATGTCCCGGTCGAGACCTGGCCCGGCGAGGCGCCGATGGCGCGGCTCCGGCACTTGCTCGGCGCGGCGAAGCGGCCCTTCCTGCTGCTCGGCGGCAGCGCCTGGGACGCCGAAGGCGTCGCCGCCATCGAGCGCTTCGCCGCCGCGAACCACCTTCCCGTCGGCTGCGGCTTCCGCCGCCAGGACCGTTTCGACAACACCCACCCCTGCTATGCCGGCGATGTCGGCATCGGCATCAACCCAAAGCTCGCCCAGCGCATCAAGGCGTCCGATCTGCTGATCGCCGTCGGGCCGCGCCTCGGCGAGATGACCACCGGCGGCTACGCGCTCTTCGACATACCGACGCCGAAGCAGCCGCTGGTGCATGTCTATCCCGATCCCGAGGAGCTCGGCCGCGTCTACCAGCCGATGCTGCCGATCAACGCCACGCCGCGCGCGTTTGCGCGTGCAGCGGCCGCGCTGCCGCCGGTCGAGCACCCGGTCTGGGCGGCGGCCACCGAAGCGGCGCATCAGGACTACCTTGCCTTCCGCAAGCCGCCGCGCTCGCCCGGCGCGCTGCAGATGGGCGAGATCATGCTGTGGCTCGACGAGCAGCTGCCGGCCGACGCGATTTTCACCAACGGCGCCGGCAATTTCGCCACCTGGGTTCATCGCTTCCGCCAATACCGCCGCTTCGGCTCGCAGCTCGCGCCCACCAGCGGCTCGATGGGCTATGGCTTCCCGGCCGCGGTGGCGGCGAAGATCGTCCATCCCGACCGGGTCGTCATCTGCGTCGCGGGCGACGGCGATTTCCTCATGACCGGGCAGGAGCTGGCGACGGCGGTGCAGCGGCGCCTCGGCATCGTCGTGCTGCTGGTCAATAACGGCATGTACGGCACCATCCGCATGCATCAGGAGCGCCATCACCCCGGCCGCGTCATCGGCACCGACCTGCACAATCCCGATTTCGCGGCGCTGGCGCGCGCCTATGGCGCCTATGGCGAGGTGGTCGAGCGCACCGAGGACTTCGCCCCCGCCTTCGAGCGCGCCCGCGCCGCCGGTGTCCCGGCGATCCTGGAGCTGCGCATCGATCCCGAGGCGCTCACCATCCGCCAGTCGCTGTCCGAGATCCGCGCCGCGGCGCTGGCAGAGCAGCGCTGAGGAGAGGAGGACCCGCATGACCGGCTTCCGCAATTTCGTCCCCGCCGGCGTCATTCCCGCCTGCCTGCTGCCGTTCGACGAGGACCTCGCCATCGACGCCGCCGAATACCGCAAGCATCTGCGCGATGTCGCGGCGGTGCCGGGCCTCGCCGCGCTCACCACCAACGCGCACGCCTCGGAGGTGCATGCCTGCAGCTTCGACGAGCAGCGCCAGGTGCTCGACCTCACGCTTGACGAGGTTGGCGACCGCCTGCCGGTGGTGGCCGGGGTTTATGCCGATGGCAGCCTCGCCGCCGCCGAGATCGCGTGCATGGCCGCCGGCGCCGGCGCTTCGGCGCTGCTGGTATTTCCGCCCAACAGCATGAGCATGGGCGGGCAGCTCAGGCCCGAGATGGCGCTCGCGCATTTTGGACGCATCGCCGACGCTACCGATGTGCCGATCATTCTCTTCCAGTATTCGCTGGCGAGCGGCCTCGGTTATCCGCTCGAGACGCTGCTGCGCCTCATCGAGGCGGTGCCAAGCATCCGCGCGGTCAAGGATTGGTGCAATGACGGCATGCTGCATGAGCGCCATGTCCGTACGCTGCAGTCGCTGCCGCGGCCGGTCAACGTGCTCAGCACGCACAGCGCCTGGCTGATGAGCTCGCTGGTGCTGGGCTGCAAGGGCCTGCTGTCGGGCGCCGGCAGCGTCGTCGCCGACCTCCAGGCGGCGCTGTGGCAGGCGGTCGAGGCCAAGGATCTCGCCCGGGCGCAGGCGCTGAGCGATCGCCTCTATCCCGTTACCCAGGCCTTCTACGCGCCGCCCTTCCTCGACATGCACAACCGCATGAAGGAGGCGCTGGTGCTGCTCGGCCGCTTGAAGCGCGCGGTGGTGCGGCCGCCGCTGGTGAAGCTGCCGGCGAGCGAGATCGCGCGGCTCCAGACGGCGCTCGCCGCTGCGGGCATCACCGGCGCGGGCGCGGTCGATCGCGCCGCCTGAGCCCCCGCCGCGCCGGCCGAGGGAGGCTGAGATGAAGGATCGTCCTGATGCGGCACTGTCGCGTCGCCGCGTGCTCGCGTTTGGCGCCGGGCTCGGCGCGGCGCCATGGCTCCCCGGCTGGAACAGGCGCGCAAGCGCACAAGCCGGATCCGCCTCATTGCTCACCCGCCCCATTCCACACTCCGGCGAAGCTCTCCCGGTGGTTGGGCTCGGCACGGTCAATGCCTTCGACATCGGCGACGACCCGGCGCAACGCGGCGCCCGCGCCGCAGTCATCCGAAGCCTGGTCGCGGCCGGCGGAAAGCTCATCGATACGGCACCGTCCTATGGACGGGCGGAGAGCGTGGTGGGCGACCTCGTCGCGGAAGCCGGCGTGAGGCCCCGCGTTTTTCTCGCGACCAAGCTTGAATCCTACGACCGCGGGAGCGGCCCGGCGGAGCTCCGCGCGTCGTTGCGGCGGCTGCGCACCGACGAGATCGATCTGATGCAGCTGCACAATGTCAGCGATCCGCAGCAGGATCTGGCGATGCTGCGCGACTGGAAGGCGCAAGGCTTGTGCCGATACACCGGAGTAACGACCACCTACCGCGGCGCCTTCGACGCGGCCGAAGCGGTGTTGCGGCGCGAGAAGCCGGACTTCCTGCAGGTCGATTATTCGCTTGAGGATCGCGAGGCGGAAAAGCGGCTGATCCCAGCGGCGGTCGAGGTCGGGGCCGCGGTGCTCACGGCTCTGCCCTTCGGCCGCGGCCGCCTTTTCCGCGCGGTGCAGGATCGACCGCTGCCGCAATGGGCGGCAGAATTCGGTGCCGCGAGCTGGGGCCAATTCTTCCTCAAATATCTTCTCGGTAACCCGGCGGTGACCGCCGTGATCCCCGGCACGAGCAACCCGGACCATATGACCGATAACCTGGGCGCTGGGCGCGGCCGTCCGCCGGACGCGGCGGAGCGGCGAAAAATGGTCGACTTCTTTGCCTCGCTTGGCTGACCGCTTTTCCGCCCCGCGCAAGCGCGCCGGCCGCCTCTCAATCCAGCGGCTCGAGCTTGATGATCGAGGCGCCGTGATTGTTGCCGACCCAGAACGACACCGGCGAGGTGGTGTTGTCGACGAAGACGCGGCGGATGTTGGTCTCGCGCGGCAGCAGATACTCGACCGTCCCGCCGGTCTTGGGATCGAGCCGCACCACCCGGTCGCTGGTCATGCCGCCGGTCCAGACCTCGCCGTTGCGGTCGATCGCGACGTCGTAAGGCCCGGTCCAGGGCGTCGGCAGCTCCCACTCCCGGATCGCGCCGCTCTTCGGGTCGAGCATGCCGATATGGTTGCCGCGATACTCGGCGAACCACAGCCGGTCCTGCGCGTCCATGCGCAGCCGCCGCGGGCGCGAATGATCGGTCGGCGTGGCGTAGAAGGTGCGTTCGGCGCTCTGGGCGTCGAGCCGGCCGATATAGCGGTCGTCGAACACCGAGAAATAGACGTTGTTCTGCGCATCCGGCGCGATGTCATAGATGGCGTGCGGCCGGCCGGCGAGCGGCGAGTCCTTGGGTAGGTTCTTGTAGACCGCGAAACTCTCGACCTTGCCGGTGGCGAGCTCGAGGCGATGCACGCCCTCGAGCCCGATATCGTCCATCCACACCTTGCCGTCGACCGCCGCGCGCTGCGGCTTCACCATGTTGACCTGCGCCGCGTCGTTGTTCTGCGCCGCGGGCAGGCGGAAGATCTGGACCTTCCCGGCGAGCCGGTCGAAGCGGCCGACGGCGCCCTGGTACATCATGCCGAGCCAGAAATTCCCGTCCTTGTCGGGCTCCAGGTCGAGCGAGCCCAGCGGAAAGCCCGGCTTCTGCTCGGGCACGGCGTATTCCGTGACCTTGCCGGTCGCGGGATCGAGCTTGCCCAAGAACTCCTCACCGAAATCCGTGTACCAGACCAGCCCCTGGCCATCGAGCACGACGTCATGCGGCTGCACCGTCGGCCGCGGCAAATCATATTCGGTGATGATGACGCGCGTCGCCCGGCCGGCGGGACGCGGCAGCGTCTTCAGCGGGAACTCCCATTGGGGGCCGCCGCTGAGATCGATGCTGGCGAGATACTCGGCCTGCGGGCGGAACTGCTCGGGATCGCCTTCGGCTTCCGGCGCCGACACCTTGCGCTGCGGCATCAGCGGCGTGCTCGACTGCGCATAGCCCGCCATGCGGCGGAGCACGTCGATGAACGCGTCGGCATCGTGGCGCGCGGTGAGCGGCCGCTCCAGCGTATGGCAGCCGACGCAGTTCAGCAGCGCGGCCTTCTGCTCCTCGGTCCCGGGCACGCTGGCGATCCATTCGGCGTTGGTGAGCTGCGCCACCAGGTTCCTGGTCTTGCGCAGGCGGAGGTCGAGCGTCGCGGCCTTGCCCGGCGCCACCTCCGCGGCCGGATGGCCCTCGAGGTCGTATCCCGCGGCGCGGATGCGCAGCGCATAGTGCCCGGGCTCGAGCCGGCCGGCAGGGAAGCTGTAATGGCCTTGGGCATCGCTGACGACGCTCACGGTGATCGTCGATTCCGCGCGCTTGGCGCTGACGATGACACCCTCCATCGGCCCTTCCTCGGCCGAGCCGACCTGGCCGGCGAGCGGCGCCGCGTCGCGGGCCGCAGCGGTCGCTTGGAAAAGCACGAATGCCGACGCCGCGGCGACGATCAGCGAGACGCACGCTGTCCGCATCCTGGCCTCCCTGCCCATGTCGGTCTTGGCGCCGATCGGAGGTTGCCGCGCGCCCGTCGAGCATAGTCCGGCCGGCGGATTTCTTGCAAGCCGGCAGGGCGGGTCCGGGAGCAGGGTGAGTCACTGGCCCGCGCCCATTGACTCAGATTTTCGCGTGTTCCGCTGACTCACGTCCGGCCGGAACGGCCAGGAATATCATCATGCTAAACCTGCCCCCCTCTGCCGCCAAGGCTCAGCCGCGTCTAGGCTCAGCCGCGTCTAGTACCGACTATCGCAAATGCCCCACCTCACCCCAACCCTCTCCGCCCCCCTGGGGCGGAGAGGGAGGGACCCGCGGAGCGGGAGGGTGAGGTGGGGGCCGACGAGTGCTCGCCGTGTCACGCCTCACCCCGCCCGCAGATGGCGCTGGCGGATGCCTTTCAGCACGGTGATCGCCAGCACCGCGGTGAGCGCGTCGAGGCAGGCGACGATGACGAAGACGGCGAGCCAGCTGCCGGTCGCCTGCTTGAGGAAGGCGGCCGCCGGGCCGCCTAGGATCGAGCCGATGCCTTGGGCGATATAGAGGAAGCCGTAATTCGTCGCCGCGAATTTCGGCCCGAAGGTGTCGGTGAGCGTCGAGGGGAAGAGCGAGAAGATCTCGCCCCAGCCGAAGAACACCAGGCCGGTCAGCACGACGAAGAGGACGGGGTTGTCGAGGAAGGCGAAGAGCACCAGGATCGCCACCGCCTCCAGCGAAAAGGCGAGCGCCATTGTCGCCTCGCGGCCGATATGGTCGGAGACCCAGCCGAAGAACGGCCGCGTCAGCCCGTTGGTGAGGCGCGACAGCGTCAGCGACAGCGGCAAGGCCGCCATCAGGCCCAGCACCATGACGTCGGCGACCTTGAACTCGCGGGCGAAGGGGGCGACGTTCGAGGTCACCATCAGCCCGCTGGTCGACATCATCGACATCATGACGAAGAGCAGCCAGAAGACCGGGCTCCGCAGCATCTCGGCGGGGCTGTAGCTGCGGCGGGACTGCAGCTCCAGGCGCACGATGTCGGGGTTGTAGCCGGCGGGCTGGTAGCCTTCCGGCGGCACGCGCAGGCCGAGCGCCGCCAGCACGCCGACCACGCCCTGGATGACGCCCCAGACGACCAGCGTGTGCTCATAGCCGGAGCTCTTGATCATGCTGTCGATCGGGAAGCTGGTGAAGAAGGCGCCGAAGCCGTAGCCGGCGGCGGCAAGCCCGGTGGCGAGGCCGCGCCGGTCAGGGAACCAGCGCACCATCAACCCGATGATGCCGACATAGATGATGCCGGTGCCGAAGCCGCCGATGACGCCGTAGGTGATGTAGAGCATCTGGAGATTGCTGACGAACGACGCCAGCACCCAGCTGCCGCCGGACAGGATGGCGCCGGCGGCGATCAGGTTGCGCGGGCCGAAGCGGTCGACGAGATAGGCCTGCAGCGGCGACAGGAAGGTCTGCAGGATGATCAGCAGCGAGAACGTCCATTGGATCTCGGCGAGCGTCGTGCCGAGCTTCTGGTTGAGCGGCCCGGTGAACAGCGTCCAGGTGTATTGCGGGCTCGAGATCGACATCATGGCGATGACGCCGAAGAGCAATTGCCACCAGCGCTTCCCGGTCGCCTCGCCGGCCGATGCCGCGGACACGGACATGTGCTGATCTCCCTGATTGACTTGCCGGTTTCTGCTCGCGACAGTGGCACCAGCATAAACGCGCTCGTTTGGTTCTGGCCAGCGCACCGTTGCCGCTGGCATGGGATGCAAGCGGTATGCCAGGACCGCCGAACACCGTCTTCTCGCCAGGGTATGTCCATATCCCGAAAAATGCTGCAGTTCCCGCTCCTTGTTCCGCCGTCCCCGC
>JBKQTR010000184.1:0-2852 GCA_052143095.1 Allostellaceae bacterium
TGAGCGCGGCTCTCGAGGCCTATCTCGGCCGGCGCAGCGCAGCGAAGGTGCTGGCGGGTCCTTTGCGGCGCGACATCGGCGAGACCATTCAGGCAGCTTTGCTCTATGCCGATCTGCGCGGCTTCACTGCCCTGTCCGAGAGCAATCCCCCCGCGGCGGTTATTTCGGCTCTCGATGCCTGGTTCGCCGGCCCGGTCCACGCCTTCGGCGGCGAAGTGCTGAAATTCATCGGCGACGGCGTGCTGGCGATCTTCCCGGTCGTCGGAGGGGCGCCGCGTCCCGCCTGCGTCGCTGCCCTGCGTGCGGTCTCCGCGGCACGGGTCGGAATGGCGCATCTCGACGAGGCGCGACGTCGGCAGGGGCTGCCGCCGCTATCCTTCGGCGCCGCCCTGCACCTCGGCGAGATGCTGTGGGGCAATATCGGTGCCGCCGATCGGCTGGATTTCACGGCGATCGGCCCCGCCGTTAATCTGGTCAGCCGGTTGGAGGGGCTATGCCGGCCGCTCGACAAGACCGTCCTTGTCTCGGGCACGCTCGCCGCCGAGGCCGGAGTGAAGCTGATCCCGCTCGGGACGCATGCGTTGCGCGGTATCGCATCTCCATGCGCCGTCTTCACCGTGCCGGAGAGTTGAGCCGCCGGTTAGTAGCGGCGGGCGCGGGCTCTCGCGGCGGCGTTGTTTGACTCCTTTTCTGTGCCTCGATCGTCCTAGCTACATCTAGACACAGGAGCAGAACCGATGAGCCTCAAAGATAAGACTGTCGTCGTCACCGGCGGAAGCCGTGGCCTTGGGCTGGGACTGGTCGAGGCCCTGGTCGCGCACGGCGCGAGCGTGACGGTCGTCGCCCGCGACGCCGCTGCGCTTAAGTCCGTCCGCGCCCGGCTGGGCGTCGCCACCATCTCCGCCGACGTGACGGACGAGACCGCCGCCCACCGCATCCTTGCCGAGGTCCGCCCCGATATCTTGGTGCTGAACGCCGGCGCGACGCCGCGGATGGGTCGGTTGGACCAGCTGAGCTGGGCCGATTTCACCGTGCCCTGGGAGACCGACGTCAAGGCCGGGCTCTATTGGCTGCAGGCGGCGCTCAACCTGCCGCTCAAGCCCGGAAGCCGCGTCCTCGTGGGATCCAGCGGCGCGGCCCAGAACGGATCGCCGCTCTCGGGCGGCTATGCCGGCGCCAAGCGCATGCTGTGGTTCATGGCCAAGTACGCCAATGGGGTCGCCGAGCAGAAGGGCCTCGGCATCCGCTTCCAGGCGATCGTACCGCTGCAGATTATCGGCGACACCGGTGTCGGCGACGAGGCGTCCAGCGTCTACGCCCAGGCGATGGGCATCGAGCGCGCGGCGTTCCTCGCCCGGTTCGGCGCGCCGATGCCGCCCCGCCAGTTCGGCGATCACCTGGTCGCGGTGCTGGACGATCCGCAGTACGCCACGGGCTTCGCCTTCGGCCTGAAGGGCGATAAGGGGATCACGGTCCTCGAAGGAGAGGCCGCTTGAGCGGAGGCCCATCCTCACCACCCACGGCGCGCCAAGCCCAGCTCCTGGCGCTCGCCGATGAGCTGCGGCCGGAGCTTCACCGCTACTGCGCGCGCCTGATGGGCTCGGTGATCGAGGGCGAGGATGTGGTGCAGGACACCTTCGCCCGGGCCTTCGTCGCCCTCGACAAGCTGGAGGAGACCCCGCCGCTTCGCGCTTGGCTGTTCCGGATCGCCCACAACCGCGCGCTGGACCTGCTGCGCAGCCGCGCGATCCGCGCGGCCGAGCCGATCGAGGCGGCTCACGAGGTCGCCGATCCGGAGAGTCCAGATCCTGTGGAGGTGCTGATGCGGCGGGAGGCAGTCGAGACGGCGGTGTCGCGGTTCGTGGAGCTTCCGACGATGCAGCGCAGCGTGGTGATCCTCAAGGACGTGCTCGACCAGTCCTTGGAAGAGATCGCCGCCATGCTCGGCCTCACGATCAACGCGGTGAAGGCCCACCTCGCCCGCGGGCGGGATCGGCTCAAGGAAATCAACGCCCGGGCGCCGGCACAGCCTGCGCCGCGGCCGCCATCACCCGACGTGGCCCGCTATGTCGCGCTGTTCAACCGCCACGACTGGGACGGGCTGCGCGCGATGCTGGCCAACGACGTGCGGCTGATCCAATCGTCGTACCCGCCGCGCGCCGGCGCCGCCGACGTGGGCATGTTCTTTGGCTACTATGCGCGCTTCGCCCCGGTGCGGCTCGCCCCCGCATGGCTCGATGGCCGCGAGGTGATCGCGGTCTATGAGGGTCCTCAGGCGGCGAAGCCCAGCTACCTGATGTGGCTGGAGTGGGCGGACGGCCGGATCAGCTTCATTCACGACTACCGTTATGTCCGTTACGTCGTCGACGACGCGGAGCTGGTTCTGGCGCCGGACACCGCGCCTCCAGGCGAGGGGACCGCCAACGGATAAGCTGCGCTTCGCGCTCGGCCGCCGCCGACATCTTCTTAAGTGACGGCGAGAAATTCAGATTGGCCCGAAGCTGAAATCCAAAGGGACTCATCAACGTCCGCTGGCTCAGCGAAGACAGACAACACGAATGACAGGCGTGACGTTTGTCTTTGACTCGAGGCAGCCATTCAGACTCGAGGCAGCCTTCACGCGCGCTTCCTTTGCGTGAAAGAAACGCTTGTGGCGAAAAGTGGCGCAAACTGCGCAAGAATCCATAAGGTCTCCTTGTTCCCGGCACGTCGGCGCCCAAAACGCCCGCTTTAAGCTCAACAGGGCGTGCAACAGGGAAGTCCAAGTCATCAATGTTGTGGCGTATGTCGGTGCGGGCTCGGATCATCCTGGCCGGCGGGATGTTCGTTAGTATCCTCGGTGGCGTGTTGTT
>JBKQTR010000185.1:0-5022 GCA_052143095.1 Allostellaceae bacterium
GAGTTCGTCCTTCGGCACCATATGCACGACTTTGTAGCCGCCCGCCTTGAGCTGGCGAATCAGCTCCGGCATTGCCTCCGCAGTGTGGTGCTTGAAATCGTGCATCAGAATGATGCCTTTGCCGCGCTTCTCCAGTTGGCTCATCACCGACTTGATCACGTCTTCGGGCTTGTGCAGCTTGAAGTCGCGCGAGTCGATATCGGTCGAGAAGACTGCGATATTGCGCTCGCCGAGATAGGCAACGGCCTGCGGCGGATGCTGCAAGTCCGGGAAGCGGAAGAACGGCGCGACCTTCCTGCCCTCCGCGGCCATGTGCACCGCGCTGATACCCATCTCTATTTCCTGCTTGGCCTGTTCGAGATCCTCGGCGTAAGGGTTGCGCGCCAAGTCCTTGTGCGACCAGGTATGCGTCCCGACCGTCATGCCGGCATCGATCACCTGCCGGGTGATCTCCGGATGCCAAGTCGCGTGCTTGCCGATTTCGAAGAAGGTCGCTTTCAGACATTCGTCGGTCAGCGCTTTGAGCACGGCCGGTGTGTTGCCCGGCCAGGGACCGTCATCGAAGGTCAAAACGACTTCCTTGTCGCGCAGAAAGTCGTATTGCTTGAAGTGTTCGAAGCCGAAGCCGGGTCCGCCGGCGGCATTGATCTCCACCACGCGGGAAACGCCGAGCGCATACAGATTCCTGCAGGTCTGGCTCTGAGTGAAGGCGTCGGCGCGGCCGGACGCCGGGAATGCGGCCGGTCCCCCGGGCGTCGGAAACGCGACGAGTGGCGCCGACGGCTGAGCGGGGGCCGGGGACAAAGCGATCGCGCTCGTAACCAATTCCGGCTCTGGGACCTTCGCCGGCATGGCTTTCGCGACTTGTTCCCCTACTGGGAATGTCCGGCCGAGCGTAAAGCTGACAATCCCCACGGCCACCGCAACGGCGCCCGCAGCGGCCAAAACCGTTATCCTACGCATCACGCTGTTTCCTCGAACCCACCCGGCCCTCACGTTCAACCGAAATTGTTAATGTCCGGTTCGTGAAAGCGGTCCAACGATGTGGCACCATTGGTGAATGGTGGAACGGAGGAGTCTGCTTGCGAGTTAGCGGCTCCGCGCATGAGCGGTCACCGCAGTCACGCAAGGTCCACTGCGAAGCGTTTGAGATCAGCGAGAGAGCAGTAAACTAGAGCACCTTCGTGAGTTGCGCGCAGAACCACGCGGGGCGCTCGGCCTGCCTCGAATGCTTCCTGCCAGCGAGGAGCACAAAGGCACCAGCAGTCGCCCGGTTTCAGGCCCCGAAAACCAAATGCCGGAACCGGTGTCGAAAGATCGTTGCCGCGCGATTTTGAAAAATCGAGAAACGCGGAAGTCATCACGGCGCAGATCGTGTGACTGCCAACGTCCTCTCGCCCGGTGTTGCAGCAGCCGTCCCGATAAAATCCCGTCATGGGTTTGATCGAGCAGATATCAAGCGGCTCGCCGAGCACGTTCCGGGGGCTGCGCCGCTGACCACCCCCGTCACTTTTATCGTCCCTCAACATTGCCGCCTCTCGCCATTGCTATGCCCAACCGTCATCCGTACGCAGGGTCTCAATAACGCCTAACTCGCGGCCACTGAGGCGGGGAGCGGGTAGGTATGCTGGGGACTCGGCGACACTCGAGGCCATTGCAACGCGGTTTTAAGTAGGGCGGCCGCGAATTTATTGACGAAAATGGCGGCGGAGCGGGCGTCAGATTACGGAAGCAGAAGCACAGCAAACGTTAGAACACCCGAACCGCGCTGGCTGCGAAAAGCTCCGGGTACGCCTCAATCTGGCGCCATTCAACTGAAACTCTCCATCACGGTCTTGGGGAGAATGACATGCGGCGGCTTTGTTCCGTAATTTGGTTCTCGGTGGCCTTGCTGATGGTTCCGATCGCGTCGAACGCGCAAGTAATTTGCATCAGCAATGCAAGTCCCCCGCCGGAGTTGCCGGTCTATGACCAACCGCCAATGCCTGAGCCTGGCTACGTTTGGACGCCCGGCTATTGGGCTGGCGGTCCGTATGGATATTTCTGGGTTCCGGGCACTTGGGTGCAGCCACCGACCGTCGGCCTGTTATGGACACCGGGATATTGGGGCTGGCGGGATGGCATCTATGTATGGAACGCCGGTTACTGGGGGCCGCACGTCGGCTTTTATGGCGGAATCAATTATGGCTTTGGCTATGGCGGCGTAGGATATGAAGGTGGGCGCTGGGAAAACGGTGTGTTCGCATACAATCGGACGGTCAACAATTTTGGCAGCGTTAGGATCACCAACGTCTACGAAAAGACAGTCATCGTCGATCCGGGTGCAACACGGGTCAGTTTCAATGGCGGGAGCGGCGGAACAACGGTCCCGCCAACGCCTGAACAAGAGGCCGCCGCGCATGAGCAACACGTAGCGGCTATTCCAGCGCAACTTCAGCACGAGCGAACGGCGAGCGCCAACAAGGCCCTCCTTGCCTCCGAGAATCACGGCCAACCAACAATCGCGGCGACCGCTAAACCTAACGAGTTGACCGGCAAGGGCGTGGTGGCGGCGCGGCGAGCAGAGCCAGGGATAACGCCCCCCGCAACAAAACCGACCAGCGCCACGGCAGTTGGGCCCAATCCAACCGGGTCTAAGGCCGTCGAAAAAGAGGAACAGGCAGGTAAGAACCAAACAATGCTAAACGGTGGAGCACCGACCAAGCAGCCGAACACCGAAACGAAGTCCCCGAACGCTGCAACTTCACGGCAGCCGCATCCAAATCAGCCCGCGCAAGCGGCAATCAAGCCAGCATTGCCTCCGCCAGCGGCGCATCCAGAGCATCCCGAGCAAACGGCGATCAAGCCTGCACCAACTCCATCGCCCCCACCGCATGCGGAGCACCCCGCGCCGGTCGGGATCAAGCCAGTTCCGTCTATACAACCTCCGTCTGCGGCCCCAGCCGCAGCGAAGCCTTCACCGCCGCCGAACAAGCCAGGCTGCCCACCAGGCAAGACGCTTGCTGAAGTGAACGGGCACCCGGTCTGCAGGTAGTCTGCAATCAGGCATCGTTACCGTCCTAGCGCGGCGGGCTCGCCGCGCCCTGGCCAGCGCCCTGAACGGATGCGAGCGGCCGCCGATCCAGGCAGCCGGGTACACAGGCGTCAACACGATCGCCGGGCAGTCGAATTCATCGGCGAGAACGGGACCGGTGAGGGCGTCCGCACACGGCGAAAGTAGCTTGGCAACAATCACCGCCGCAGGCGTCGAATTCATCGATGAGAAAGGCAGCGATCCGGCATCAGATTGCGCAAGGGACACCGCAAAAAGGCCTGAGCCTAAGCGCGGCCGCAAACGACGTCGGCCACTGGGCGACTATCGGATCTTCGCGATCAGAGCGCGGGATTCTTGCAGCAGCGACCGTACTAGGCGGCGTTCTGCGATGGCTTCGCGCGTAAATCGTCCGTGCTTGAGCGCATTCTTGTTATCGCGAGGCGCGCCCGATCCCGCCGCGCCACCATGCATGCGGCAGCGGCTTTTGCCGCTGGCCGCAGGCGACATGCAGGCCTTGCCCGAACGCGTCTTGGCTCCGCAGCGCTTGCTCGCCAACATCGGGCCGGTGTTGCGCACATGGTTACTTGTCATCTGTTTGTGCTCGCTTTAGGGGGATTGCCTCACCCCTGATGTCCTCGATTAGCCGCATCGTGGGCGGCCGAGCGGCGGTTAGGGCTTTCGTCGCCTTCGTGGGAAGTTGCCGGTCACTCGGTCGCGGCGCTTGCACCACATCGCCAACGATCGCCTGGCCGCCATCGTTCACCGAGACATTCTGGACGGTGACCTTTTGCTCGCCCGTGCGGTAGCGCTTGAGTGCTTCCATCTGTGTGACAAATGTCCGCGCGAGCTTGTTATAGGCACGCTCCGCACAGTCCAAATGCTCCACGCTGTTCGCCTGCCCGAGGCGAGATGCGAACCTCATGGTTGCCATGTGCGTAACGGCCATTTGCGCCGCGAGCATTGTTTCAAGTTGGTCATTCGGCTTTATACTTTTGATTACAGAGAGCGCGAAATTTAGGTTGTGGTCCTGTGATGATCTGGCGTTCTCTAACTGAAGAATAAGCTCGTTGACAAATGCGTCACTCGTGCTCCCAAACGCTTCTCTTAGGAGTGAACAACCGACTGCACCATCGTTATGATGTATACGGACATTCAGGCTCTTGTCGGTGCTCTCAAATTTGAGGGGCGGCATCGGAACTTCAGCTTCAGATCGCCGGATTTGCCTGCTAAGAGCTTCTTGCTCTCTAGCAGTCGGCTGGTAGACGGCCCGTTTGGCCCGAGCTGCCGGCTTATTGTCTTTCCTTTTCTTGGAACGCTTAATGTTCTATTCATGAACTACGCCTTTCGATCGCGCCGCGCGCAGTCGTCCTGCATGCGTCGCTGGTTGACGGGATGAATGGGGCGCGGATGGCCGCCGCGTGCGGTTCGGCCGATTGCCCGTGGCCGACCCCGAACGACCGTTATTGCCTGCGGATCACAGGGCGCTATTGAACGCCGCGCATTGCGTACTAGCCGATTGCCCGTGGCTAGCCCCGAACGACCGTTATTACCTGCGGATCACAGGACGCCGTTGACCGTGGCGCTTTCCGTATTGGCCTCTTCCCCGGGGCCAACCCCGAACGACCGTTATTACCTGCGGATCACAGGGGGCATGCTTTCCGAGTGCCCATTCGACGAGAGACACGTATCGCCGGTCCCCATGCAGCGAACGAATGTGTGAGACACCAACCGTTAAGCTCTCGCCATAGTTTCCGGTCTCACCCAGATCGCTTCGTACGGAGCAAAACCTAATTCTTAGTTTCCAAAAGTGCGCCTAGAGCGTCGATCCAACTTTTCCACAGGCGCGCGAGGGATAGCTGAACTTGTAGCCGACGTTCAGTGTCTAGCCATCATCCTCAAGCATGGCGATTATTCCGGCACCACGCTTCTGCCCGGGGAGGCATGGCGCCGGTACGCCTCGGAATGCCGGGCGCATAGCCCGGCAAGGA
>JBKQTR010000186.1:0-3214 GCA_052143095.1 Allostellaceae bacterium
GTGGACGAGATCATCGAGGCATCGGAGAAGAGTGCCCAGCAGTACATCACCCGGCTTGCCCAAGCGGAGGAGGCCAAGCAATGAGAGCCCACATCCGTCGAGCGGTAGGATGGCGTGCCGATACCGCATCGCTTTCGGTTTGGACGCAACTTGCCGCACGGGCGGTTGCCGTCACCGTTACGCTGTGGGCGGTCCTGACTCTTGCCTTGGTCTGGTGCTGGACCGGCTACTACGGCGGCCCGGCCGCTCACAACTATTTTGGCACCTGGATGCTGACATGGTTCTTTACCGAAGAGATACCGCTGCCGTTCGGCTCGGTGCCCTATCGCGGCGCACGCTACACCATCCCGAGCATGTATCGATTCCTCTGCTACAAGTATTACCTCGGCGGCTCGTTCACCGGCTGGTTCTGGCACTACGCGTGGTGGGGATTGTTTCTAACTCTGCTCATCATGGGGGTGATCATCATCGTTTTCTTCGGGCCGGAACGCGATCCGACCGAGGATCGCTATGTGCGCGGTGCCAACGTCACTTCAACCCGCCGCCTGGGCCGCGCCCTTTCGGGCGACGGCATCGAGGTCGGAGGCATCCGCATTCCGCGTATGCTTGAATCACAGCATTTCCTATTCGTAGGCGCGCCCGGCTCGGGCAAGTCCACCGCCATCAGGCACATGCTGCGGCAGATCGCCGCGCGCGGAGAAACAGCCGTGGTCCTCGACCCGGAGTGCGAGTACGTGCCGGAGTTCTACCGCTCCGGTCGCGGCGACTTGATCCTGAATCCGGTCGATGCGCGCTGCCCGGCTTGGTCACCGTGGTGGGAGCTCAGACCGGGGAGCGAAGCGACGGAGGCCGAAGCGTTGGCTGCGGCGCTCATCCCCGACCCGCCCAATATGTTTGGCCAGAGCGGCGGTGACTTTTTCTTCCGCCAGTCGGCGCGCACGTTGATCGTCGGGCTGCTCGACGGCATCGGGTCGCGCGAGCCGGGCGACATCCCAAAGTTGCTCGCGCTGCCGAGGCAGAAACTCAAGGAGTCGCTTCGGGGCACGACCGCTGAGGCGCTTATCGATCCCGGTGCGCACGAGCAGGGCGCCGGCATCGTCGCCACGGCCTACAACGCGACCAATTCCTTCCGCCATCTGCCCGCGCCAAGCGAGCGGACGTGGAGTGCGCTTGAATGGGCGCAAACCCGCCAGGGATGGCTGTTCCTGACCTCGACCGAGCATTCGCGCGAGGCGGCGCTGCCGCTGCAAAGCGTTTGGCTCGATTGCATCATCCGCCGCCTGATGGCGGCGCAGGATCGGCGCGAACAGGCGTGGATCATCGCCGATGAGATTCCGGTGCTGAAACGCCAAAGCCAGCTTGAGGCGTTGGTCGTGCGCGGGCGTAAACGCGGACTCTGCGCGGTTCTCGGCTTTCAGGCGATCACCCAGCTTCGAGCGATTTATGGTCACGAGCAAACCGCAACGCTCGCCGCGGCGCCGGCGACCAAACTGATTCTGCGTACCGGCGAAGCCGAGACCGCGCGCTGGTCGAGCGCCCAGATCGGCGAGCGCGAAGTAAGCCGTGCGGAAATCGGCGCCAACACCGCGCTGAGAGACTCGCGCGACAGCTTCAGTATCCACCCGCATCGAGTGACGGAGAGCGCCGTACTCGGCAGCGAGATTCTGCTTTTGCCGCCATTCGAGGGCTACCTCTGCATCACTGGCCATCATCGCGCGCGAGTGACCATCCCCTATTTTGCTCCAGTAAGACGCGGGCCCGGCTTTGTTCCCAGAGTCGCGACTCTCACGGGGAATGAGTCGCCTGCGATCGTAAATAGTAGCGCCAAGGTTCCGGTCCAGAGCGATCCTGACAACGGCGCGGCTCTACGGCAGATCACGCCGCCACCGAGCCGCCTTCGAGCTTGAACTATGCTGGTAATGTCGAAAGGGGCGCTCAGCGCCGCGCAGGCGGAGACCTACTACGAAGAAAAATACTCGCAAGACGACTACTACACCGAAAAGCGCCGCGCGGTCGGGCAGTGGTTCGGCGAAGGCGCCGCCGTGCTTGGGCTCGGAGGCGAGGTCGCCTCGGAGGACTTTCGCGCCGTGCTTCACGGTCTGCGGTTTTCAACCGGAGAGGTTATCGTCCGCAACGCCAACGGTCGCAGCGAGCGGCGCGCCGGATGGGACGCGACCTTCAACGCGCCCAAATCGGTCAGCATCCAGGCCTTGGTTGGCGCCGACACGAGACTGGCCCAGGCTCATCGCGCCGCCGTCACTCGGGCACTGGCCGAGCTCGAACACTACGCGCTTTCGCGCCAGAAAGGCGGCAGCGAATGGGTCGTCACCGAGAACATCGTCGCCGCCCGCTTCGACCACATCGCTGCGCGGCCAGCCAGAGGCGCCGACGACGGTTACGGACCCGACCCGCATCTCCACACCCACGTCGTCATCGCCAACATGACTCGCCGTCCCGACGGCCAATGGCGCGGACTCGACCCGGTTGAAATCTATCGCTCGCAGGCGTTTGCTAGCGCCGTTTACCGATCCGAGCTTGCCCGCGAGGTCCAGAATCTCCGATACCGCATCGACGTCACCGGAGCCGACGGGCGTTGGGAGCTTCAGGGTTACAGCCGCGAGCAGGTGATGGCGTTTTCGCGCCGGCGCCAGGACATCGAGGCGGAGATGCAACGCCGAGGCGTAAACGGCGCCGCAGCCGCGCAGAACATCGCCCATCAGAGCAGACTTTCGAAGGACGTCCGCAGCGAAGATCAACTTCGCGCCGAATGGCAGGCGCGCGCGCACCATTACGGGATCGCGATTGAACGCGTTGCCGACGAGGCGCACACACGGGGTCCGCTCGCATTCGACAAGCAGGAATCCGTCACGGATTCACTCCGTTACAGCGTTGCTCACAACATCGAGCGTGAAGCGGTCATCGATCGCCGCGCACTAGAGACCGTCGCGCTTCAGCACGCGATGGGCAAAGCCGATCTCTCCCGCGTACGCGATGAGAGCGAGCGCGCCGAACGAAGCGGCCGACTCATCCGCGCGAGCGCTTCGGTCTTTTCGTCTCAAGGCGCATACACCACGCCCGAGATGATCGCGCTGGAGCGCGACAACCTCGACCTCATGCTCACGGGACAGGGCCGAACCCACCCCATCGCGAACACCGATCAGGTTCAGGCATGGGCGACCAGAAAAGGACTGCTTGCCGATCAGGCGGAGGTGGC
>JBKQTR010000187.1:0-10536 GCA_052143095.1 Allostellaceae bacterium
GCCCGGCGCCGCTGCCGACCGGCAGGCCGGCGCAAGCGAGGGTGACGAGCGCCGCCGCGCCGATCAGCAGCAGCGCCACCGCCTCGGTGCCGCGCGTCCCGACCAGTCTGCCGGCGAGCAAGGTGGCGACAATGAAGCCCAGCGATCCCCACAGCCGGACGCGGCCGTAATCGAGCCTGCCGGCATAGGCCGCGGCGAGCGCGACATGATCGCCGAGCGGCAGCAGCGCCGAGACGCAGGCGGCGGTGAGCGTCCCTGCCAGCACCAGGAGCGCGAAGCCCCGCGCTGGCAGCAGCAGCGCGAACCCCGCCACCGCGCCGAGGCCGAGGGCCAGCATGACGCGGCGTGGTGCGGCGCTGCGATCGGCGGCGATGCCGGCGAGCGGGTTGGCGACGAGCCTGATCCATTGGCCAAGCGCCAGCAGCACGCCGATTTCGCCGGCGGAAAGGCCGCGCCCGGCGAGCCAGGCCGGCCAGAAGGGCAATTGCACGCCGCCCAGCGAGAATATCGCGGCATAAAAGAAGGCGAGGCGGAAGGACGCCGGCATGGCGCGCAGTCTGCGGTCCTGTCGCAGCCTGCGCAACCGCGCGCGCCGCGTCGGCGATTGACTTCGAGCGGGCCAACTGGCTAAAGGCGCAACCAAGCGAGGAAGGAAGCGGGGCCGCGCCGATGCGCCCGCCGATCGGGGGGAGGCTCATGCGATTGCGCGGTGCTCTCGTGCTGGCCGCGGCGGCATCGCTGGTGGCCGCGCTGCCGGCGCGCGCCGATCAGCCCGGCTGGTATCTCGGCGCCGCCGGCGGCTGGTCAACGCTCGACCGCGTCGGCACCGCCGACAGCAGCCTCAACTTCACCTCGCAAGAGGGCCACGGCTTCACCGTGCTCGGCTTTGGCGGCTACGATTTCGGCGGGTTGTTCCGCGCCGAGGGCGAGATCGGCTATCACCATCACGACATAAAGTCGCTCACCATCGTCAATGACGGCGGCCTCGGCGCCAGTCTCGGCACGGGCTCGCTCACCGGCGCGAGCGCCAATCCCGGCGGCAGCATCTCCGCCGTTTCCTTCATGCTCAACGGCATCGTCGATCTGCTGCCGCGCTGGCGCGTCTCGCCCTATGTCGGCGCCGGCTTCGGCGGCGCCGATGTCATGCTCAATCAGGTAAAGGTCGCCAACACCACCATCGTCGACGATTCCGATCTCGTCCCGGCCTTTCAGGGCATCGCCGGCATCGGCGGCCGGATCTCGCCGCACGTCTCGCTTGCGCTCGACTACCGCTATTTCCGCACCGTCGACCCCTCCTTCAAGGACGTCGCGGGTGCGTCCTTCCGCTCGAGCTACCACGAGCAGAATGTGCTGCTCAACGTCATCTATCATTTTGGCGAGCCTCGCCCACCACCGCCGGCGCCGCTGCCGGTCGCGGAGCCACCCCCGCCGCCGGCGCCGGTGGCCCAGCCGGTGCCGGCACCGGTGGCGCAGCCGCAGCTCTTCCTCGTCTTCTTCGATTTCGACAAGGCGGCGCTGACGCCCGCCGGGAAGCAGGTGGTCGAGCAGGCGGCCGCCGCGTTCGGCAGCGGCGGCGCGGCGCGCATCGACGTCACCGGCTACACCGATCTCGCTGGCCCCGCCGCCTACAATCTCACCCTGTCGAAGCGCCGTGCCGACACGGTGCGCGGCTATCTCCTCGGTCTCGGCGTGCCGGCGGCGGCGATCGTCGAGTCGGCGCACGGCAAGGAGAATCCGCGCATCCCCACCGCCGACGGCGTCCGCGAGCCCGGCAACCGCCGAGTCGAGATCGTCCTGCCCTGATCTTCGCGCGAGCCTCGCTCATCCAAGTGGCGCGTGCCGCTCCGGAAGGGCGATCGACTCGTGTCGTCGCGTGGGAAAGTTGCCTGCCCGATTTTTCACACAAGGCGCCGCGGCGAATGCCGCACTAGCGTGGCGTTAGCTAATGATGGCAGCGGAGGCAACCAGCGATATGATGTGGAGGGAGGGACGGCGGGCTGCAGGGGCGCTGGCCGCGCGCAACGGCGACGAGGGCGCTCCGGCCACGCTCAAACCGGCCCTGGTCGGTCACATGCCCTCGCTGCGTCGCTACGCCCGCCGCCTGCTCAACAATTCCTGCGATGTCGAGGATCTCGTGCAGGATTGCCTCGCGCGCGCGCTCTCCCGCGCGCATCTCTGGCGTCCCGGCAGCGATCTGCGCGCCTGGCTCTTCACCATCCTGCACAACATCCATGTTAACAACGTGCGCGGCCGCGCGCGGCCGGCGTTCGCGGCGGCCGGCGGGGGCGACGCCTCGGCGCCGCCCGCCCAGGAGGCGCGACTCGAGCTGCGCGATCTCGCGCGCGCGCTGGCGCAGGTGCCGCGCGAGCAGCGCCAGGTGCTGCTGCTCGTCGGCATGGAGGGGATGAGCTATGCCGAGGCGGCGGTGGTCCAGGGCGTGCCGGTCGGCACCGTCATGTCGCGGCTGGCGCGCGGGCGCTGCGCGCTGCGCCAAGACCGACCGCCCTCAGCCCGCCGCGTAGCGGTTGGCGAGAAAGATGCCGAGGAAGATCAGCGCCGCGCCGGCGAGATGATAGGGGGCGATGTGCTCGCCGAGAAAAGCATAGGCGAGCGCCGCCGAGAACAGCGGCATGAGATGGGCGAAGAGGCTCGCCCGGGCGGCGCCGAGCGCCGCCACGCCGCGGTTCCAGCCGAAGAAGGCGATCACCGCCGGAAACAGCCCGACATAGAGATAGCCCGCGAGCGCGTCGCCGCTCCGCGGCAGCGGGTAGCCCAGCGCTGATTCCGCGAGGTGGAGCGGCAGCACGGTGACGCTGCCGATGGCGAAGAGCACGGCGAGCAAGGCGACCGGCGAAAGCTCCCGCGGCGCGCGGCGCAGCAGCACGGTGTAGACCGACCAGGTGGCGACGCCGGTGAGGATCGCGGCGTCACCGCCGTTGATCTCGAGATGGAGCAGCGCGGCGGGATCGCCGCGCAGCACGATGGCGAGCACCCCCAGCAGCGAGACGGCGACGCCGGCGATCTGCAGCGGCGCGGCGCGCTCGCGGTGGAGAATGAAGGCGGCGATGAGCGTCAGCATCGGCCCCGCCGAGTTGAGCAGACCGGCGTTTATCGCCGTCGTCCATTGCAGGCCGAGATAGCCCAGGCTGTTGCAGATGGTGAGGCCGAGCAGCCCCAGGCTCAGCAGGAAGCGCCAGCGGCGCAGGATGATTGCGCGCTTGGCGATGATCTCGCCCATGGCGAAGGGAGCGACCGCGAGAAAGGCGATGGTCCAGCGCATCAGGCTCAAGCCGAAGGGCGGCACCGTGCCGGCGAGCGCGCGGCCCACCACCGCGTTCCCCGCCCAGGACAGCATGGCGACGGTCAGCAGCAGATAGGCGCTCCCCGCGCCCGTCCGCGCCGGTTGCTGCTCGCTCGCAATGTGCTCGGCCATGCCCGCATTTTGCCCCGGCGAGCGCCGGCGCGCCAGCCATGCGCCCTGATGCGCCGCGCGCGGCAGAGGTGCGTGTCGCGACGATTGATTTTCGCAAAGGAGGGATTACCGGATCCGTCTTCCGTTCGGTAGCTGTCCTAAAACAATTGGTCGAAGCGCAGGGAATAGCCCACGGTAAAATACCAGTCCGGCGAGGCGCCGTTCAGTCCGGTCCCGACCTTGAAGTCGATCTGGCGGGTCGGTGCGTAGCGGTACGATCCTCCGACGGAGACGCGGTTCAATGTCGGCGCGCCGTGCTGGAGGTCGTTCGCATATTCGAAGAAGACATCAGCGGAATCGCCCAATGTCCTGTCCAGGAAAACCGTCGACAGATTGTCCGGAGCGCTGATCGTTGCACCCGGATGGAAGGTCGCGCTGTACATGCCGTTGGCGGTCCATCCCCCGCCCAAATCGAAGGTCCATGGCAGCTGCACATAGGGGGCCGGTCCACGCCCCGCGACTTGACGCGCTCCGGTGCCGAGATCCGCTCCGATCGCGCCCGACAGCGTCAGCCCGTCTGGCAGTCCGCCGAACTGGTGCTTGATCGTCGGCGCGACGCTGGTCCAGCCATGCACGCCCGGCCGGGTGTCGGCCGCGGTATAATCCGGAAGATCGACCAGGAATTCGGTGCAGGCTGCGACACCGAAGCGCGCTCGCGTCTCCGGCAGGTCCCAAATCGTCGTTGCCGCGCTATGGCTCGCGCCCACCCCGTTCTCGAGCTGCAGGCTCTCCGCCGGCACCACGCTACTCGAATTGGCGAAAGTGGGTCTGTCGGTGGCGATCGAGTCGGCGGCGGTCGGACAGTCGGCCTGAGCGCCAGCCGCAGGGGCGAGAACCGCCAGTGACGTTGCGAAAGCCATACGGCCCGTGCACTTCATATTAATCGTCCCGCGCATGACGACCGGTTTGGGGAGATGGTCGCGGCACCGCACCCGCGAGACCATCCGGCTCCGGGGACACGGCGCACGTCCAAACCTTAGCCGATCTCCGTTACATCGGCGGGGCTCTATCTCGCGTGGGAGGGGCAGTCCGCATGCGCGCGGCGGCTCTGATCAATCCGACAGGACCCGGTCGTACATTCTGGACCAGGTCTCCTCCACCTCGGCTCGGCGTGCCCCTTACGCCGCCCCGGCGAACTGCGTGTTGTAGAGCTCGGCGAAGATGCCGCCGCGGCGCAGCAGCTCGGCGAAGCCGCCCTGCTCGACGATGGCGCCGTCGCGCAGCACCAGGATGAGGTCGGCGCTGCGCACGGTGGAGAGGCGGTGGGCGATGATGAAGGTGGTGCGGCCCTGCGTCAGCCGCGCGATGCCCTCCATGACCATCGCCTCGGTCTCGACGTCGAGCGCCGAGGTCGGCTCGTCCAGCACCAGGATCGGTGCGTCGCGCAGGATGGCGCGGGCGATGGTCAGGCGCTGCTTCTCGCCTTCCGACAGCGACGCGGTGTCGCCGAGCACGGTGGCATAGCCCTGCGGCAGCGAGACGACGAGGTCGTGAATGCGCGCCAGCCGCGCCGCCTGCTCGATCTCGGCGTCGCTCGCCTCGGGGCGGCCATAGGCGATGTTGTCGCGCACCGAGATCGGGAAGACCAGCGGCGGCTGCAGCACCATGGAGATCTGCTGGCGCAGCGATTTGAGCCGATAGGCGCGCACATCGACGCCGTCGATATGGACGCTGCCGCCGGTGGGATCGAAGAAGCGCGGCAGCAGGCCGAGCAGCGTCGACTTACCGGCGCCGGTGGCGCCGACCACCGCCACCTTGGTGCCGGGGGCGATGGCGAGATCGACCTCGCGCAGCACCGGCGTCTCCGGGCGATAGCGGAAGCTGACCTTGCGCCAGTCGATCGCGCCGCGGGCGCCCTCGGGAGGGAAGTCGCGCGTGCCGTCCCTGAGATCGGCCTCGGTGTCGAGGATCTCGAAGCAGCGCGCGGCGCCGATGCGCGCGCCGGCGATCAGCCCCCAGCTCTGGGTGATCTGGTTCACCGGCACGTAGAGCTGCGCCAGATAGGAGATGAAGACCACGAGCTGGCCCAGCGAGAGATGGCCGCTCAGCACCGAGCGCGCCCCGGCGTAGACGACCAGCGCCGTGCCCAGCGCGATCAGCGTGTTGACCGCGGCCGAGTAGAGCGTCTGCCAGCTGTAGAGACGCAGCGTCGCGTTGAGGCTGGCGCGGCTAGCGCCGATGAAGCGGCCGTACTCCTCCTCCTCCTTGGTGAAGGCCTGCACCACCTTGACCGAGCTCATCGCCCATTGCACCAGCGTGTAGACCGTGCTCTCGCGCTCGCGTACCTCGCCGGCGATGGTGGTGATGCGCCGGTTGAAGAGCGCGATGAGGACGAACAGCGCAGGGACGATGGTCAGCGACAGCGCCGTCAGCCGCGCGTCCAGCGGCAGCAGCACCGCCAGCATGCCGGCAAGCAGCACCGCCGCCGACAGGATCGGCAGCAGCCCGTTCATGACCATGGTCTGCACGGCGAAGCTGTCGGCGGTGATGCGGTACATCAGGTCGCCCACCTTCTGCCGGCTGTGGAAGGCGAGCGACAGGCGCTGCAGATGGCTGTAGAGCGCACCGCGGAGGTCGTTGACCATGCGCTGGCCGACGCCGATCGTGGTGTAATTGTGCCAGAGCGCCATCAGGCCCGAGCCGAGCGTGACGATGACCAGGCCGATGCAGGCGACGAGCAGCAGCGTGCCCGTCGGCAGCGTGCCGAGCCAAGGCGCGTCCACCGGCTTGCCGCCGAGCACGTGGTCGATGACCAGCTGCAGCGGCCAGGGCTTCAGCAGGTCGAAGCCGGCGATGAGAAAGACCTGCAGCAGCGCCCAGGCGAAACGCCAGCGATAGGGGCGCAGATAGGGCAGGAATTTCCAGGCGAAGACGCCCATGCGCGAGCCCTCCGGCTCAGGCGGCCCGCGGCATGTCGGCCGGTGCCGCCGCGGGTTCCGGTGCGACCGGGCTCACGCCCTGGTTCTTCGCCACCGTCTCGATGATGCCGTGCATCAGCCGCCCGAATTCGAGGGTGCGGTAGCCGATGAGCGCGCTCTGCAGCAGCCCGACGACGCCGATCGCCGCCGCCGCCGTCGGCGCGTCGAGGATCAGCGCCGCCGCGGTGGCAGCCGCATAGCCGCGCAGGATGAAGGCCGAGAGCCGCGACAGTCGCATGGCGCAACGCACGCGCAGCAGCCGCTTCATGCCGCCGTGATTCTCGGTGCAGACCAGGACGAGGGCGCGGCTCCAGAGGCCGCGGGCGATCTTGAGATCCCAGTCGTTCCAGCCCTGGTCGGTGACGATGAAATATTTCTGCGGCGTCAGGAAGCGCATCAACCCGCCCAGCAGCAGCTCCTTCTCGTCGCCGCGCTCGCTCCAATAGGAGAGGTAGAAGGCGCGGTCGCGCCAGTCGAGCCGCGCCTTCTGGCGTGCCGCCGGGATCGGCACCGGCACATGCTCATGCGTGCGCATCTCGCGCACCCGCCATTTGAGCCGCTCCCCGCCGCGCAGGATCGTGCCGAGATAGATCAGCAGCGCCACCAGCGCGCGCGCCTTGAGCCCGGTGAAGCGCTTGTCGATCGGCGCCTTGAGCGCGCCGTTGATGCACAGCACCCAGGTGGTGAGGAGCGGCACGGTCAAGAGCCAGGCCCAGCCGCCGGCGATGATGCCGGCGAGCGCCAGCAGGATGGCGATGACGTTCCATTCGAAGCTGAGCGGCAGGAAGGCGGCGAGCGAGGAGGGCGGCTCGTACATGGTCTGGAACAAGCCGCGGCCGAAGACGCCGGAATAGATCAGCGGCTTGCGCGACAGCAGCAGCGCCGCGGAGAGGTCGCCATAGATCCGCCCCAGCCATTTCGCCTGGCCGAACAGGTTGAAGCGGAAGGGATGCTTGGAATAGACCAGCGCCTCCGCCTTGCCGTAGCCGCGCTGCTGGCCGATATAGGCTTTGACCGTGTTGCGGCGGAAATGCCAGACCACCGCGGCCGGGCTGAAGCCGATGGTGTAGCCGGCGTCCTGGAAGCGCCAGCAGATGTCGACGTCGTCGCCGGCGGCGCGATAGATCGGGTCGAACCCGCCCATGCGCAGCAGCACGTCGCGGCGAAAGGCCATGTTGCAGCCGGCGATGTGCTCGGCCACGTCGTCGGAGAGCAGCACGTGGGTCGGGCCCCCCGGCGATACCGCCACCGCCGCCGGCACCAGGCTGTCCTCGGGCGGCGGGAAGTTGGGGCCGCCGCAGGCCATCAGCTGCGCCGTCTCCATCTTGGCGACGAGATAGGCGAGCCAGTCGGGATCGGCAACGCAGTCGCTGTCGGTATAGGCGACGATCTCGCCGGTGGCGGCGGCGGCGCCGACGTTGCGCGCCACCGACAGGCCCTTGTTGGGCTGGCTGATGATGCGGCAGTAGGGAAAGCGCTCCGATATCTCCAGGGTGCGGTCGGTCGAGCCGTCATTGACGACGATGACCTCGTAATCGGGATAGTTGAGCTTCTCCAGCGAGGCGAGGCACGCTTCCATGGTGCGCTCGGCATTGTAGGAGCACACCACCACCGAGACCCGGGGATAACGCTCGAGCCTGGGCGGGACCGGCCCCCGATAGCGCTCGCGCACCGCGGCGAAGGCCGGTTTCGGCGCGCGCTGGCGGTCGACCAGGCCGAAGGCCCAGTCCTCGATCAGGTGCCCGCCGGTGAACCACTCGTCGGTCCAGGCGAAGACGAAGGTGCCGGCCGCGCCCATCTCGAAGGCGGTGCGGAGCTGCCAGGAGAGGATCTTCGCCTGCTCCTCGGTGCCCTCGCGCATGGAATCGATGCCGAACTCGGTCAGCACCAGCGGCCGGTCGACGGCGAGGTTGTGCAGCCGCGAGAGATAGCGACGGAAGGCGGGCTCGTTGTGGAGATAGACGTTGAAGCAGAGGAAGTCGGTGAAGTCGATGGTGAGGTATTCGGTCGAGGGGAAGTTGGCGTAGCTGACTAGGCCGTCGGGATGGATCTCCTTCACCGCGTCGACCAGCTTCTTGAGGAAGGCGCGCACCCGCTCCGGCCCGTGCCAGCGCACCATGTCCGGCGGGATCTCGTTGCCGACGAGATAGGCGAGAATGGCGGGATGGCGCTCGAGCCCGCGCACCGCCTCGACCACCGTGCGGATGATCTCGGTCTGCACCGGCGGGCTGTCGAGGAAGGTGATGTGCTGCGACCAGGGGATGCCGGCCAGCACCTTGAGCCCCGCCGCGGCGGCGAGGTCGAGCAGCCAGAGCGGCGGCACGGTGAAGACGCGCAGCGTGTTGGCGCCCATCTCCGCCATCAGCCGGAAGTCGCGGATCACCGTCTCTCGCTCCGGGAACTGGGCGCCGTGCGAGCCGGGTCCGAACGGGCCGTAGGTCACGCCCTTGATGAAGAACTTGGCCGCGCCGGTGAAGAAGAACTTGCCCTGGGCGCGGATTGCCGCGCTCTCCGCGCCAGCCGGCGCGGGCTGGCGTACCGCGATGGCGGTCTCGACCGGCTGCATAATCTGACCCAACTCCCGTGACGTCTGGGGCTGACGACCCGTCCGACCGCTTGGCGGCCGGCCCCCCGGGCGGCCCGTCGGCTCGCTGCTCACAGCAGAACGTTGCCTTGGCGCGGCCTATTCCGCGGCGCGGATAGCGCCGCAGAAAGTCTTGCCTGTCAAGCGTCAGCCGCCGGCCGCCGGCGCCGCGGCGAAACAGCGCTGGTGCCAGGCCCAGGCGGTGGCGAGGATGGTGTCGAGGTCGGACTGCCGGGGGGTCCAGCCCAGCACCGCCCGGGCGCGGGCGGCATCGGCGACCAGCGCCGGCGGGTCGCCCGGCCGTCGCGGCGCCTCGCGCCGCGGGACGCGCCGGCCGGTGACGCGCTCGGCCGCGGCAATCACCTCGCGCACCGAATGGCCTTGGCCGGTGGCGAGGTTGAGCGCGAGGCTGTCGCCGCCGCGCTCGAGATGGCCGAGCGCCAGCACATGCGCCTCGGCGAGGTCGCCGACATGGATGTAGTCGCGGACGGCGCTGCCGTCCGGCGTCGGGTAGTCGGTGCCGTAGACGTCGATCTGCGCCCGCCGTCCGAGCGCGGCGTCGAAGATCAGCGGGATGAGGTGGGTCTCGGGCTCGTGCTGCTCGCCGATCTCGCCCTCGGCATCGGCGCCGGCGGCGTTGAAATAGCGCAGCGACACATGCTGCAGCCCGTGCGCCACACCTTCCCAGTGGAGCACCCGCTCGACCATCAGCTTGCTCTCGCCATAGGGGTTGACCGGGCGCTGCGCCATGTCCTCGCGGATCGGCACGCTCTCCGGCACGCCGTAGGTGGCGCAGGTCGAGGAGAAGACGATGCGCTTTACCTGCGCTTCGCGCATCGCCTCGAGCAGGGCGAGGCTGTTAACCAAGTTGTTGCCGAAATAGCGCTCGGGCCGGGTCATGGACTCGCCGACATAGGCGAAGGCGGCGAAATGCATCACCGCCCCGATGTCGAAGCGCCGGAGCGTCTCGGCGACCAGCGCGCGGTCGCCGACATCGCCCTCGACCAGCGCGCCCCAGCGCACCGCCGCGCGGTGGCCGTAGACGAGATTGTCGAGGACGATGGGGGTATAACCCGCCCGGGCAAGCGCCTTGGCCGCGTGACTGCCGATATAGCCGGCGCCGCCGGTAACCAGAACCGCCTTGCTCATGCCTGCTCGCTATGGCACCGGGGACTGCCGATCGATAACGCCCGCGGCGGCCCGATTTTCCCGCGCCGTTCGACCCGACGGCTGTGATACGACGAACCCGCTCCCGGGACAAGTCGCTCTGGCGGGGGGTCGGGCTGGTGCCGGGGCTGCGTCATCGCGCCGCGCCGGCTCGGCGGGGCCGAAATTAGCCTTTTCCTCCCGTCGCTTGACGTGCGGACGGGATTGCGACTTACTGCCCGGGGCGCCATCGCCGCGTCGCCGGAGCCGGCGATCGCGGGCGCCGCCGCAGAGGCTTCTCCGCCGGCCAGGAATATTTCTCCGGCCGGCGCGTTTTTGCACTATCGCCCGACAGGAGTAGTCATGCGCATTGCGATGATCGGCACCGGCTATGTGGGTCTGGTTTCCGGTGCCTG
>JBKQTR010000188.1:0-15431 GCA_052143095.1 Allostellaceae bacterium
CTGCGGGAGTTTGCCTAGCGCTATACTGCCCGCCGCAACAGCGGGAGGGCGGAACAATGAGCGGATTGCTTGCGGGTCGTCTGGCGCTCGTCACCGGTGCCGGCTCCGGCATCGGCGAAGGCATCGCGCGCGGCATGGCGCAGCACGGCGCGCGCATCATCGCCGTCGACATCGACGGCGCCGCGGCGGCGCGCACCGCCGCCGCGATCGGCGGCGAGGCCCGCGCCTTTCCCTGCGATGTCACCGACCGCGCCGCCTGCGACGGCTTGGCGGCTTCCGTGCTTCGCGAGCTCGGCGCGCTCTCGGTGCTGGTCAACAATGCCGGCATCATTCGTCGCGGCACGGTGACCTCCGTCACGGCGCGCGCCGATTGGGACGCGACGCTCGCCGTTAATCTCGACGGCCCCTACAACATGAGCACCGCGTTTCTCGGGCAGCTGCGCCAGAGCAAGGGTGCGATCATCAATATCGGCTCGATCCAGTCCTTCGTCGCCCTGCCGAACTCCGCCGCCTACACCACCTCGAAGGGCGGCGTGCGCGCGCTCACCAAGGCGCTCGCCATCGAGCTCTCGCCGCTCGGCATCCGCGTCAACGCCATCGGCCCCGGCCTTATCGCCACGCCGCTCAACGCCAAGGCGCGCGAGAACCCCGCCTATATGAAGAATTTCGAGGGCCGCATCCCGTTGGGCCGCATCGGCACGCCCGAGGACATCGCGCCCGTGGCGGTCTTCCTCGCTTGCGACATGGCGCGCTACATCACCGGCGTCACCTTGCCGGTCGATGGCGGCTATCTCGCTCTGTGAGGGGGGTGGGATCGCCGCAGGCAGGAACGGCGAACTCTTGATGTGGATCAACGCTCCGGAGTTCATCCACCCTGATGATGGCATTCGCGTCGAGGTCGTGCGAGAGGAGGCTTACATGCACCACATTGTCGCTGCGACGGACGGATCCGATGCCGCCGACCGCGCCATTGATTTCGCAGCCGAGTTGGCGGGCAAATTTGCCGCCGATCTTGTTCTCACGCATGTGATTTCGGCCGCGACGCTGGCCCCGGGAGGCACGGGGCTCGCCCATCCCGCCGCGGATCTCAGAGCGCCGATGAGGATAGAGAACACATCCTTGTCCGAGGTGCTCACAGATACGGCAAAGGATATCTTGGCGAAAGCCGCGACGCGCGCCAAGGCGAGAGGAGCGCGGCGCATCGATACCGAGGTGCGGACCGGCGACCCGGTCGAGATGATCCTCTCGGTCGCCGCCGAACATGACGCCGACGTGATTGTGTTGGGCAGACGGGGGCTGGGGCGTTTGGCCGGATTGCTGCTTGGGAGCAATTCCCAAAAGGTGGCGATGTTGGCCCGGTGCGCCGTGATCGTCGTTCCCTGACGACGCGGCCGGCTCTCGTCTCGGACACTCGGTCGTAGAGCGCATGGCGGTGATCGAACAGGAATTGAAGTTCGCCGTTGATCCCGGGGATCTCGCCAAGATCAAGCGCGCCCTCGCCATGGCCGCGAAGCAGCGTCCGTCGCGGTCGACGCTCGTCAGCACCTATTTCGACACCGCGGATGGCGCG
This sequence comes from Allostellaceae bacterium, assembly GCA_052143095.1. Taxonomy (GTDB): domain Bacteria; phylum Pseudomonadota; class Alphaproteobacteria; order ATCC43930; family CGMCC-115725; genus DAHUYF01. The sequence continues at coordinate 1,571 of JBKQTR010000188.1, forward strand.
CTGCAGAAAGAACGCATGACGCTGCGCGTGCGAAAGCAGGGCCGCCGCTTCCTGCAGACGGTGAAGTCCGAGGCGGCTCACTCCGATCTCGCGGTTCGCGCCGAGTGGGAAGATCCGATCCGGCAGGGGATGCCGGACGTGACAGCGGCGGAAACCGGCGCCCGGGTCCAGCAGGCCGTCGGCACAGCCGGCTTGAAACCGCTCTTCACCACCACGGTAAAGCGCTCGATCGTCGCCCTCAGACCGCTGCCGACAACGCTGATCGAAGTGGCGATCGACGAAGGTGAAATTCGCGCGGCGGAGGGCACGGCAAGCCAGCCGATCTCCGAGCTGGAGCTCGAGCTTAGGAGCGGCGAGCCCGCGGCACTCTACGACGTCGCTTTACGCCTTCTCGACGCGGCACCGTTGCGCATAGAGGCTCAGAGCAAGGCCCAACGCGGCTATCGGCTGGTTGCCAGGCGCAAGAAGCCGCCGCCGGTCGTGCGGGCGCTGCCATTCAAGTTTGCCGCCGACGCCACCGTCGAGAGGGTGCTGCAGGAGATTGGACGCAGATGTCTCCTTTACGTCGTGCGCAACGCGCCCGCAGCGTTGGCCGATGTGCCCGAAGCCGTTCACCAAATGCGCGTCGCCGTGCGGCGTCTTCGCTCGGCTCTTGCCGGGATCAAGCCGATGCTGTCAGGCGAGCATTATGCCTGGGCGAACGGCGAGCTGAGGTCATTGACGGCCGCCCTGGGCGCGCCGAGAGCGTGGGACGTGTTTGCCGAACAGCTGCTTCGGCCGGTGATCGCCGCGCTGCCGGAAGAGAAGGAGCTCGGCCGGCTCGCCCGGCTGGTCGAGCGCGAACGTCGAGCCGCCTACCAAGAGGCCAGGAAGGCCATCGGCGCGCCTGAGACCACGGCGACGATACTCAGGCTTTCGCGCTGGTTCGAGGCGCGTGCTTGGCGAGACCAGTCGGTATCCGAGCAGTCGGCGCAACTCATGGGACCGATGAGAAAGGTCGCACCCGCCCTCATCGCGCGGCGCTTTCGGCAAGCGAAGAAGCGAAGCAAGAACTTCGAATTGCTTTCCCCGGCGGATCGCCACAGGCTGCGCATTGCCCTGAAGAAGCTGCGCTACACAATCGAGTTCCTGGCGTGTCTGTTTGACAGGCAAGAGGTGGAAGGCTACCTCGACCATCTCAAGTCTTTGCAAGACGGCCTCGGTTATGTCAACGATGTCCATGCTGCCCACGCGCTTTTGGCGCGGTTGCACGACGGCGGGAACGAAAACACCATCCGTCAAGCGGCCGGGCTCGTCGTCGGATGGCACAATCGCAGCCTCGTCGATCTCGAGACTGAGCTGCGCAAGCAGGTGCGTCGGTTTCGGCATCGGGAAGCGTTTTGGTGATCAATGCCGGGGCCGTCGCCGAGGTCGCATTGTGTCGCGCCATCGCGGCAAGACGCCGCTCGCCATCAGGTGCCGGCGGGACAATCGATGAAGACACTCCACTTGCTGCGCCACGCCAAGTCGAGCTGGAAGGATCTGGCGCTCGACGATCATGAGCGGCCTCTCAGCAAGCGCGGACGAGCGGCCGCGAAAGATATGGCAAAATATATGGAGCGGGCAAAGATCGCACCCGACATCGTGCTGTGTTCGACGGCCATCCGCGCCAGACAGACGCTGGCGCCGATCGCCAAGAGAGTGAAGCCGGCGCAGGTGGTCTTGGAAAGGGGGATCTACGAAGTATCCCAGCGCGAGCTATGGACGTACCTTCGGGCTCTGCCCGAAGAGGCGCAGGCCGTCCTGGTGATCGGGCACAATCCGGGTTTGCACGATCTTGCCCTGGCACTGGCCGATGGCGGTTCGCGACATCAGCTGCCGGCGCCGGAAGGCAAGTTCCCGACCGGCGCGCTCGCCACGTTCTCGATCAAGGGAAGCTGGAAGGGCATGCGACCTCATCGCGCGCGGCTCGTCTCGTTCATTCAGCCGGCGCACCTTACGTCTGCGGAGCGGTGACGAAGCGCCGGCGCCGCATGCGCACTTCTTTAGGTGGCAGCTCGCGCTGCCTGCCCATCCTTGCGAAGCGCCAGCGCGCTACCGCAATTACGAATTTTGCAATCAGCTGTTTCCAGCAGTAATTGACCGCCGGCGAAAGTCATGAATTAATAACCATGACGCGCGGGACCAGCCATGCCCGGTTTTCATCGATCAATGACGAAAGCCAAGGGAGGCCCGACAGATGAAGGATTTCGCAGGCAGGATCGCGGTCATCACCGGCGGCGGCACCGGGATGGGCCGCGAGCTCGTTCGCCAGCTGGTCGCCGAAGGCTGCAATGTCGCGATGTGCGACGTCTCTGCGCGGGCGATGGCGGAAACCAAGCGGCTCTGCGAAGCGGAGCGATTGCCGCAAGGCTTGCGCATCACTACCCACGTCGCCGATGTCTCCGACAATGCCCAGGTGCAACGCTTTCGCGACGAGGTCGCAGAGCACCAGGACACCGACAAGATCCATCTGCTGTTCAACAACGCCGGTATCGGCGGCGGCGGCAGCATGATCGCGATCAGCCGCGACGAGTGGGAAAAGACGTTCAACGTCTGCTGGGGCGGCGTCTACCAGAGCACGCGCGCCTTCCTTCCGATGCTCCAGAAGGCCGACCAAGGCCACATCGTCAACACCAGCAGCATCAACGGCTTTTGGGCGTCGCTCGGGCCGGGCGTGCCGCACACCGCCTATTGCGCGGCGAAATTTGCGGTGAAGGGCTTCACCGAAGCGCTCATCACGGATCTGCGGATGCACGCGCCCCATATCAAGTGCTCGGTCGTCATGCCGGGCCATATCGGAACCTCCATCCTCTCCAACACCCGCAAGATTCTCGCCGGCAATGATTCGGAGGTGATGACCGCGACGGAGATCGCGCAGGTGCGCGCGCGCCTTGCGTCGATGGGCATGGATGCTTCAAGAACGTCGGACGACGACATCCGGAAAATGGCGGCTGAGAGGTCGCGGCGCTTTCTCGAGGAGGCGCCGATGACCGCTGCTGCTGCGGCGACGGTCATTCTCGACGGGGTCAAGGCCGACCGGTGGCGCATTCTTGTCGGCGAGGACGCCCGGCGGATCGATGATCGCGTTCGCCAGTCGCCGGAACGCGCCTACGACGTCGACTTTTTCGAGAGCTTGGCAACCGAGATCGGCTGGCCGCTCCGGCGTTGACAAAGCGGTCAGGACGCGGCCGCCGCTGAACGCTCTAAGGGGGGCGGCATGGACGCACGCCAGGGATTGATCACGGAGATCGAGGCCGAGATTGCCGAGACAGCCACCCTGACGGGGCGGACGAGGTTGAGCCCCGGCGTGCGTGCCGCGCTGGCAATGGTGCGGCGCGAAGCCTTCGTGTCCGACGCCGCGGCACCCTATGCCTATGTCAACGCGCCGCTGCCGATCGGCCATGGCCAGACAATATCTCAGCCATTCATCGTCGCCCTCATGACCGAGCTTCTTGATCTCGAGCCCGACGAAATCGTGCTCGAGGTTGGAACCGGTTCCGGCTACCAGGCGGCGATCCTCGCCGAGCTCGCGCGACAGGTCTACTCGATCGAGGTGATCCCCGAGCTCGCCGCAGCGGCCCGCGCCGCGCTCGCGCGCGAGGGCTGCGTCAATGTCGATGTGCGCTGCGGCGACGGCGCGCTCGGCTTGCCCGACCTTGCGCCCTTCGACGCGATCATCGTCACCGCCGCGGCGCCCGAGATCCCCCCCGCGCTCATCGCGCAGCTGCGGCCCGGTGGTCGCATGATCGTCCCCGTGGGTCGAGGCGCCTTCGAACAGCGCCTGACGCTCGTCGAAAAGGACGTCGCCGGCAGAGTTGCCCTGCGGGAGGTGATGCGGGTCGCGTTCGTGCCGCTCACGCACCCTCTCGCCCGGTGAGGGAGCACGATCGCGGCGGCGCGCAACCGAACGCGCTTAGGCGGGATGTCGCGAGAGGCGTGGCGCCCAATCCGCCGCCGCCCGGCGTCCGCCCTCTTTCAGGCGCGTGAGAAAAGACCAGTTCAGCGCCGCCGCGCTGGCCTGTTGCAGCCCTTCGACCACGTCCTCGGCGGCGATGCGATGGAGGCGCAGCCGCTGCAGCTTGCGGCAGAGCCGCGAGCGGAAATAGCGCTCCCGGCCGCAGGCTTCCGTGAGGTCGGCCAGCGCCTCGATCTCGCGCTGCAGCGGGCCGTTGAAGGTGATCTGGTTCATCCGCCGGGTGATGTCGTGCAGCAGGTAGGGGACGCCGCCATTGCGCTCCTGCGGCGTGATCTGCACTAGCACGACGTCGTCGGCCGTGGTCTCCAGCACCAGCTGGCGCAGCGGTGGGTTGGCGCTGAAGCCGCCATCCCAATACCATTCGCCCTCGATCTCGACGGCGTGCTGGAGCTGCGGCAGGCAGGCCGAGGCGAGCACCACTTCGAGCGTGATCTCCTCGGTGCGGAAGAGGCGCAGCCTGCCGTCCTTCACCGCCGTCGCCCCGATCAGCAGCCGCAGCGGCGAGGCCCGGCGCAGCCGCGTGAAATCGACCTCCTCCGCCAGGATCTCGCGCAGCGGGTTGAGGCCCAGCGGATTGAACTGGTAGGGCGACAGCATGCGCGTCGAGAATTCGAGCGCCAGCGCAGCGGTGCCGGCCACGGCATGTCCCAGCCGCGCCGCGCCGCTGACGCGCCCCCAGAAGCGCTCCAGCCGCTGGCGCGCCGCTTCCGGGCCGCCTTCGGCGAGGCCGTCGGCGAGCAGGACGGCGTTGACCGCGCCGGCGCTGACGCCGCTGACCATGTCGATCGCGACGTCGTCCTGCTCCAACAGACGGTCGAGCACGCCCCAGGTGAAGGCGCCGAACGAGCCGCCGCCCTGCAACGCCAGCGACAGCGGCCGCTTCGTCCGCCCGCGGCTGAGCGGCGCCGTGAAGCCGCGCGGCAGGAAATGGCGCAACCTCGCTTTCGGTCCCGCCATTGCCGTGCGTCTCGCTCCGATCATCCTCTTCATCACCATCATCCGCCGAACTGCCTCGAAAGAATCTCGGCAACGCTCATGTTGCGTCGCACAATGCGTCATTCAACTGCTTGATTCGTTAAACAGTATTTAATGCTGCGCCGCGTTTGAGTGGCGAATTGCCGCAGTGCGGCGGTTTACCGGCCTTGACCACAAATTGAACATGTTCGATTATTGCCGGAAAGCCTGAGGGAGCCGCCATGGCCGACCGCAAATCCGCCCTCGTCACCGGCGCCTCGAACGGCATCGGCCGCGCCGCTGCGCTGGCGTTGGCGCGGGCGGGCTATGACGTCGCCATCAACTATCGCAGCAGCGACGCCGAGGCGCGCGCGGTTGCCGCCGAGGCGGAGAAGCTCGGCGCCGCGGCGCTGCTGTGCAAGTGCGACGTATCGGACGATGCCGGCGTGCGCGCCATGTTGCGGGCGGTCGAAGGCAAATTCGCCAAGCTCGATGCGCTCATCAACAATGCCGGCACGACGACCGAGGTGCCGCCGAAGAATCTCGACGCGCTTTCGGTCGAGGAATGGGACCGCGTCTTCGCCGTCAACGTCCGCAGCATCTTCCTGGTGACGCGCGCGGCGCTGCCGCTGCTGCGCAAGGGGCATGCGCCTGCCATCGTCAACACCGCGAGCATCGTCGGATTGCGGCCGGGGCCGCAGCCGCTGCCCTACGCCGCGAGCAAGGCGGCGGTGGTCAACCTCACCAAGACGCTCGCCTACAATCTCGGCCCCGAGATCCGCGTCAACGCCGTGGCGCCGGGTTGGATGGAAGGCGACTGGATGAAGCGCATGCTGAGGGACAAATACGACGATCTCATGAGCCGGCGCGCCAAGCTCACGCCGTTGAAGCGCGTCGTCACCGCCGACGACGTGGCCGAGACCATGCTGTCCCTGATCGAGGGCAACCGCTTCGTCACCGGCGAGATCGTCGTCATCGACGGCGGTTTCGCGAGTTCCACCTGAGGCGGCCCATGCTCGACGGCGTCGTGCCCTTTCCGCCCGATTTCGCGCGGCGCTACCTCGAGAAGGGCTATTGGCGGGACCGCTCGCTGGCCCAGGAATTCGCTGATGTCTTCGCCGAGTTCGGTCCGCGCGTCGCGGTGATCGACGGCGCGCGGCGGCTTACCTATGCCGAGCTCGACCGGCTGAGCGACAACCTCGCGCTCAACCTGCTGGCGCTCGGCGTGAAGCCGCTCGACCGCATCGTGCTGCAGCTCCCCAACACCGCCGAGTTCGCCGTGCTCTATTTTGCGCTGCAGAAGCTCGGCGCCATCCCCATCGCTGCGCTCGCCAGCCACCGCTACGCCGAGGTGAGCCAGTTCGTCCGCCTCGCCGCGGCCGTCGCCTGCGTCTATCCCGAGCGCCAGGGCGATTTCGCCTTCGCGCCGATGATCGCCCGGGTCAAGGCGGAGAATCCCTGCCTGCACCTCGCGATCGTGCTGGGCGCGGCGCGCGAGGGCGAGGTGTCGCTGGCGCCGCTGATCGAGCACCCCGCGCCGCTGCCCCGCACGGCGCTCGCCGTGATCGCCATCGACCCCGCCGATCCCTGCATCTTCCAGCTCTCCGGCGGCACCACCGGCGTGCCCAAGCTCATTCCGCGCACCCATAACGACTACGCCTACAACTCCAAGACCGCCGCCGCGGTTTGCGGCGTCACCGGCGCCTCCGTGCTGCTGCTGGCCTTGCCGATCGCGCACAATCTGCCGCTCGCCTGTCCCGGGCTGCAGGGCTTTCTCTTCAACGGCGGGAGGGTGGTGCTGAGCGCCAGCACCAGGCCCGAGGATCTCTTCCCGCTGATCGAGCGCCACCGCGTCACCCATCTCAAAGTGGTGCCGGCGCTGCTCATCCGGCTCATCAACCACCCGGCGGCGACGCAGTGCGACACCTCCTCGCTGCGCTACATCCAGAGCGGCGGCCAGCGCCTCCAGCCGGAAGTGCGCCTCAGGACCAAGGCGCTGATCCCTTCCTGCTTCGTGCAGGAGAATTTCGGCATGTCGGAAGGCACGCTGTTCTTCGTGCGCGACGGCGATCCCGAGGAGGTCCGGCTCGAGACCGTGGGCCGCCCGGTCTCGCCCGACGACGAGGTGCGGCTGCTCGACGATGACGACAACGAGGTGGCCGATGGCGAGGTCGGCGAGCTCTGCGTACGCGGGCCCTACACCTTGCGCGGCTATTACGGCGCCGCCGAGCACAACGCCAAGGCCTTCACCAGCGACGGCTTCTATCGCTCGGGCGATCTCATGCGCCGACACCCCTCGGGCAATTACATGGTCGAGGGGCGCAAGAAGGATCTCATCAACCGCGGCGGCGAGAAGATCAGCGCCGAGGAGATCGAGAATCTGATCCTGTCGCATCCGGCGGTGCAGAACGTCGCCTGCATCGCGATCCCCGACCCGCTTCTCGGCGAGCGCATGTGCGCCTGCATCATCCCGCGCGCCGGCATGCAGCTCACGCTCGACGCGCTCATCGCCTTCCTCGCCGGCAAGGAGATCGCCCGCTTCAAGCTGCCGGAGCGGTTGGAGCTGATGAGCGACTTCCCGCTCTCCACCTTCGGCAAGGTCTCGAAGAAAACGCTGGTGGAGCTCATAGGCGAACGCCCGTAAGGGCGTTCGTCCGCGGCGGCGGCAGCGGTTGCGCTTGCAACCGCGAGAGCCGCTCGTAACAAGAGAATGAGGAACGTCAGGAGCTCCCATGCGCATCATTGACCTCCACTGCTACCCCAACACCGAGCCCTGGATCCGCAGCCAGGGTCCCTATGTCGAGGCGCTGGCGACATACTGGAACCGCGCCTGGACCTGGAAGCAGGAGGACGAGGTCGTCGCCGAATTCGCCGCCGCCGGGGTCGAGGCGGTGCTGGTGGCGCTCGATCTCGAGACCACCACCGGCACGCCGCCTTGCACCAACGACTACGTCAAGGCGATGCAGCTTCGCCATCCCGACCGCATCATCCAGTCCTGGGCGGCGGTCGACCCCTTCAAGGGCGAGATCGCGCTGCAGCAGGCGAAGAAGGCGATCACCGAGCTCGGCATGCTGGGCTTCCACTTCCATCCCATCATGGGCCATTTCGCGGTCAATGACCGGCGGCTCTATCCGCTGTTCGAGGTCATCACCGCGCTGAAGGCGCCGGTGATGATCGATGTCGGCACCACCGGCATGGGCGCCGGCATGCCGGGCGGGCTCGGCGCCAAGATCCGCCACGCGCATCCCTCGTGCATCGACGAGCTCGCGGCCGATTTTCCCGATCTTAAGATCATCGCCGCGCATCCCGGCTGGCCCTGGGTCGATGAGATGACCGCGGTGGCGCTGCACAAGGGCAATGTCTATTGGGAGATGTCGGGCTGGGCGCCGAAATATTTTCCGGCGCAGCTCAAGACCGATATCCGCGCGCGCCTCCAGGACAAGGTGATGTTCGGCAGCGACTATCCCAGCATCCCCTATGACCGCCTGCTGCGCGAATGGCGCGAGTTGGGATATGCCGATGCGGTGATGGAGAAGATCTTCCACGCCAACGCCGAGCGGATCCTGGGGCTTTAGCGCGACGCGAAGCGTCGTCGCTGGCGGGCGCCAGCGGTTGCGCAGCAACCGCGAGAGCCCGCACGGTGCGGACGACCTTCGCGGCTGCCGCTCCCCCTCAGCGCGGCCCGAGCCCGGTGAGCAGCAGGCGGAAATGCCGGCGCAGCGCGCCAAGCCCCTGCTCGAGATCGGGCTTGGCGTCGCCCAGCCATTGCCGGATCTCGGCGGCATAGATCGAGAAGATGGTATAGGCGATCTCGCGCGGATCCTCGGCGCTGGCGATCTCGCCCGCGCGCTGCGCCGCGCCGATGAGCTCGGCGAGCTGCGCCAGCACCTGCGTCCGCCCGCGCTGGAAGCGCTGCGCCTGCGGCCCCGCGGAATAGAAGGTCAGCTCCTTGAGGATGATGCGCGAGAGGTTCGGCTGCTGGCCAAAGAAGGCGAAGAAACCGCGGAAGGTCTCGACCAGCCGCTCGAGCAGCGGCGCGCCGGGCGGCGCCTCGGCGAAGGCGCGGGCGTTCATCGTCTCGATATCGTCATTGATGATGAGGAACAGCAGATCGCGCTTGTCGGTGGCGTAGGAGAAGAGCGTGCCGAGCCCGACATCGGCCTTGGCGGCGATCTGGCGCAAGGTGGTGGCGTCGTAGCCGCGGCGGATGAACAGCGTGCGCGCGGCACGGCTGATCTTCTGCAGCTTCCGCGCCTTGTTGCGCTCGCGCAGGCTCAGCTCTTTGTGTCGAAGCTGCACCGGTGACCTCGGGGACGGGCGCTCGGAGGTAGCATGGCGCGCGCTCTGCCGCAAGACCCGGCGTTGACGGCGGCGGAGGCCGATCTTAAGCTGAACGCGTTCGATTTTGCCGGTGCGCGTCTGGCAGGCGATCCCTGGAGCGGCTCCGCCATGAAAAAGACCATCGAGGTCGAGACCGTCGCCGAGGCCTATATCAGCCTGCTGGCCGAGCGCGGCATCGATTGGCTCTTCGCCAATGGCGGCACCGATTTCGCGCCGATGGTCGAAGGCCTCGCCGCCATCGAGGCGAAATCCCGCACGCCGCGGCTCAAGGTGGTCTCGGTCGGGCACGAGAATGTCGCGGCCTCGATGGCGCATGGCTATTACCTCCTGACCGGCCGGCCGCAGGCGGTGATGTTCCATGTCAATGTCGGCACCGCCAACGGCATCAACGCGCTCGCCAACGCCGCGCGCGACCAGGTGCCGATCCTGTTCACTGCCGGCCGCAACCCGCTTACCGAGCGGGGCATGCGCGGCTCGCGCGATACCGGCATCCATTGGGGCCAGGAGATGTTCGACCAGGCCGCGATGGTGCGCGAGCTCTGCAAATGGGACTACGAGCTCAGGAACGGCGAGCAGCTCGAGGATGTCGTCGACCGCGCGCTCGAGATCGCCACCACCGAGCCCTGCGGTCCGGTCTATCTCAGCCTGCCGCGCGAGGTGCTGAGCGCGAAGATGACGCGCTTCACCTTCGAGACCGAGCCGCGCCGCGGCATCGGCACCAGGCCCGGCGCCACGCCCGAGGCGCTCGAGCGCGCCGCGGCGATCCTCGCCGCTGCCGAGCGGCCGCTGATCTTCGCCCGCGCCAATGGCCGCGTCGCCGACAATGCGGCGGCGCTGGCGGAGTTCGCCGAGCGCTGCGCCTTTCCGGTGGTTGAAGCCCGCGCGCTCACCAACTCGCTGCCGAGCGATCACCCGATGCTGCTGGGCCACGACCCGCTGCCGGCGCTCGGCGAGGCCGACGCGATCCTCTGCATCGAATCCGACGTGCCGTGGATACCCACGCGCCACGGCGACCCCGCGCCGGGCTGCAAGGTGATCCAGCTCGGCGTCGATCCCTTGTTCCAGCGCCTGCCGATCCGGGGATTTCCCTGCGACGTCGCGGTCACCGGCGCGCCGGCCGTCGTGCTGCCGCAGCTTGCGGCGGCGCTTGCCGGCAGGCTCGCGCGCAGCGCGGTCGCGTCGCGCCGCCAGCGGCTGGCCGAAGGGCGCGCACGCGCCGCCGCCGAGACCGCCAAGACGCTGGCGGCGGTGCAAGCGGCGAAGCCTATCCATCCGGCCTGGGCGAGCCATTGCGTCGCCCGCGCCAAGCCCGCCGACGCCATCCTGGTCAACGAATATTCGCTGCTGCAGCGCTATGCCGACTTCCCGCAGCCGCGCAGCTATTTCGGAACGCCGGCCGGCGGCGGCCTCGGCTGGGGCATCGGCGCGGCGATCGGCGCCAAGCTTGCCGCGCCCGAGCGCCTCGTCATCGCCGTGCTCGGCGACGGCGCCTATATGTTCGGCAATCCCACCGCCGGCCATCAGGTGCTGCGCGCGCTCGATCTTCCCGTGCTGTTCGTGATCTTCAACAACGCCATGTGGGAGGAGGTGGAGCGCGCCGCGCTCAGCGTCTTCCCCGACGGCCATGCCGCGCGCGCCAACCGCATCCCGGTGGCGCATCTCGGCCCCGCCGCCGCCTACGAGCACATGATGGCGGTCTATGGCGGCTATGGCGAGCGCGTCGAGGCGCCCGAGGCGCTGCCGGGGGCGCTGGAGCGCGCGCTCCATGCCGTCCGGGTGGAGAAGCGGCAGGCGCTGCTCAACCTCATCGTCGGGCCCCGCGGAGCGCAGCCGTGATCATCGACATCTTCACCCACGTCCTGCCCCAGGCGTTCACCGGCGCGCTGGAAAAAAGCGGCGGCCGCTTCGGCCTGGTCAAGCGGCTGATGGAGGTGCGGGAGCTGCACGATCTCGATCTGCGCTTCCGCGGCATGGACGAGATCGGCGACTACCGCCAGATCATGGCCTTGCCCAACCCGCCGATCGAGGCGTTTGCCGATGCCGCGACCGGCGCCGAGCTCGCGCGCATCGCCAATGACGGCATGGCCGAGCTGGTGCGCCGCCATCCCGCCCGCTTCCCCGGCTTCATCGCGGCGCTGTCGATGAACGATATGGAGGCGGCGATGCGCGAGCTCGAGCGCGCGATCACCGGTCTCGGCGCCGTCGGCGTGCAGATCTTCACCAACGTCAACGGCAAGCCGCTCGACCTGCCGGAATTCGCGCCGCTCTTCGCCGCGATGGCGGGCTATGGCAAGCCGATCTGGCTCCATCCCGCGCGCACCGCGGAGACCACCGACTACGCCGCCGAGCCGCGCTCGCGCTTCGAGCTCTGGTGGTGCTTCGGCTGGCCTTACGACACCTCGGTGGCGATGGCGCGGCTGGTCTTCGCCGGGATTTTCGACCGCCATCCCGGGCTCGACATCATCACCCATCATCTGGGCGGCATGATCCCGTTCTTCGACAAGCGCATCGAGAGCGGCCTTGCCGTGCTCGGCAGCCGCACGCGCGAAGAGGACTACTCCGGCGTTCTCTCCTCGTTAAAGCGGCCGCATATCGAGTATTTCAAGATGTTCCATGCCGACACCGCGCTGTTCGGCGCCTCGCACGGCCTGCCCTGCGGCCTCGACTTCTTCGGGCCGGAGAAAGTCGTCTTCGCCACCGATGCGCCGTTCGGCCCGATCGCCGCCACCCGCGACGCCATCGCCGCCGCCGACCTCGACGCCCAGAGCCGCGCGCGCATCTTCTGCGGCAATGCCGAGCGGCTGCTGCAGCGGAAAGCGTCTTGAGCCGGCGGCAGGCAGCCCCTGCAGCGGAAGGGCGCCCTACCGCAGCCCGACGCTGCGCGGGTCGTTGAAGCTGCCGACGCCGGTGCCGCGATAGAGGATCTGCGCGTTGCGCTCGGTGATGCGCTTGTGCAGCTCGACCATGGCGGCATCGAGATCGCCCGGCGGCATCGGCTCCGGCGCGAAATGGCCGAAGCGGTCCTTGCCGCGCACCAGGCTGGCGCTGTCCTCGCCGGCGATCTGTTGCACATGCGTCGGGACGTAGCGGATGGCGAAGCCGATGCGCCGGTCCCCGGAAAGGTTGGGCGGCGAGCCGTGCACCAGGCGCACGTGATGCAGCGACATCTCGCCGGGCTCGAGCTCGATGGTCACCGCCTGGCGCTCATCGACCTCGACCGCGACCTCCTGGCCGCGCGTCAGCAGATTGTGCTTGGCGAAGGTGTCGCGATGCGGGATCTGCTCGCGTTTGTGGCTGCCGGGGATGACGCGCATCGCGCCGTTCCCGGTCGTGGCCGCCGTGAACGCGACCCAGGCGGAGACGACATCGGGCTTGCTCAGCCCCCAATATGTGGAATCCTGGTGCCAGGAGACGAAAGCCGGGTTCCCGCTCTCCTTGATGAAGAAATTGCTCGACCAGCACAGCAGGTCGGGGCCGTGGAGATCCTCGACCGCGTCGAGGATGTCGGGCAGGCGCACCAGCTCGGCGAGCCAGGTGAAGAGCAGGTGCGATTTATGGCGGAGATCGCCTCTGAGCGGCCCGCCGCTCTCCTCCTCGAACTCTTCGAGCCGCAGGCGCAGCGCCAGCGCCGCCTCCTTGGTCATGACGCGGATGGGGAAGAGGTAGCCCTCTTCGCGATAGCGCTCGATCTCGGCCTTGCTCAGGCATTTCGGCATGGCCCTATGCTAAGCGCGAAGCGAGGCGCTTGTCACGCCGTTCCCGCCCACCCCCGGGCGGCGCCCGGCGGCGGGCTTGCGGGGTCAGGTGAGCCCGCCGCATACTTTGGCAAAACCGTGCCGATGGGAGGAACACATGCCGATCCCCGTGACCAAGCCCTCGCGCGAGCAGATGATGAGATGCGTCGCGCGCTTCAGGGATCTCTACCGCGCCGATCACAGCCTGCCGGACTGCCATGTGCCGGGCTATGAGCGCACGCTGGTCAACGTCATCGGCTTCGCCGCGCCGCAAGCCTCGGCAGATGTCAGGGCCTATTCGCCGGTGGGCGACCAGGCGAAGCCCTACATCACCCATTTGAAGGCCGGGTTCGGCGTCGCCTTCGTCGAGGCCGAGCCGGGCAAGGGCGTGATGATGCACAATCACGACACCAACGAGACCTTCATGCCGGTGGCGGGCAGCTGGCGCGTCACCTGGGAAGGCGACACGGGCGACGAGTCCGTCGAGCTCGAGCCGCTCGACCTCATCTCGGTGCCGCCGCAGCTGCAGCGGCAATTCCATTGCCTGAGCGCGCCCGCCGGCTAGGCGAAGGGGGTGCTGCTCGTGGTCATCGGCGGCGACCAGCCTTCGGCCGAATTCTCGCCCGAGGCCGAGGCGATCCTGATGGCGCGGGGACTCATGCCGCCGGCGCTCGAGCGCGCGTCTTAAAGCAAGTGTCTGCTGCATAGACGCTGTGCGTCCTTCGACAGGCGCGCTGCGCGCGCCAGCTCAGGATGAGGAGAGTTTGCATCGGGCATTATCGATTGATGCCGTCCCCATCACTTCCTCATCCTGGCCAACCGGCCGACCGCTTCG
>JBKQTR010000189.1:0-3796 GCA_052143095.1 Allostellaceae bacterium
GGATAAGGCCATTCTTGTAGACTTCGATTGCTTTGGCATGATGGGACGAATGGCCGTGAATAACGGAGATCCCAGCTTCCTCGATCAGCGCGTGGGGGAAACGGCGCTGACTCTCGAGGATATCGTAGCCCCAGTTCGGCCCCCAATGGACGGACACGATGACGACATCTCTCGGCCGCCTCATCTGGGCGAGCTGCGCAGTGATCGCAGTGACTGTCGCCTCGGAAAGAGAGGTGAGAAGGTTGACCCCGGCTGTTTCGGGTTCCGCCGCCCAATCCCGCGGCGTGCCGCTCGTTGTGGATGCAAATGCGAGGACGAGCAAACGGCCCCTCTCCTCAGGAACCTCGAGAATGGCCGCGGCCTTGGCCTGGACGAGATTGCGGCCTGCCCCCGCAGTCTTGATGTGCATTTGCTCCAGGGTATTCAAAGTATCAAGCAAGCCGGGCCGTCCCCAGTCGAGAACGTGATTATTGGCCAGCGCACAGCAGTCGACGCCTGCCACGGCCAAGGTACGAGCGTTCTCGGGACTCATGCGGTACTTGATGCCCTTTGGCTCATACGTGTCGCTGCGAGTGATGCTCGTTTCGAGATTGATAATGCGTGCGTGCGGTTGCGCTCGATTCCATTCGTCGAGAGCCGCGCCCCAGATGTAAGAAAATTCTGCCGGCCGCGGCACGGGACCATTTGCTTGCTCCGCCAGATACAGATAGTCGAGGGCCGATCCAACATAGTTTTCGTGGAGGATAGGAGAGCTGGGATGGGGCAACACCTGGTCGATGCCACGCCTCGTCATCACATCACCGCAAAGAAATATCCTCATGGCGTGCGTTTTCCTGCTCGTCGGGTTGGGCTTGATCGCGACGGCCGAACACGGCGAGCCGTTCAAGCGGGCCAAAGTCCATGTAGCGACCTCGGCGTAGCAGCAATCGCATCCTCGATCTCGCTCGGTGAAAGACGCGCCGCAAGCAGGGCAAAAACAGCGCGAGCAATAGCCTCGGAATCAACGCCCGGGTCGCGGTTGACCGCCTCATGAATTCGTTCATTCAATGCACTGAGGCTTTGCGCCGCCGGATGCGTGCCGGGATGCCAGCCTTCGTAATAAAGGCCACGCAGCAACAGCGGCAATTGCGCGCCGAAATAGACGACCTCATCACGCGGCAGGACATCACGCAATCCGTGCAGCGCGCCAATCAAAGCGGCATAGGCCTTGCCGCGATCGTGCCAGCCAAGGCGCTGCACCAGATCATTGATCCAATCCTCCGCTTCGGCGGCCGCGCTGTCGAGCTCCTTTATGTCTCTCATCTTCAAGGGTCTGCCCCTGACTGCGATGCCGCGAGCTTGTCATTCGTAACGAAGGGCCTCGATGGGGTCGAGCGAGGCGGCGGTACGCGCCGGATAATAGCCGAAAAACACCCCGACGGCGGCTGCGAACGCGAAGCCGCCGACGATGGCGGCGAGCGAGATCGGCGTCGGCCACCCGAGCAATTGTGAGATCGCGAATGAAACCGCAACCCCCATCGCAATGCCGGCGGCCACTGCAGCAGCACGTGGAGCCGCCGCGCGCCTACCGCCATCCTCAGGCCGATCTCGCGCGTCCGCTCCGTGACCGACACCAGCAGAATATTCATGATCCCGATGCCGCCGACGATCAGGGAGATCGACGCCACCGCGGCGAGCAACAACGCCATGATGCGGCTACTGCTCTCGGCCGTTTCGACATATTGCCTCAGATTACGCACGTCAAAATCCTTGATCTGGCCAGGCTTGACGCGGTGACGCCTGATCAGCGTATCCGTCGCCTGAGCGATCGCCGCTTGAACCTTGTCCTGGCTAACCGCCTGAACGTAGATTTGATTGGCGAAGCCGGTCAGCCGAGCCTGAAGATTGTAAGGGTTGGGCGGTGGCAGATACGCCCAGTTGAAAGGGTTCTGCGCCAGACTCGGCGAGGCGACGCCGAGCACCTTTCGCTCCGCGGTCGAGAACGGCGTCATCACAAGATCGTCCTGGTCTTGGCCGAACGGGGACTGGCCTTTTGCCGTGAGGACGCCGACAACCTGAAGGGGCACGTTGCGCACTTGTATGAAGGCGCCGAGTGGACTCTCCCCGTTGGGGAAGAGTTGCCTGTACACCGTCTGGCCGATGAGGACCACGAGCGCTCCCCGCGCCTCGTCTTCAGACGTCAGTGGCCGCCCCTCGGCGATGCGCCAATAGGTAATGGGAGGATAATTCGCGCTGACGCCCTGAATGTTTGTAGTCCAGTTCCGGTTTGCATATTTAGCCTGGCCTTGCTGGCGGATCAGGTACCCGACTTGCGCAACCGCGCGGTCTTCGCTGCGAATCGCATGCGCGTCAGCGACGGTCAGAGTGCTGGCGCTGCCGAAGCCGGCGCGGAATCCTCCGCTCGAAACGGCGCCGGGCAGGATGACGACGACGTTGGCGCCGAGTCCCTCGATCTGCTTGCGGACCGCCTCGTCGGCGCCCTGGCCGACAGCGACCATGACGATCAGCGCCGCGACGCCGATGAATACGCCCAGCATGGTCAACGCCGAGCGCATCTTGTTGCGCGCCAGCGCCTGTGCCGCTGCGCCAAAGATCATCACGGCGAACGCTGAAAGCCTTGCCGAGGCAATTCCGCCCATCTTCGTTTCCGCGGCCGCAAAAGGCTCGACGATCGTCTCTCGAATCGCCCGGGCCCTCTCGCTCTGCGCCCCCTTGCGCTCGTCGGAGATGACGAGACCGTCGCGCATTGTAACGACGCGGTTCGCATAGCCGGCGATGTCGGCCTCGTGGGTGACGACGACAGTCGTCACGCCCTGGTCCCGATTGAGCGCAACGAGTGTCTCCATGATTTCGTGCGAAGTGCGTGTGTCGAGATTGCCGGTCGGCCCGTCGGCGAGCAGCAGTTTTGGCGCATTGATCAGCGCCCGTGCGATCGCCACTCGCTGCTGCTGGCCGCCTGAGAGTTGCCCGGGCGTGTTGCGCTCACGGTCGCTCAGGCCCAAAAGCCGCAACGCCGCGCGCGCCCTACCGACGCGCGCGGCACGGCCCGCCGAACCGCCTGAGGCATAATAGAGCGGCAGCGCGACGTTCTCGATCGCGCTCGTGCGCGGCAGCAGATTGAAGCTCTGAAAGACAAAGCCCAACCGCGCGCTGCGGATGCGCGCGAGTTCGGGCTCGCTTAGTCCTGCGACGTCGACCCCTTCGAGGTAGTTATGGCCGCTCGTGGGCCGATCGAGGCACCCGAGAATCGACATCAGCGTCGATTTGCCCGAGCCGGAGGAACCCATGATCGCGACGAATTCGCCCGCTTCGATGACAAGGTCGATCCCGCGTAACGCCTGCACTTCGACGTCGCCGACGACGAAGGTCCGCGTCACGTTCTCCACCCGCAGGACCGGCTCCGTCATGAGCTATCCTCAGATGTTTCCTTCAAAGGCGCGGCGCGGGCGTAGCCCCGCGATTTGATGGCCCGCCGCGCGCTTCGCCCACAATGACGGCGTCGCCGGCCTTCAAGTCGCCGCCGAGGATCTCTGTGAAAGTCTCGTCGTCAAGACCGGTCGTCACGTTCGCCGGGACCGGCCTTCCGTCGCGCAGGACCCATACCGCCGGCCCCGCCTTCCGCTCGCCTTCTTCCTGGACCCCGGCGGGCCTGTAGCGCAAGGCCTGGTTGGGGCAGGGCAAAATCCTAAATCGTTAAGCGGCGAAAAGGCTGGAGCGGAAGGTTGGGTCGATGCAGGCGCGGAGGCGTTTTCGTCGGAGGGAGCCGCGCGTTTTGTCGGCTTTGAGCATATTGTAT
>JBKQTR010000190.1:0-13910 GCA_052143095.1 Allostellaceae bacterium
GCGGAGCGATCTAACGGGTTGTCCGTTGCCGGGAATCCGCCTGCACCTCATCCTAAATCTTTCTCCGCCAGGAACGGCGAAGAAGGACTTGCCGCGTGGCACCTCGCGGGAAATGCAGCTTATCGGGGGAGCGCGCCCCGCCGAATCAGCATCGATGGCCTGCCGGAACCGCCGGTGACACCGCTTGCCGCGCCGGGGCATAATCGCCCCAATAGCCAGTCGGGAGGCAGCGATGCTGAGCCGGGAAGAGAACGAGCTCTTGACGCGGGTCGGGCCGGGAACGCCGATGGGCGAGTATATCCGGCGCTTCTGGGTTCCGATCGCGCTGGCGAGCGATCTCGCCGCGCCCGACGGCGATCCCCAGCGCCTGCGCGTCCTCGGCGAGGATCTTGTGCTGTTCCGCGACAGCGTGGGGCGCATCGGCCTGCTCGACGAGCATTGTCCGCACCGCCTCGCCAGCCTCTATTTCGGCCGCAACGAGCAGTGCGGCATCCGCTGCATCTACCATGGCTGGAAGTTCGACGTCACCGGCGCCTGCGTCGACATGCCGAACGAGCCCGCCACCAGCACCTTCAAGCACAAGGTCAAGGCCAAGGCCTATCCGACGCGCGAGCGCGGCGGCTTCATCTGGGCCTATATGGGGCCGGCCGAGCGGCTCGCGGATTTCCCCGGCTTCGAGTGGCTCGACCTGCCGTCGACCCATCGCTACGTCTCGCGCTGGCAGACCGACTGCAATTTCGTCCAGGCGATGGAAGGCGAGATGGACACCTCGCATGTGGGCTTCCTGCACAGCCGCGTCGACCAGCTCGCCGAAGACAAGATGCAGCTCACCGGCGCCTTCTTCCACGAGGACCGCGCGCCGAAATTCCACGTCGAGCGCACGCCTTACGGGATGGTCGCCGCCGGGCGGCGCGACGTCGAGGGCGACAAGTCGTTCTGGCGCATGAATCAGTTCCTGCTGCCGTTCTACAGCATGATCCCGCCGGTGCCGGGCAACGCGCTGATGACCCGCGCCTGGGTCCCGCGCGACGACGAGACGAGCTGGGTCGCCTGCGTCACCTTCCGTCCCGACCGGCCGCTCGGCAATGAGGAGATCGCGCGCTGGCAGGCGGGCGTCAACACCCATCGCGACGTCATCCCCGGCACGACGCAGCCGCGCGCCCATCGCGGCAACGACTACCTGCAGGACCGCAAGCTGCAGCGCACCCAGTCCTTCTCCGGCATCGACGGCGTGCGCAACCAGGACGCCTGCGTCACCGAGAGCCAGGGCGCCATCGTCGACCGCACCCGCGAGCATCTTGGGCAGGCCGACACGGCGGTGATCCAGATGCGCAAGGCGATGATGGAGGGCGCCCGCGCCGTCATGGCCGGGAGCGAGCCGCCGCAGGCGCTCGACGGCGCGGTCTACCGCATCCGCGCCGGCCATGCCGTCATCGCCCGCGGCATCGCCTATGGCGCGAGCGCGGAGATCAGAGGATCAGTGGAAGTCCCGTAGCACCCCCACCTCACCCTCCCGCTGCGCGGGTCCCTCCAGCAACCCGGCCGACCGCTCTGCAGTCGGCCCCGCTTGGGTTCGATCGCGAAGCGATCGAACGGGTTGCTCCGCCCCCGAGGGGCGGAGACGGTCGGGGTGAGGTGGGGCGAGCCACGGAGTTGCAACAGTCGATACCAACCCCGGCTTAAGACCGGCGGCGAGGCGAGGGAGGAGAGATGAGCAAGACGCATCAGAGCTCGGCCGAGATCCGCGCCCGGCTCGGCCATCCCGTGATCGACGGCGACGGGCACATCATCGAATACGGGCCGACCTACAAGGAGTATCTGCGCGAGGTCGCGGGGCCGCGCATCCTCGAGCGCTTCGAGCGCGTCATGTCGCAGCATGTCGGCCCTTATTGGTACAACCTCTCCACCGCCGAGCGCCGCGACATCGGCGTGCCGCGCGGACCCTGGTGGGGGCGCGCCACCAAAAACGCGCTCGACGGCGCCACCGCGCTGCTGCCGAGCCTGCTGCGCCGGCGCCTCGACGAGTTCGGCATCGATTTCAGCATCGTCTATCCGACGCTGGGGCTGCAGCTCATCCGCGAGGAGGATGAGGAGATGCGCCGTGCCACCTGCCGCGCGCTCAACGTCATGCTTGCCGACCTCTTTGCCGAGCACAAGGAGCGGCTGACCCCGGCGGCGACCATTCCGATGTACACGCCGGCCGAGGCGATCGCCGAGGCGGAATTCGCGGTCAACGAGCTCAAGCTCAAAGCCTTCATGATTCCGGGCTTCATCCGCCGCCCGGTGCCGATCGTCGCGCGCCAGGCGCCGGATCTTGCGCCCTATACCTTCCTCCTCGACAACATCGCGCTCGACAGCGAGCATGACTACGATCCGTTCTGGGCCACCTGCGTCGCGCTCAAGGTGGCGCCGACGGCGCATTCCGCCGGCATGGGCTGGGGCAGCCGCACCTCGCCCAGCAATTACGTCTTCAACCATATCGGCATGTTCGCCACCGCCCATGAGAGCTTTGCCAAGGCGCTGGTGATGGGCGGCGTGACCCGCCGCTTCCCGCGCCTCAATTTCGGCTTTCTCGAGGGCGGCGTCGGCTGGGCGGTGAACACGCTCGCCGACATGGTCGGCCATTGGGAAAAGCGCAACGGCCGCGCCATCGAGAACTACAAACCCCGCGCATATCGACGTCGACGAGACGCTGCGGCTCTGCCGCGAGCATGGCGGCAAGGCGATCCGCCAGTCCGAGGCGGAGCTGCGCGCCGGGCTCGAGCGCCTCAAGGCGACAGCGCGAGAGTCCGGCAACACCGCGCATCCCGGCGAGCTCGACGATTTCCGCCGCGCCGAGGTCGCGACCGAGGACGAGCTCATCGCCCGCTTCGTGCCGAATTTCTATTTCGGCTGCGAGGCCGACGATCCGCTGCTGGCGATGGCCTTTAACCGCCGCCTGGTGCCCGGCGGCCAGCCGCTCAAGGCGATGTTCTCGAGCGACATCAGCCATTGGGACGTCGTCGACATGGCCGAGGTGCTGGAGGAGGCCTATGAGCTGGTCGAGCGCGGCCATCTCGACCTCGACGCCTTCCGCCAGTTCACCTTCGGTCATATCGCCGAGCTTCATGCCGGCATGAACCCGGATTTCTTCACCGGCACGCCGGTGGCCGATCAGGTGCGCCGCCACCTCGCGGCAAGCCCGCGCGCCACGGCCGCCGAATGAGCCTGCGCGCGGGCGGCCTCGCGGCGCTGCTGCTGGTGCTGGCCTGCCTCACCCTCTATCCCATGGGCATGCTGCTCTATGGCAGCCTGCACAGCACGCCGCCGGGCGAGGCGGGAAGCTTCACCCTTGCCGGCTATGCCGGGCTCTTCACCGGCGAGACGGCGCGCGTGCTGCTCAACACCATTGCCATCTCGTTCCTGCATACGGCGTTGTCGCTGCCGCTGGCGCTGGCGCTCGCCTGGCTGGTGGCGCGCACCGACCTGCCTTCCGGCCGCGCGCTGGAGGTGCTGATCACCTTGCCCTTCTTCATCCCGCCGGTGCTGACCGCGCTCGCCTGGGGCATGCTCGCCAATCCCCAGGTCGGCTCGATCAACCTCGCCTGGGAATGGCTCACCGGCGGCACGGCGCCGCTGGTCAACGTCTATTCCTATGGCGGCGTCGTCTGGCACATGATGCAGTATTCGACGCCGTTCCTCTTCCTGCTGACCGTCGACGCGCTGCGCGCCATCGATCCCGCGCTCGAGGAATCGAGCCGCATGTGCGGCGCCGGGCGCTGGACGACGCTCTGGCGCATCACTTTGGCGCTGCTGCTGCCGGTGACCACCAGCGTCGCCATCCTCTCCTTCATCCGCGGCCTCGAGGCCTTCGATTCCGCGATCTTCTTCGGCACACCCGCCGGCATCGAGGTGGTGACCACCCGCATCTTCAACGCCATCAACCACAGCGCCACGCCCGACTACCAATACGCCACCGCGCTGTCCTTCGCGATCATGCTGCTGATGTTCGTCGTCGTCTGGGGGCGCTGGCGGCTGCTGCGCGGGCGCAGCTTCACCACCGTCACCGGCAAGGGCTACGCGCCGGCGCCGATGCGGCTCGGCGCCTGGCGCTGGGCGGCGTTGGCGCTGGTGGCGCTCTATCTCGCGCTGACGCTGCTGCTGCCGGTGGGCCAGCTGCTGCTCGGCTCCTTCTTCAGGTTCTTCGGCTTCTACACGCGCGACATGCTGACGCTCGACAATTACCGCGCCGTGCTCGCCGACGAGCGCTTCTGGCACGCCCTACGCAACACGCTGCTGCTGGCGGTGATGGGCGCGAGCCTCACCATGGTGCTGGGCGGGCTCGTCGCCTATGTCGTGACACGCACGCGACTGCGCATCGGCAAGCTGCTCGACGGTCTCGCCTGGCTGCCCTGGATGATGCCGGGCATGGTGCTGGGCCTGGGCTTCCTCTGGGCCTTCGCGCTGCTGCCGGGGATCCCGATCTACGGCACGCTCTGGGCGCTGCTGCTCGCTTATCTCGCGCTGGGCTCGCCGCTCGCGGTGCGCGTGCTCTCCGGCGCTTTCGCCCAGATCGCCGCCGATCTCGAGGAATGCTCGCGCATCCTCGGCGCCGGCTGGGCCGAGACCGTCTGGCGCATCCTGGTGGCGCTCGCCTGGCCATCCTTCGCGGTCGCCTGGGTGCTCACCTTCTTCATGGTGCTGCGCGAGCTCAGCGCCTCGATTCTGCTCTATTCCGTCAATTCCGAGGTGCTGTCGGTGGTGGTGCTGCAGCTCTGGACCGCCGGCAAGGCCGAGGAGGTGAGCGTCATCGGCCTCGTCATGCTGGCGCTGGTGCTGGCGCTGCGCTTCGCGCAGATCAAGCTGCTGACGCCGCGGATGAGCGCGCTTTAGGGAGGAAGACGTGAGATTTTCATGGCTGTTGCTGCCCTTCGCCCTGCTGCTGGCCGCGCCGCCCGCCCGCGCTGAGGACAGCGCCGAGTGGCAGGCGGTGATCGCCGCCGCCAAACAGGAGGGCAGAGTCGTCTTCTACACCTCGGCGGTGGGCGAGCCCTATCACCAGGAGATCGGCAAGGCCTTCGAGGCGCGCTACGGCATCCATCTCGAGGCGCTGACCGCGCGCGCCAGCGAGCTGCGCGAGCGCATCCGCACCGAGCAGGCGGCCGGCCGCGTCAACGGCGACCTCTCCTTCAACGGCGCCACCACCACCAAGCTGCAGCTCGACGAGGGCGTCTTCCTGCCGCACGGGCCCTTGCCCGATATCGGCCGGCTGCGTCCCCCCTTCAGCGACGACGGCACGCGCCTGCCGATCCTGGTGCAGGCATATGGCATTCTCGTCAACACCAACCTGGTGAAGCCGGGGGACGAGCCCAAAAGCTGGCTCGACCTTGCCGACCCCAAATGGCGCGGCCGGATTCTCTCCGACGACATGCGCGCGCTGGGCGGCGGCGCCGTCTTCTTCGTCGCCACCGAGGAGCGCTTCGGCCGCGCCTATCACGAGACGCTGGCGCAGCAGCAATTGGCGTTCAGCCGCGACTACCGCAACGACGAGCGCCGCGTCGCCCGCGGCGAGTACGCCGTCCTGATGCCCTTCGTGATCTCCGACCTGCCCGCGCTCAAGGGCCTGCCGGTGAAGCTCGTCGTGCCGGAGGAGGGCGCCCCCTACATCCGCTTCGAGCTCTGCCTGCTGAAGGGGGCGCCGCATCCCAACGCGGCGAGGCTGTTCATGAATTTCTATCTCTCCGAGGAAGCGCAGCTGGTCTATGCCCGCTCCGGCTTCGCCATGGCGACAGAGGGGCTCGCCGACAAGGTGCCGCCCGAGATCCGGCCGCTGGTCGAGGTCAAGCTGCTGGGCACCACCGACCCGGCGCGGATGTACGATATGCTGGCGCTGGCCAAGGAGATCTACAAATAACCGCGGGGGGAGCGATGCCGGGAGCGTGGCGCGCGGCGCTGCTGGCGCTGGCGATCGGATGGGCGGTGCCGGCTTCGGCCGAGACGCCGGCGGATTGGGACAGCCTCGTCGCCGCGGCCAAGCAGGAGGGCAAGGTCGTCCTCTACAGCGGCCATGTCGGCGTCCCCTTCCACCGCGACATCGCCAAGCTGTTCGAGGCGCGCTACGGCATCGCCGTCGAGATCCTCGAGGCACGCGCCAGCGAGTTGCGCGAGCGCGTGCGCGCCGAGCAGGCGGCCGGCCGCTTCGTCGCCGACGTCTCGCATAACGGCGCCACTACCACCGTGCTGCAGCAGCGCGCCGGCGCCTTCGAGCCGCATGGGCTGCTGCCGAGCCTCGGCAATCTGCTGCCGGCCTTTCCGGCCGACGACATCAAGGTGCCGGTCTTCATCCTCGCTTATGGCATCCTGGTCAACACCGCGCTGGTGAATCCCGCGGATGAGCCCAAGAGCTGGCTCGACCTCGCCGATCCCAAATGGCGCGGCAAGATCCTCTCCGACGACGTGCGCGCGCTGGGCGGCGGCTCCGTCTTCTTCTTCGTCACTGAGCAGGCCTTCGGTGACGCCTTCCACCGCAAGCTGGCGCAGCAGCAGCTTCAGTTCAGCCGCGACCCACGCCTCAGCGAGCGCCGCATCGCCCGCGGCGAGTTCCCGATCTGGATCCCGCAGGTGCTGAGCGACCTGCCCGATCTCAAGGGCCTGCCGGTGAAGCTGATCATTCCGCAGGAGGGCTGCACCTACGTCACCTATGAGCTGGCGATGTTCAGGAATGCGCCGCATCCCAACGCCGCGCACCTGCTGATGGAGTTCTTCCTCGAAGAGGAGGCGCAGCTCATCTATGCCAGGGGCGGCAACGGCGTCACCGTCAGGGGCATCGCCGAGCAGGTGCCGGAGGCGATGCGCGCGCTCGCGGCGCCGAAGCTGCTCGGCACCACCGATGCCGACGAGCAGGAAGCCATGCTCAAGCTCGCCGCCGAGCTCTACAAGTAGCGGGGGGAGGGGGATGAGCCGCGTCGTTCTCGACGGCGTCAGCCGCCGCTTCGGCACGGCGCTCGCGGTCGACGCCGTCGACCTCGTCATCGAGGAGGGCCGTTTCGTCACGCTGCTCGGCCCCAGCGGCTGCGGCAAGACCACCACCTTGCGCATGGTTGCCGGCCTCGAGCGCAACACCGCCGGCCGCATCGCCATCGGCGACGAGGTGGTGAGCGACGCCGCTGCCGGCCGCTTCCTGCCGCCGGAGCGGCGGCGGATCGGCATGGTGTTCCAGTCCTATGCGATCTGGCCGCATATGACGGTGTTCGACAACGTGGCCTATCCCTTGCGCATCCGCCGCATGCCCAAGAGCGAGATCCGCGCGCGCGTACTGGCGACGCTGCGCCTCGTCGAGCTCGAAGGATTGGCGGACCGCCCGGCGCCGGCCCTCAGCGGCGGCCAGCAGCAGCGCGTCGCGATCGCCCGCGCCATCATCTTCGAGCCCGCGCTGTTGCTGCTCGACGAGCCCTTGTCCAACCTCGACGACAAGCTGCGCAAGCAGATGGGCGCCGAGTTCCGCGACCTGCAGCGCCGGCTCGGCATCACCACGCTCTATGTCACGCATGACCAGGACGAGGCGATGGCGCTTTCCGACCGCATCGTCGTGATGGGCGGCGGCCGCGTGCTGCAGCAGGGCGCGCCCGAGGCGCTTTATGGCAGGCCGGCCTCGCGCGCCGTCGCCGCCTTCCTGGGGTCGCCCAACTTGCTGCCCGCCACCGTCACCGCCTGTGCGGCCGCGGGCGGCGACTGGCGTCTGCGCGTCGCCGGCGAAGGCTGGCAGGGGGACGCGCTTGCCGCCGAGCCCTGTCGTCCCGGCGCCGCGATGACGGTAGTGCTGCGCCGCGAGGCGATCGAGGTGTCGCGCACGCCCTTCGCGGCCGACGCCGGCGGCGTGCTGTGGCAGAGCGTGGTGGACTCCGCCTCCTTCCACGGCGCGCGCCGGATCCTTTCCGTGCCGCTCGGCGGCATCTGCTGCGCGATCGAGGTACCGGGTGAAGTTGCCATCATGCCAGGCGAGCGCATCTTCCTGCGCGCCCCGGGTCCGCTTTGGGCGGTGGAGTGGTAGCTTGCTGCTCCCTCTCCGCCCCTTTGGGGCGGAGAGGGTCGGGGAGAGGTGGGGTTGCGGCGCGAAATGCTGGCCCGCCCGGTGCGGCTTTCGCGGTTGCTGCGCAACCGCTGGCGCCGCCGCGGACAAACTCCCAGCGGGAGTTTGCCTAGCACCTTGTCACATGCGCCGAGACGGCGCGCCAGGCGCCGTTGCGCCGCGTCCAGACATCGGTATAGCGGCCGGCTCCCGCCCGCCCGTCCGGCAGCGTGTAGCTGGTCCGCGCATGGATGATCGCGACATCCCCGATGATCCGGACTTTGACGTCATGCGCCTCGAGACCGGCGATGCGCACGGGCAGCGCCGTCTGCTTCAGGAAGCCCTGCCGGTCGACCAGCGAGCCGTCGGGATTGGAGCAGAAGAACTCGTCGGCCAGGATCTCGTCGAAGCGGCGCACATCCGAGTTCTGCACGGATCGGATGTAGTCGCGGTTGAGCTCCAGCAGCAGGTCGAGATCGGATGTCGGCATGGCATTCTCCCTCCCACGAAGGCGCTTCCCGGCGACAGCATAGCTCCGGACGCCCGGCCGGCCTATCATGCGGCAAACGTGCCGGGAGGAGGGACCCCATGCCGAGATTCGTCATCGCGCCGCATATGCGGCTTCAGGAATGGGTGGCGGAGGAGAAGGGCTATTTCGCCGCCGAGGGGCTCGACTACGAATTCCATGACGAGCTCGTCTCCAAGGACGGCAAGCGCCACGATCTCGGCGACAAGATCGGCGCCTACCAGACCTTCGAGCGGGGCCGCAGCAGCGACGTCTCCTGCGCCTGCCATTGGACGGTGAACGTCGCCGCCTCGAGCGGCCACGGCAAGCTCTACGCCGATGCCTATTCGGTGGCGCCCGCCGGCATCTTCGTCGCCGCGGACGGGCCGATCCGCGCGCCGGAAGAGCTTGCCGGCGTGCCGGTCTCGGTGGGCTACCAGTCCGGCAGCCACTACTCGACGCTGCAGGCGCTGGAGCAGTATCTGCCGCTTGGCGAGATCAAGCTCTCCTTTGCCGACGGGCTGCTGTTCAAGCGCATGGAGCTGCTGCTCGAGGGCAGCGTGCCGGCGGTGCATCTCTTCAACGGGCCCTATTACTTCGCCGAGCAGTTGGGCTTCCGCAAGATCATCGACACCACCTTCATGATCGCCGCCATGCTCACCGGCGCGCCTGATCCCGAGGATGTCCGCAAATACTTCCGCGCGCTCCGCCGGGCGCAGCGCGACATCGATCTCCGCCCCGAGCGCTATACCCGTTACTACGCCAAGGAGTTCCCGGAGCGCTTCCGCGCCGCCATCGACACGCGGCGCTGGGGTCCGGGCGAGCGCCTGGTCTTCGAGCCCTACACCAGGGAGGTGTTCGAGGAAGCCTTCGCCTGGATCGCCCGCCACGGCATTTTCGCCGAAGGCGCCATGGGCTCGGGCCGCTATGAGGAGGCGGTCTGCTCGTTGGCGCCCGTTTCGCCTTAGCCCACTGGGCGCCGGGCATCCGGGCGTGGGACGGGAAGACGCTCTCCCGTCCCGGCGGCCGCTGTGTTAAAGACAAGGCAACAAGACCAACGGGGAGACGCCACATGCACAAGGGACGCTTCGCTTCCGGGCTCGCCATCATCGCGGCGCTGGCCCTCGGCCTCATCGCGCCTTCCGGTGCCGCGCGCGCCGAGGACACGATCAAGATCGGCCTCATCATGACCTTCTCCGGCGCCTTCGCCGAGAACGCGCGCCAGATCGACAACGGCGTCAAGCTCTACATGCAGCAGCATGGCGATGTCGTCGCCGGCAAGAAGATCGAGATCCTGCGCCGCGACACCACCGGCGCCGCGCCCGATATCGCCAAGCGCTTGGCGCAGGAGCTGGTGACGCGCGACAAGGTCGATTTCCTCGCCGGCTTCGTGCTCACCCCCAACGCGCTCGCGGTCGCCGACATCGCCACCGAGGCCAAGGTGCCGACCGTGCTGATGAATGCCGCGACCTCGATCATCACCACGAAATCGCCCTATATCGCGCGCGTCTCCTTCACCTTGCCGCAGGTCACCGTGCCGCTGGCGCAATGGGCGGCGAAGAACGGCGTCAAGCAGGTCTATCTCATGACCTCCGATTACGGGCCCGGCCACGACGCCGAGGCCGCTTTCGAGAAGGCCTTCACCGCCGCCGGCGGCCAGGTCGTCGGCAAGGTGGAGATGCCGCTGAAAAGCCCGGATTTCGCCGCTTATGTCCAGAAGGTGAGCGATCTGAAGCCGCAAGCGGTCTTCCTCTTCGTCCCCTCGGGAGAACAGCCGACGGCACTGATGAAGACCTTCGCCGAGCAGGGGCTGACGCGCTCCGGGCTCAAGATCCTGGCGACCGGCGACGTCACCGATGACGACGCGCTGCCCGTCATGGGCGATGCCGCGCTCGGCATCATCACCTCGCATCACTACTCCTATGCCCATGACAGCCAGCTCAACAAGGCCTACGTCACGGCCTATGCCGCCGCCTACGGCCCCGACATCCGCCCCAATTTCATGTCGGTCGGCGGCTATGACGGCATGGCGGCGATCTACAAGGTGATCGAGACGCTGAAGGGCCAGATCGATCCCGACAAGGCGATGGCGGCGCTCAAAGGCATGAAGATCGACAGCCCGCGCGGACCCATCGAGATCGACCCGGCGACGCGCGACGTCGTTCAGACCGTCTATATCCGCCGCGTCGAGAAGGTCAACGGCGCGGTCGTCAACGTCGAGTTCGACAAGATCCCGGACGTCAAGGACCCCGGCAAGCCGCAATAGCCGGCGCCGCGGTCACGGCGTCGCCGCGGCTTCCTCGATGCAGTTCACCTGGGTGAAGGCGCCGGTGTCCGGGTCCTCATAGGAGAGCGCCGCCGCCATCATTGCGCAGAGGCTCGCCGAGGTCTTGGTCGAGAGCACGCGCGGCGTCTCGCCATTGTCGCTGCGGAAATGCACCTTCATCCGCGCCGCACTGTCGCCGGGCAGCCGGACGAAGGGAAGCGCGAGGGCGACGACGACGATGAGGCCGGCGGCCATGTCGCGCAGCATCGAGCGCTTGTCTTGCATGAGGCACCTCCAGCCGACCGTCCGGGGTCCGGTCGGGACACCCGTTACGCTTATGCTACGGGGCAACGCACCGATCCATCCCCGCGGTGCCCGCAAGCCTGGATTGCGCCGTGGCAATATTCAGGCGGCGGCTGAAGGTTGGCCAGGGCTAAGGACCGGCCGGTGAGACGGCGCCGCCCGGTCTCAGCCGCCCTTGAACCGGCGCTCGATCTTGAGCGCCGGGCGCTGGTTCAGGGTCTGGAAGACGACGCAGTAGCGCTCGGTGAGCTTCATCAGCGTATCAAGCTGCTCGGGGCTGGCGTCGCTGTCGAGCTCGAAGGCCAGGCGGATCTCGCGGAAGCCCACCGGCGCCGCCTTGTCGATGCCGAGCGTGCCACGAAAGTCGAGATCGCCCTCGGCGCTGACCGTGCCGCCCCTGAGCGGCAGCTCGAGGGCCGTCGCCACCGCCTTGAGCGTCACGCCGGCGCAAGCGACCAGCGCCTCCAGCAGCATGTCGCCCGAGCACAGCGCGATGCCGTCGCCGCCGGTGGCGGGGTGGAGGCCGGCCTCGACCAGCGCCCGCCCGGTCTCGACCTTGCAGGTGACGCCGTCCTCGCCCAGCGCGCCCTTGGCCTTGAGGGTGATCACCGCCTTCTCCGGCACCTCGCGGTAGAGCGCCTTGAACGGCGCCTGCATCTGGCGCAACTGCTCCGCCTTCATGTTTTCCTCTCCGCCGGTTGATGCTGGGGCATAGCGGCCGGGGGCCGCGGCGTCTCTTGCCTCTCGCCTCCGGTCGCCCGAAGGCCTAGAATAGGCTGTTTGCCCACCCCTGTTCGACGGTCACCATGCAGGAAGAATTTTATCGCATCAAGAGGCTGCCGCCATACGTCTTCGCCGAGGTCAACGCGCTCAAGGCCAAGGCGCGGGCGGCGGGCCGCGACGTCATCGATCTCGGCATGGGCAATCCCGACGGCGCCACGCCCGAGCACATCGTCAAGAAGCTGGTCGAGGCGGTGCAGAATCCCCGGAGCCACGGCTATTCCGTCTCGCGCGGCATCGCCGGGCTGCGCCGCGCCTACGCCGCCTATTACGCCCGCCGCTTCAATGTCGAGCTCGACCCCGAGAGCGAGATCATTACCACGCTGGGCTCCAAGGAGGGGCTCGCCAATTTGGCGCAGGCGATTACCGCGCCGGGCGACATCGTGCTGGTGCCGAACCCCTGCTATCCCATCCATGCCTTCGGCTTCATCATGGCCGGCGCCTCGCTGCGCCACGTGCCGCTGACGCCGGGCATCGACTTCATGCGCGAGCTGAAGCAGGCGGTGGCGCATTCCGTGCCGCCGCCGGTGGCGCTGGTGCTCAACTTCCCCGCCAACCCCACGGCCGAGGTGGTGAGCCTCGATTTCTACGCCGAGATCGTCGATTTCTGTCGCCACCACGACATCATCCTGCTGTCCGACGTGGCCTATGCCGAGATCTACTTCGACGGCAACCCGCCGCCCTCCGTGCTGCAGGTGCCGGGCGCGCGCGACATCGCGGTGGAGTTCTCCTCGCTCAGCAAGACCTACTCCATGGCCGGCTGGCGCATCGGCTTCGCGGTCGGCAACAAGCGATTGATCGCGGCGCTGGCGCGGGTCAAATCCTATCTCGATTACGGCGCCTTCACCCCGGTCCAGGTCGCCGCCACCGCAGCGCTCAACGGGCCGCAGGACTGCATCGCCGAGATCCGCGAGCGCTACAAGGCCCGGCGCGACGTGCTGATCGAGGGGCTGCACCAGGCCGGCTGGGACGTGCCGAGCCCGGCCGCCACCATGTTCGCCTGGGCGCCGCTGCCACAGCGTTTCCGCGAGATGGGCAGCCTCGCCTTCTCCAAGCTGCTGCTCGAGGAGGCCAATGTCGCGGTTTCCCCCGGGGTCGGCTTCGGTGAGTATGGCGAAGGCTTCGTGCGCATCGCGCTGGTCGAGAACCGCCAGCGCCTGCGCCAGGCGACGCGCAACATCAAGCAGTTCCTCGGTGGCCGCGCGCAGGGCGGCAAGCTGCGCGAGCGCGCCGTGGCCGCGCCTGCCGCGGAGTGAGCCTGGGCTTGACCCGACTCGGCCCGGTGGGAGAGTCTAAGGCGCGCGCGCTCTTTCGGCCGCGCCGGCCGACCCCAGGAGGATGATGGCCGACAGCACCGACGCTGCCGCCCGGCCCTCCCTGCTCGCCAGGATCATTGCCCGCTTGCGCGGCGACGGTGATGCTGCGCCGGCGGCGGTCGAGCCTCAGCTCGGTCAGGAGCCGCCTTCGGCCGGCGAGGTGGTGCCGCCGCTGGAGCCACTGGCGCTGCGGCAATGGCTGTGGGGGCCCGGCTTCCACCAGCCGGGCAATGCCGAATACGTGCTGAAGCTGGTCAAGCCGTTTGCCCCCAACCCGGCGATGAGCATGCTCGACGTCGCCGCCGGGCTCGGCGGCCCGGCGCGCGCCATCGCCGAGGCCTTCGGCACCTACATCACCGGCCTCGAGCGCGATGCCGAGCTCGCGCGCCGCGGCATGGACATGTCGGTCGCCGCCGGCATGCAGAAGCGCGCGCCGATCAGCGCCATCGACCCCGAGACCTTCGAGCTGCGCACCGGCGCCTTCGACTGCATCCTCGGCCGCGGCGCCACCTACATGGTGCAGGACAAGGAGCGCTTCATGCGCGTCCTGATCCTGGGGCTGAAGCAGCGCGGCCAGCTGCTGCTCACCGACTACGTCATCGACCCGCGGCTGGCGCAGCGGCCGGAATACGCGATGTGGGCGGGGCTGCAGCCGCACAAATCCTCGCTCTGGACGCTGCAGCAATACACCGA
>JBKQTR010000191.1:0-3520 GCA_052143095.1 Allostellaceae bacterium
TCGTCGACAACTCGATCGACGAGGCGCTGGCGGGCCATTGCGACACGGTCAGCGTGACCTTGAACGCCGACGGCTCCTGCACCGTCACCGATAACGGCCGCGGCATCCCCGTCGACATCCATGCGGAGGAGGGCGTGTCGGCGGCCGAAGTCATCATGACCCAGCTCCATGCCGGCGGTAAGTTCAACCAGAACTCCTACAAGGTGTCGGGCGGGTTGCACGGCGTCGGCATCTCGGTGGTGAACGCGCTCTCGGCGCGGCTGGAGCTGCGCATCTGGCGCGGCGGCAAAGAGTATTTCATGCGCTTCCTCGACGGCGATCCCGAAGCGCCGCTGGCGGTGGCCGGCGACGCGCCGCTGCTGCCGGGCGACGGCAAGGCCGGCCACAAGACCGGCACCGAGATCACCTTCTGGCCGAGCCACCGCACCTTCACCAAGACCGAATTCGACTTCCAGACGCTGGAGCACCGGCTGCGCGAGCTCGCGTTCCTCAATTCCGGCGTGACCCTGACCCTCAGCGATGCGCGCGGCGTCGAGCCGAAGCAGCTCAGGATGCATTACGAGGGTGGGCTCGAGGAGTTCGTCAAGTATCTCGACCGCTCCAAGCAGGCGCTGCACGCGGTGCCGATCGCCATCGCCGCCGAGCGCGACGGCATGACGGTCGAGGTGGCGATGGAGTGGACCGACAGCTATCACGAGACGATGCTGTGCTTCACCAACAACATCCCGCAGCGCGACGGCGGCACGCATCTGGCGGGATTCCGCGCGGCGCTGACGCGCACCGTCAACGCTTACGCCAATACGAGCGGCATCGCCAAGAAGGAGAAGGTGCCGCTCACCGGCGAGGACATGCGCGAGGGCCTGACCTCGATCCTCTCGATCAAGGTGCCCGACCCCAAATTCTCGTCGCAGACCAAGGACAAGCTGGTCTCCTCCGAGGTCCGGCCGGTGGTCGAGGGCGTGGTCGCCGATAAGCTGCAGCAATGGTTCGAGGAGCATCCGGCCGACGCCAAGCGCATCGTCGCCAAGGTGGTCGAGGCCGCCGCGGCGCGCGAGGCGGCGCGCAAGGCGCGCGACCTGACGCGGCGCAAGGGCGCGCTCGACATCGCGAACCTGCCGGGCAAGCTCGCCGATTGCGAGGAGAGCGACCCCGCGAAGTCCGAGCTGTTCATCGTCGAGGGCGACAGCGCCGGCGGCTCGGCCAAGCAGGGGCGCAACCGCCGCTACCAGGCGATCCTGCCGCTCAAGGGCAAGATCCTCAATGTCGAGCGCGCGCGCTTCGACAAGATGCTGAGCTCCGCCGAGATCGGCACGCTCATCGCGGCGCTCGGCACCGGCATCGGGCCCGAGGAGTTCGATGCCGAAAAAGCGCGCTATCACCGCATCATCATCATGACCGACGCCGATGTCGACGGCAGTCACATCCGCACGCTGCTCCTGACCTTCTTTTTCCGCCAGATGCGCGAGCTCATCGACAAGGGCTATCTCTACATCGCGCAGCCGCCGCTCTATCAGGTGAAGCGCGGCTCGGGCAAGGCGGTCTATCTCAAGAACGACGCGGCGCTCGAGGAGTACTGCATCGCCGCCGGCCTCAGGGACGCGGTGTTCCGCCAGCATGACGGCGTGCAGCGCGCCGCCAACGACCTGCACTCCCTGGTCGAGCAGGCGCGGCTGATGCGCACCCTGCTGCAGCCGCTGCAGCGCAAGGTCGGCGCGCGCGACGTGGTCGAGCAGGCGGCGATCGCCGGATTGCTCAACGCCTCGCTGCTCGACGACAAGGAGGCGGCGCTAGAGGCGATCCGCTATCTCGCGAGCCGGCTCGACCGGCTGGCGCCCGAGGCGGAGCGCGGCTGGACCGGGGAGGTGGTGGCGAAGGAGGGCTTCGTGCTGACGCGCACGCGCCACGGCGTGACCGAGCGCCGCGTGCTCGACGTGGCGCTGCTGCGCAGCGCCGAGGCGCGCCGGCTCGACGAGCGCACCGGCGAGCTGCAAGAGGTCTATTCCAAGCCCGGCAAGCTCGTCGCCAAGGACAAGGAGACGCTCATCACGGGACCGTCGGGCCTGGTCGAGGCGGTGCTGGAGCTCGGCCCCAAGAAGGGCGACATCGCCCGCTACAAGGGGCTGGGCGAGATGAACCCGGAGCAGCTCTGGGAGACGACGCTCAACCCCGATGTGCGCACGCTGCTCCAGGTCAAGGTGCCGCATGCCGATCTCGCCGAGGCGACCTTCTCGACCCTGATGGGCGATGTGGTCGAGCCCCGGCGCGACTTCATCCAGGCGAACGCGCTGGAAGTGGCGAACCTCGACGTCTGAGGCTTACAGCGACGAGCTGCCGGCGGCTGCGCTATCGCGGATGATATCATCGATGGTCATCACGCCAGCTCGAAGCCGGAAAGTCGCGCCGCCCTCTGGTCGAAGGTCAGCGTGCGGGAACAGCCCGTCTTGGCGCCGAGCGCTCCGATGAGGGCATCGGCGAACGCGCCCTGCCCCGCCTTGAGCGTAACCATGGCGGTGAATACTTCCTGCTCGCTTTCGACAACGAGAACATCGGCCTGGAGCATGCGCTCGACAGCAGCGGCGATGTCCGCGTCCGAAAAGCCATACGCACGCTCGAGAACCCACACCGTCTCCGCCATCGCCACGACGCTGATGAAACCGGCATCCCGCTCGCTGAGCCCATGCTCGATCAGCTCTGTGGCCTTTGCCGATTGACTCGGGTCGTCCTGCGTGAGGTAGCGGACGAGGACGTTGGTATCGAGCCCGATCATCGCCGCCGGCGGCGCGCCCTACCCTCGCTGGCGCCCGCGCCGGCGGCCTCGCCCATCTCTTTTACCGTCACGGCCCGCCGCCGAGACTTGAGCATGCCGCGCAACTCCGAGGCGGGCAGCTTCGGCAGCAGAACCACGCTGCCATCGGGATGCACGAAGAACTTGACCCTGTCGCCCGGCTTCAACCGCAGATGCTCCCGGATGGCTTTCGGGATTGTCGCCTGGCCCTTGATGGTAATCGCGGATTCCATGCCGCCTCCATTACATTTTGCTGAATGTAATACCCGGGCGCGCCGGGCGTCAAGCCGGCCGTCGCATGGACGCCTTCCAAAGCGATGGATTATTGCTCCATGGCGTCGCGCTTGTCGGGATCGGCATCTATCGTCGCTTGGCCGCGCTCCGCCTGGCTTCTCTCGCCATCATCACCTTGACGGTGGCAAAGGCCTTCCTGTGTGACATGTGCAACCTGACCGGCCCCCACCGTGCCGCCTCTTTCCTGGCGCTCGGCTTCTCGCTGATTGGCGTCGGGTACCTCTATCAGCGCTTCTGCCCGCCCCCGTCTGCGCCCGGCTCGGGTTCGTCACCCTAGCGGTGCGAGTGCGGATATCCAGAATTCGTCGATTGCGACCCGATTTATCTGAGGCGGACGATCGCGCATTTCCGCTGCACGGGCACCGGTCGCGGTAGGGATGCGCATTACTGCGCACCCCCCGCACAGAACCGGACGTGCCCAATTCGGGCATCCGGCTCCCA
>JBKQTR010000192.1:0-35817 GCA_052143095.1 Allostellaceae bacterium
CCCTTGTAGCCGAGCTTCTCGAGCTTGCGGCTGACGGCGAAGCCCGGGCCTTTCTCGGCGAGGAACAGGCTCATGCCGCGATGGCGCGGGCTGGCGCCGGGATCGGTCTTCACCAGCAGCGCGAAGCACTGGCCGTAGATGCCGTTCGAGATCCAGGTCTTGGTGCCGTTGACGACATAGTGATCGCCCTCGCGCCGCGCCATGGTGCGGACCGCCTGCAGGTCGGTGCCGCAATCGGGCTCGGTCAGCGCGAGGCCGCCGCGGATCTCGCCGCTGGCAAAGCGCGGCAGGAAGCGGGATTTCTGTGCCTCGGTGCCGAAGCGCTGCACCGCGGCGGCCATGATCAGATGCGAGTTGAAGATGCCGCTCAGCGACATCCACACCGTCGACACCAGCTCGACGATCTTGGCATAGGTCGTGGTCGAGAGGCCGAGCCCGCCATGCTCGGCGGCGATCGTGGCGCCGAAGAGGCCCAGCGCCTTCATCTGCTCGACGATCCCCTCAGGATAGGTGTCGTCATGCTCGAGCTTGTGGACGTAGGGCTTCACCTCGCGCTCGAGAAAGCGCCGGACGCTGTCGAGGATCAGCGCCTCTTGCTCGTCGGGCGCCGCACGCGTCGCGGCAGGGGTCGTGGCCATCAGGCGCCTCCCAGCGCATCGGCGACGCGGCGCATGTCGGGCGCCGCGTCGAGGGTGAGGATCATCTCGGCGATCTCCGCCGCGCGCGCCGTCGCCGCGGCGCCGCGCATGTTATCGTGGAATTTGGCGAGGATGTCCGCGGCCGAGAGCGGCCGCGTGGCGCAGCCGCGATTCTCGTGCTCGCGCTGGCGCAGGAGGCGCCCGTCCGTGGTGGTGACCACCAGCTCGCCCGAATAGTATTCGGGGAAGCCCGAGCGCGGGTCGATTTCGGAGCGGACGCGCTCGGCGAGCGCCAGCGTCTCGGCATCGGCGATCGCCGCCGGCGTCAGCTCCGCCAGCGTGAAGCGGCCGCGGCGCAGCGCGCTGGCGACGACATAGGGGATCGAGAATTGCGCGTCATAGGCATTGGCCGGTCGGCGCTTGGCAGCGACGGGCTCGCACACCGTCTTCACCACCTCGGCCGGGACCAGCGCGCGGATCTCGCGGATGTTGCCGGCCTCGAGTTGCCGGCCGAGCGCGATCGCGGCATCGGCGCAGGCATGGGTGAAGTGGCAGGCCGGGAAGGGCTTCACCGCGACATTGAGCAGCTCCCATTCCTCGCCCAGCGCCGCGGTGGCAAGTCCGAGATCCTCTGGCGCAAAATGCTGCTGCAGATGGCTCGCATAAAGCCCGAAGCGGCCTTCATAGGCGTTGCGCGCGCCGACGAAGCCGCTCTCGGCCAGCGCCGCCGCGGTGA
The DNA here is from genome assembly GCA_052143095.1 of Allostellaceae bacterium. Classification (GTDB taxonomy): domain Bacteria; phylum Pseudomonadota; class Alphaproteobacteria; order ATCC43930; family CGMCC-115725; genus DAHUYF01. The sequence continues at coordinate 1,375 of JBKQTR010000192.1, forward strand.
TCCCCGCCACCGCCGCCCAGCCGGGATGGAGCCGCTTGTTCCAGGCGCCGTCCTCGAGAAACTCCAGCGAGCCCGACGCCGTCGACAGCGCGATGCCTTGCGCCGTGGCGAGCGCCGCCGCGTCGAGCCGCATCAGCTGGCCCGCGGCAAGCGCGCAGCCGAAGGCGCCCACCAGCCCGGTGGGGTGGAAGCCCACCTGATGGAAGCCGCCTTTGGCGACCGCGCCCAGCCGCGCCACGGCTTCGACCCCGCCGATATAGGCGGCGAGCGCCGCTGCGCCTGATGCGTGCGCGCGCGCCGCCACCGCCAGCACCGCCGGCACCAGGCTGGCGCTGGGATGGACGACGCCGCCGAGATGGGTGTCGTCGAAATCGAGCCCGTGCACCAGCACGCCATTGACCAGCGCCGCGTCGCGGAACGGCAGCCGCTCGGCAAAGCCGATCACCGCCCCATCGCCGGCGCCGCCGAGGCCGCGCATCGCCGCCAAGCTGCGCTCGGCAAACTCGAAGCGTCGCGAGGCGAAGGCAATGCCGATGGCGTCGAGCATCAGGTATTTCGCCCGCTCGACGACCCCCGCCGGGATATCGGCGAGCGCGAGCCCCGCCAAGAAGCGCGCCAGCGTCTCGGCGATGGTCGGCGCCGGCAGCACCTCGAGCCGGGCGGCGGTATCAAGCGACGGCGACGGTGCGGCCATGGCGTCCTCCCACTTGTCCGGACAAGTCTGGACGCCGGCGGCGCCGCCGTCAAGCGCCGGTCAGCGGCGCCGGCGCAAGGTGATGGAATAGCTGAAGCGCTCGGCCGGGTGCAGGTTGAAGGCGATCTCGGCGAGCTCGCCGGTGGCCACGCGATAGGCGCGGCGCAGCTCGACCACGGCGCTGCCGGGCTCGATGCCGAGCCCCGGCGCGACCTCCGCCGGCGCCGCGGCGACGCGCAGCGTCTGCTCGATCTCGGTCACCTTCTCGCCGTACATCTCCTCGATCAGCGCATAGATCGGCCCGGCGCGCCGGCCGACGAGCTCGCCGACCCCGGCATAAGCGGCATTGACATAGACCTCGGTCCAGCAGAACGGCAGCGCCTCGCCCGGCGCGTAGCGAAAGCCTTCGACCTTGAGCCAGCGTGTGCCGGGCGCGCCGCCGATCCGCGCCGCCAGCGCCGCGTCGGCGGTCAGCACGCGCCGCGTCTCCGGCAGGTAGCGCGTCGCCACCGCGTATTGCACCAGCTCCTCGATCGAGCCCACCGAATGCACATAGAGCGGCGGCGCGCCTTCCTTGCGCACGACTGTGGTGCCGGCGCCCTGGCGCGACGCCACCAGCCCGTCCTCGCGCAGATGGCGCAGCGCCTCGCGGATGGTGTGTCGGCTGACGCCGAAGCGCTGGCACAGCTCCTCCTCCGAGGGCAGCCGCGCGCCGATCGCGAGCCGTCCCGCGGCGATCTCCCGGCGCAGCGCGTCCACCACCTTGCGATAGAGCGGGCCGTCGCCGCCGCGCGCCAGCGCGATGATTGCCGCCTTCCTCGCCACCCTGCCTCCCGCGCGCTTGACGACTTGCCTTGGCGGAGGTTAGCGTAGTTGTCCGGACAAGTCACGGGCGCAGTGTCGCGCCGATCTCAATCAGCACGGGAACGCGCCATGGTCGCAAGCGCAAAGCAGGTCGGGCCCCACAGGTACCGCGAGAGCTATGGCCGCTATTACGAGGATTTCGTGCTCGGCGACGTCTACGAGCACCGGCCGGGGCGCACCATCAGCGAGGCCGACAACACCTGGTTCACGCTGCTGACGATGAACCAGCATCCGCTGCATTTCGACGCCGCCTACGCCGCGAAATCGGAATTCGGCCGGCCGGTGGTCAACAGTTGCCTGACCTTGTCGATCGTCGCCGGCATGAGCGTCAGCGATGTCAGCCAGAAGGCGATCGGCAATCTCGGCTGGAACGACATCCGCCTCGTCGCCCCGGTCTTCGCCGGCGACACCATCTACGCGGAATCCGAGGTCATCGCCAAGCGCGAGTCAGAAAAGCGCCCGACGCAAGGCGTCGTCACCGTGCGCACCACCGGGCGCAAGGCGGACGGCACCGTGTTCATGACCTATGAGCGCACGGTGCTGGTGCCCAAGCGCGGCCACGGCGTCGACGACCGCGCGGATTATTGACGCCCCGCGAGCGCGCTTGCGCTCGCCGGGGGCACCGCCGGCGCCGAGACAAGGACAGCAAAAGCGGGCATCAGTCCCGCGAACGGAGGAGACGAGATGAAGGTGATCAACGCCGGCGCGCGGCTCGACAGGCTGCCGATCGCGCCGTTTCATTATCGCGTGCTCGGGCTGATCGCCGCCGGCATGTTTCTCGACGCTTTCGAGATCTATCTCCAGGGCGCGGTGCTGGCGACGCTGGTGGCGAGCCAATGGTCGACCCCGGCGCTCAACGCCAATTTCATCTCGGCGACCTTTGCCGGCATGGTGCTCGGCGCCTGGCTCGCCGGCGTTCTCGGCGACCGCTTCGGCCGGCGCTATTCCTATCAGGCGAATTTGCTGGTGTTCGGCCTCGCCTCGCTCGCCGGCGCCGCCGCGCCGTCGATGGGCTGGCTGATCGCCGCACGCTTCGTCATGGGCCTCGGCCTCGGCGCCGAGATCGTCGTCGGCTACGTCACCTTGTGCGAGTTCGTGCCGCCGCGGAGCCGCGGCCGCTGGGGCACGGCGCTCGCCGTCATCACCAATTCCGCGCTGTTCGTCTCGGCGCTGGTGGCGCGGCTCGTCATCCCCAATTGGGGCTGGCGCTGGATGTTCGTCATCGTCGGCATCGGCGCGCTGATCGTCTGGTATCTGCGCAAGGCGATGCCGGAATCGCCACGCTGGCTCGAGGCCAAGGGGCACGGCGAGGAGGCCGAGCGCGTGCTCGGCGCCATCGAGCGCGAGGTCGCCGCCTTCCGCGCCTTGCCGCCGGCGCCGGTGGCGGCGGCGCCGCTGCTGCATCGCCCGTCGCTCGCGACGCTGCTGTCGCGCGGCCTCGTCCTGCGGACGCTGACCGGCAGCGTGCTGCTCATCGCGCTCAACACCGCGATCTACGGCTTCATCGCGTTCCTGCCGACCTTCATGGTGAAGCAAGGCATGAGCATCGTCACCTCGCTCGACTACACCACCATCATGTCGCTGGGCGGCCCGGTCGGCGCGCTGATCGGCATGTGGCTCGGCGACCGCGTCGGGCGCAAGCCCTGCATCGTCGGCGGCTCCGTCCTCGCCATCATCTTCGGCGCGCTCTATCCCACCATCAACGATCCCGCGCTGCTGACCCTGGTGGGGTTCCTACTCGTGACCTCGGTCTATGTGCTGGTCGCCATCGCCTGGGGCCTCTACGTGCCGGAGCTGTTCCCGACCGAAGTGCGCATGCGCGGTGCCGGCTTCTGCAACACCGCCGGAAGGCTGATGACCATCCTGACGCCGCAGCTCGTCGTGCCGCTCTTCGCCGCCTTCGGCGTCGCCGGCGTCATCGGCCTGGCGGCGGCGCTGCTCGCCATCCAGGCGGCGCTGGTCGCCTGGCTCGGCATCGAGACCAAGGAGAAGCCGCTCGAGGCGCTGGTGCCGCAGGCCGAGGGCGCCGCCGCGTCGCTCGCGCCGTCTGCCGACGCGGTGCGCTGAGGCCGGGGCAGCGGCGGCCATGAAGCTCCAGGGGCTGCGCGTCGTCGATCTCTCGGCCTTCCTGCCCGGCCCCTATCTGACCCTGGCGCTGGCCGATCACGGCGCCGAAGTGATCAAGGTCGAGCCGCCCGGTGAGGGCGATCCCGGCCGCGCGATCGGGCCTCGCGACGGGGACGCCTCGGTCTTCTTCCGCACCCTCAACCGCGGCAAGAAGAGCATCGTCCTCGACCTCAAATCGCCCGCCGGGCAGGCGGCGCTGCGCGCGCTCTGCCGCACCGCCGACGTCTTCGTCGAGAGCAACCGCCCCGGCGTGATGCGCCGGCTCGGTGCCGATTACGCGACGCTGGCGGCGCTCAACCCGCGCCTCGTCTACTGCTCGATCTCCGCCTTCGGGCAGACCGGCCCCTATCGCGACCGTCCGGCGCATGATCTCGCCATCGAGGCGCTGGCGGGCTCGGTCGGCATCACGCTCGGCACCGACGGCGCGCCGGCGATCCCCGGCATTGCGGCGGCCGACATGCTGAGCGCGCTGCACGGTCTCTCTGCCGTGCTGATGGCGCTCTATCGCCGCGAGCAGACCGGACGCGGCGACTACATTGATCTCGCCATGCACGACGCAGCGCTCGGCGCCTGCCCCAACCAGCTCGGCGCCGTCTTCGCCGAGCGCCGCGCGCCGGTGCCGCAAGAGGAGCGCACGCTGGGCGGCGCCGCCTTCTACCGCCTCTACCGCACCAGCGACGGCCGCCACATCGCGCTCGGCGGCCAGGAGATGAAGTTCGTGCGCACGCTGCTCGACGCGTTGGGGCGGCCCGACCTCGCGCCGCTCTGCGCGCGCGGCCCGGGCTTGCATCAGCGGCCGGTGATCGCCTTCTTCGAGCGCGTCTTCGCCGAGCGCAGCCAGGCGGACTGGGTCGCGTGGTTTCGCACCCGCGATATCTGCTTCGCGCCGGTGAAGACGTTGCGCGAGGCCTTCGACGACGAGCAGGCGCGCGAGCGCGGCATGGTGATCACCGATGAAGCCGGCCGCGAGCATCTCGCGCCGGTGATCAAGTTCCACGACGAGCCCGCCCGGCCCCGCCTCGCCGCGCCCGCGCTCGGCGAGCACACGGCGGAGGTGCTTGCGGCGTTGAAAGAGGAATGAGCCGCGGCGCAGGTGCGTCGCCCGCTCGTGCCTCCACCGGGGGCACCCATATCTAACCCTTCGCGGGCATGATCTTCCGAGATAGCGGTACGTCGCCGCGGCTGTGGTGCTGTGCGATCTATCTCTTCGTCGCAACGCCGCGTTGCCGGACGGTCACCCGACCGCGCCGCGCGCGGTTTCGCGCTTGAGATCATTCTCGATCGAGTGAATGAACGCTATGTCGTTCATCAAATCGGATCGCTGATCCTCGTCGATGTCGCCGGACTCAAGGCGCTGCCTCATCCAGTACTCCAATCGCTCCAGAGCGCCAAGGGCGAGTAAAGCGATTTCAATGGGGAGTTCTTGCCCGGCGGAGCGGTCCAGCCATGATAGCAAGCGTTCCCGCCCGCTGGTGCCGCGAAGGTCGCGGACGGCCTCGGTGACGAACCTGTGGGCCTTGGGCGAAAGCTTCATGGGGCCGGCATCCTAATCCATCAACCTTTCAGACACGAATGAATTTCATGTTAACAGCGGCCAAGGCGTTTTGGTAGGCCGCCAGTTCCATGTCGAAGCGCGGCTCCCAAGACCAATGATTCCCTTGGTCATTCACCAGCACTAACGCGATATCGTTGTAATCGGTCCCGGCGGGCAAGCGCCACCAGGGACCGTTCAGCGTTGGATCGATCGCATCCCATGTCGACATGCCGCCGGTACCGCTCTTGACCCAGTCGACAACACCAATTTTGTAGATGGTGAGATCAGACGATCGGACACGATCGAGCCGGGCACTACCCGCATTACCGGCGCGGAAGAGATCAACGGCGGTGGTTGCCATGGCGGCTCGAGCCTGAATTGGTTGACCGCCAAGATATCGGGCGTTGGCCCGTTGGTCATCCGAAGTGTGGATTTACCGGACCCCCGCATAGTGCGCTGCGCCGCGCGTGAGGAGCGCCTCGCGGCGAGGCCAGCGACGGGGCTCCGCCCGACGTTGGCGACGCTCCTTCAAAGCTCCCTTGCCCGCGCCAGAAACGCCGCGATCTTCTCGGGGTCCTTGATGCCCGGCGCGCGCTCGACGCCGGAGGAGACGTCGACGGCGGTGGCGTGCGTGATCCGCACGGCCGCGGCGAGATTGTCCGGGCTGAGCCCGCCCGACAACATCCACGGCACCGGCCAGCGCCTGCCGCCCAGCAGCTCCCAATCGAACACCAGCCCGTTGCCGCCGGGCACCACCGCGTCCTTGGGCGGCTTGGCGTCGAACAGCAGCAGATCGGCGACGCCATAATAGAGCTGCGCCTGGTCGAGATCGGCTTCGGAGGCGACCGGGATCGCCTTCATCACCGGCTTGCCGAAGCGCCGCTTCGCCCACCGCACGCGCTCCGGGCTCTCACGCCCGTGGAATTGCAGCATGTCGAGCGGCGCGCCCGCCAGCGCCGCTTCCAGGCTCTCGTCATCGGCGTCGACGAAAAGCCCGACCTTGGTGACCCCCGCCGGCACCACCGCCGCGAGCGCGCCGGCCAGCGCCGGGGTGATGTTGCGCCGGCTCGGCGGGTAGAAGACGAAACCGACATAGCGCGCGCCGTTGCGCGCCGCCGCCGCCACGCCCTCGGCGGTGGAGAGGCCGCAGATCTTGGCGGCGACGCTCACCGCGCCGCCGCCAGCATGGCGCGCGCCGCCGCGGCCGGATCGGGCGCGCCGGTGATCGGCCGGCCGATGACCAGGAAATCGGCGCCGGCGGCGAGCGTCTCGCGCGGCCCCATGACGCGCTTCTGATCGCCGGCGGCGAGGCCCATGAGGCGGATGCCAGGCACCACCAGCAGGAAATTCGGGCCGCAGGCCTCGCGCAGCATCGCCGCCTCGAGCGGCGAGCAGACGACGCCGTCGAGGCCGCACTCGCGCGCCAGCAGCGCGAGGCGCCGCACCTGCTCGGCGGCGGGGCCGCGCTGGCCCACCGCGTCGAGATCGCCGTCATCGAGGCTGGTGAGTACCGTCACCCCCAGCAGCTTCAGGCGCTGCCGGTCGGGCACCGCTTGCGCCGCCGCCTCGGCCGCGGCGCGCAGCATCGCCTTGCCGCCGCTGCAATGCACCGTCAGCAGCAGCGGCCGGAGCGACGCCGCGGCGCGCACCGCGCCCGCCACGGTGTTGGGGATGTCGTGCAGCTTGAGGTCGAGGAAGAGCGGCGCCTTGCCGGCGACCTCGCGCACCCCGGCCGGGCCGTGGGCGGTGAAGAATTCGAGGCCGAGCTTGATGTTGACGACGTTGCGCACCGCCAGCGCGAGGCTTTTCGCCTGGACGAGGTCGGTCGTGTCGATGGCGCAGAAGATCGGGTTCTTTTGCATCGTCTTCCCGGGGGTCAGAGCGTCGAATGCGCGCTCGAATGCTCGACATGCTCGAGTGCAAGCCTGGCGGCGGCGAGATCCTCGAGCGCGGTGCCGACCGATTTGAACAGCGTGATCTGGTCGTGATAGCGCCGTCCGGCGCGGCTGCCGCGCGCGAGATCGAAGAGATCGCCGGCGATGTCGTCCTCGCTCAACACGCCGGATGCCAGCGGCTGGACGATGTCGCCGGCCTCGGCGAGCGCACCGGCGCGGGTGTCGACGAAGACGCGCGCGCGGCGGATGCAATCGTCATCCGCCTCGCGCATCTCCGGCCGGAAGCCGCCGACGAGATCGAGATGGACACCGAGCGGCAGCCAATGGCCGGCGATCAGCGGCTCCCGGCTCAGCGTCGCGCAGCAGACGATATGCGCGCCGCGCACCGCGTTGGCGAGGTCGGCGGTCGCGGCGACCTTGAGGCGGCGGCGGGTCAGGCGCTGCGCCAGCTTCGCCGCCTTCTGCGGGTCGCGCCCCCAGACCAGCACGGTGGCGATCGGCCGTACGCTGGCATGCGCCTCGATCAGATGCGCCGCGAGCGCGCCGGTGCCGACCATCAGCAGCCGCTCGCAATCCGGCCGCGCCAGATAGCTCGCGGCGAGCGCCGAGGCGGCCGCGGTGCGCCTGAGCGTCAGCGCCGGCCCATCCATCAGCGCCAGCGTCTGGCCGGTCTTGCCGTCGAGCAGCACATAGGCGCCGCCCACCGAGGGTTCCTGCTCCGCGGCATTGTCGGGGAACACCGTCACCAGCTTGACGCCGATCTGGCGGCCCGCCTGCCAGGCCGGCATCAGCAGCAGGGTGGCGTCCGCGCGGCCCGGCACCGGGATGGTGTGGTGCTGGCGCAGCGGCGTCTCGGCGCCGGCGCGGAACATCTGCCGCAGCGCCTCGACCAGCGACGGCGGATCGAGGGCGGCCACCACTTCCGAATACCCCAGGATGCGCATGCTGCCGGAGGTAGCTGCGCCGCCCGCGCGAGTCAATCGCGCCCGCCGCCCGCCGCCGGCAGCGCCGCCACGCTTTTCGGCGCCGTCGCCCCCTTCGCCGCGAGCTCGCGCTCCAGCGCCTCGATGCGCCGTTGGCGCTTGCGCGCCTCGCGCCGCCAGTGCCGGCCATTGACCCAGGCGACCAGCTCGCCGCCGAGGAAGCCCAGCGCCAGCGCGCCCAGCACCAGGAGATAGAGCGGCGTGTCGACATCCGGGAAGGGCCAGAGCCCCACCCGCACCGTATCGAGATTGGCGATGGCGAAGAGGATGGCGATGATCGCGATCGGCAGCGTCACCAGCCAGTGGACGAGCTTCACATCCCCTCGTTGAGCCGCTCGCGCAGCTGCTTGCCCGTCTTGAAGAAGGGAATGTGCTTCTGCTCGACATGCACGCTGTCGCCGGTGCGGGGGTTGCGGCCTTGCCTGGCGTCGCGGCGCTTTACCGAGAAGGCGCCGAAGCCGCGCAGCTCGACGCGGTCGCCGCGCGACAGCGCCGCCGCGATCTCGTCGAAGATGGCGGTGACGATGCGTTCGACATCGCGCTGATAGAGGTGCGGATTGCGTTCGGCCAGGCGCTGAATGAGCTCGGACTTGGTCATGGCCACGCTTTTCGTCCTCGGCGTCGCGGGATCGGGTAGGAAGCGTGCCAAACCCTTGAGCCAGCGTCAAGAAATGACGGAGGAGCCTTCAGCCGTCAGCTTTCAGCCCTCAGCCGAGGTGTCAGTCGTCAGTTCCCGGTAGGCGCCACCGGTTACTGACAACTGATAACTCGGCTGACAGCTGACAGCTGACAGCTGACAGCTGAAAGCTGTCAGCTCAGCGCTTACTCCTCGTCCTTGTCTTTCTCCTTCTCGCCGCGCCGCGACAGCGCCGCGCCGAGAATGTCGCCGAGGCTCGCGCCCGAATCCGACGAGCCGTATTCGGCCATCGCCTTCTTCTCCTCCTCGACCTCGCGCGCCTTGATCGAGAGCGAGAGCTTGCGCGTGGCGCGGTCGAGCGCGGTGATCTTGGCGTCGACCTTCTCGCCGACGGCGAAGCGGTCGGGCCGCTGTTCGGCGCGGTCGCGCGACAGCTCGGCCTTGCGGATGAAGCCGGGCAGCCCGTCGCCCACCGTCACCTCGATGCCGCCGTCGCTCACCGCCGTCACCGTTGTCGTGACGACATCGCCCTTCTTGAGGCTAGCGAGGTTCGATTCGAAGGGATCGCTGGCGAGCTGCTTGATGCCGAGGCTGATGCGCTCCTTCTCGACATCGACGTCGAGCACGCGCACCTTGACCGTGTCGCCCTTGTTGTAATCCTTGATCGCCTCTTCGCCCGCGCGGTTCCAGTCGAGGTCGGAGAGATGCACCATGCCGTCGATCTCGCCGGGCAGCCCGACGAACAGGCCGAACTCGGTGATGTTCTTGACCTCGCCCTCGAGCTCGGTGCCGACGGGATACTTCTCGACGAAGCTCTCCCAGGGATTGGCCAGGCATTGCTTGAGGCCGAGCGAGATGCGCCGCTTCTGCGGATCGACATCGAGCACCATCACCTCGACCTCCTGGCTGGTCGAGACGATCTTGCCGGGATGCACGTTCTTCTTGGTCCAGCTCATCTCGGAGACATGGACGAGGCCCTCGACGCCGGGCTCGAGCTCGACGAAAGCGCCGTAATCGGTGATGTTGGTGACGCGCCCCCTAAAGCGCGCGCCGGCGGGGTATTTGAGCTCGACGCCCTCCCAGGGATCGGCCTCGAGCTGCTTCATGCCGAGCGAGATGCGCTGCGTCTCCGGGTTGAAGCGGATGACCTGCACCTTGACCGTCTGGCCGATATGCAGCGCCTCGGAGGGATGGTTGATGCGCCGCCAGGCGATGTCGGTGACGTGCAGCAGCCCATCGACGCCGCCGAGATCGACGAAGGCGCCGTAATCGGTGATGTTCTTCACAACGCCGGTGAGGATCTGGCCTTCCTTGAGGCTCGCCACCAGCTCCGAGCGCGCCTCGGCGCGGCTCTCCTCGAGCACGGCGCGGCGCGAGACGACGATGTTGCCGCGCGAGCGGTCCATCTTGAGGATCTGGAAGGGTTGCGGGCTGCCGAGCAGCGGCGTGATGTCGCGCACCGGGCGGATATCCACCTGGCTTCCCGGCAGGAAGGCGACGGCGCCGTTGAGATCGACGGTGAAGCCGCCCTTGACCCGGCCGAAGATGACGCCGGTGACGCGCTCATTCGCCTGGAAGCTCTTCTCGAGCTGGGTCCAGGCCTCCTCGCGCCGCGCCTTCTCGCGCGAGAGCTGCGCCTCGCCGTTCTTGTCCTCCATCCGCTCGAGATAGACCTCGACGGTGTCGCCGGGCTTTATCTCGGCGGGACGTCCGGGCGTGGCGAATTCCTTGAGCGGCACGCGCCCTTCGGATTTGAGCCCGACATCGATCAGCGCCGTGTCGTTCTCGACGGCGACGACGATGCCTTTGATGACGGTGCCCTCGAGCCCGGAAGCGCTTCCGAGCGATTGATCGAGCAGCGCGGCAAAGCTTTCCTTGCCGGCCTCGGTCTTGGTTCTGGTAGCGACGGCCATTGCCTCTCCCACGCTTCCCTGGCTCTGCCGCCGCGCCGCCGGGAAGCGAGCGGAACGTGTCAGGCCGCCGACAAGAAAGGGGCGCGGCGGCTGATGCCCCGGATCCTGCCAGGCGGGGGAAAGTGCCGGCCTCGCCCTATGCCAAGGGCCCGGCGGCGAGCTTCCGGCCGATGAACGCGAGCGCCGCGGCAAAGGCGGCGTCGGCATCGAGCGCGGTCGTGTCGAGAACGAACGCATCATCGGCCGGCACCAAGGGTGCCGCCCGACGGTGGCTGTCGCGCGCGTCACGATCCTTCATGTCCTGCAGGACGGCCTCGTATATAGCGGTCTCGCCGCGTTCCCGCAACTCCTGGACGCGACGGGCCGCTCTCGCCTCCAGGCTGGCGGTGACGAAGAGCTTGGCCTCGGCCTCGGGGCAGATCACCGTTCCGATGTCGCGCCCGTCCAGCACCGCGCCCGGCTTCTGGCGGGCAAAGTCGCGCTGGAAGGCGAGCAGCGCCCGGCGCACCGCGGGGATCGCCGCCACCACCGAGGCCGCCTGCGCCACCCCCTCCTCGCGCAGCCGGGGATCGCCGAGGTCGCCGGCACGGACCGCCTTGGCCGCTGCCTCGGCCGCCGCCGCGTCGGCGGGATCGCCGCCCGCGTCCAGCACGCGCCGCGCCACGGCGCGGTAGAGCCCGCCGGTATCGAGATGCCTGAGCCCAAAATGCCGCGCCAGCCGCCGCGCCAGCGTGCCCTTGCCCGAGGCGGCCGGGCCGTCGATGGCGATGATCATGGGTGCGCGGGCGCGATCGCGGCGCCGAGCCGGTTCATCGCCGCGACGAAGCCGGGGAAGCTGGTGGCGATGGTGTCGCTGTCATCGATGCGCACCGGCTGGCGTGCCGCCATGCCGAGCACCAGGAAGGCCATGGCGATGCGATGGTCGAGCCGCGCGGCAATGGCGGCGCCGCCCGCCGGCTTCCCGCCGAGACCGTCGATGGTGAGCGTATCGCCGGCGACATCCACCACCACGCCGCAGGCGGCGAGGCCGTGGGCAATCGCGCCGAGCCGGTCGCTCTCCTTGACGCGCAGCTCGCCGAGCCCGTGCATCACCGTGCGGCCGCGGGCAAAGGCGGCGGCCACCGCCAGGATCGGATACTCGTCGATCATGTGCGGCGCGCGCTCGGCCGGCACCTCGACGCCGCTGAGTGCGCCGGCATGCACCGTGAGATCGGCCACGGGCTCGCCGGCGGCGATGCGCGCGTTGCTGAAGCCGAGTGCCGCGCCCATCTCCTGCAGCGTGTCGTAGAGGCCGGTGCGCAGCGGGTTGACGCCGACCCCCTCGATCACCACTTGGGAGCCCGGCAACAGCAGCGCGGCGACGGCGGGGAAGGCGGCCGAGGAGGGATCGCCGGGCACCGCAAGGTCCGCGGCCCGGAGTTCCGGCTGGCCTTTGAGGGTGATGCGGCGGGCGCCGTCCGGCTCCTCGGTGGTGCTGACCGCGGCGCCGAAATGCCGGAGCATTCTTTCGCTGTGGTCGCGCGTCGGCTGCGGCTCGATCACGCTGGTTTCGCCCGGCGCGTTGAGCCCGGCGAGCAGCACGGCGGATTTCACTTGTGCCGAGGCGACGGGGAGGCGATAGGCGATGGGCAGCGGCGTGGACGCGCCGATGATCGCAAGCGGCATGCGGCCGCCGTCGCGCGCGATGATGCGCGCGCCGATGCGCTCGAGCGGCGCGGTCACGCGCGCCATCGGCCGGCGCCGGAGCGAGGCGTCGCCGGTGAAGAAGCTGGTGATGGGATGGCTTGCCACCAGCCCCATCAGGAGGCGCGCGCCGGTGCCTGAATTGCCGAGATCGAGCATGTCCTGCGGCTCGGCAAGGCCGCCGAGGCCGATGCCGTCGATCACCCAGCGTCCGTCATCGCCGCGCGCTATGCCGGCGCCGAGCGCGCCCATGGCGGCGGCGGTGCGCAGCACGTCCTCGCCCTCGAGCAGCCCGCTGACCCGCGTGCGGCCGATGGCGAGCGCGCCCAGGATGAGCGCGCGGTGCGACACCGATTTGTCGCCGGGCGCGCTGAGCCGGCCGCTCAGCGCCGCAGCGGTTCCCGAAGTGAGGGGCGTCACGGCTCTCTCGTCAGTTGCGCGGCAAGCTGTAGCACAGGCCGGCGGCGGCAGAAATGGGGACGCGCCCGGTCGTGACATCTCGGGCAGTCGATGATTTTGCTTTTGACAGCGGTGGCGAGATCATGGCAATTGGCCGGCCACCGCGCGAGAACGGAGGCGGTCCATGGTTAAGCCGGAATGGGGAATGAAGCGCATCTGCCCAAGCTGCGGCACGCGCTACTACGACCTGCATCGCGAGCCCATTATGTGCCCGAAATGCGGCGCGGCGTTCGATCCCGAGACCTTGTCGAAGACGCGGCGGACCAAGGCCGTGGCCGTGGCCGAGGTGCCGGTCGTGCCCTTGGCCGACGAGGAGATCGACACCGAGATCGTCGCCGAGGAGGCCGAGGCCGAGGAGGGCACCGAGGAGATCGCGATCGAGGGCGCCGAGGAGGCCGAGGGCGAGGAGGAAGAGGAGGAGGAAGTCATCGAGGACGCCTCCGAGCTCGGCGAGGACGAGGACGACATGGCCGAGGTGATCGAGAACGTCGAGGATGAGGAAGAGCGCTGAGGCCTGCGGTTTCCGCTTGCAGGTGGGCACCGCCGGTCGCTAATTTCCCGCTCCCGCGCCGCCCGGCTTAGCGCTAAACTATAGCGGAGCGGCCTTCTGGGGTCATAGCTCAGTTGGGAGAGCGCCGCAATGGCATTGCGGAGGTCGGCGGTTCGAACCCGCCTGGCTCCACCAGTTTCCCCAGCATGTCTGGGAGATCAGTAAGCTACTGATCATTCTGCGGTTTCACGTCCTCCCGGTGCACCAGTCCGGTGCACCGGGAGGAGTGGAAGCCATCTCAAAAACCATCCGGCAAATGGCGTCGAAAAAGTAAGCTCCAAACGAAGAGCGCGCGCCTCGCTGACGCGCCAATCGCTTACTCAGCGCAACACGACACATCCGTCCTTTCAGATCAACGCTCGGGCGTATGCTGCGCGCCACCGGGGGTGGCGACATCGATGGGGCGGTCCGACACTGTTGGCCCGCGATCCGGATCCGGCTTAACGATCTCGCCCCCTCCCGGCGCCTCTTTGGCGGAGAAAGGCGATTTCCTATAGGTATCCCGTTTGTCGATGTCGCCTTGAGATGGGCGTTTCGCTTTCACCTGATCTCGTGCATCTCCCCTGCCGTCGCGATCATTGTCGTCGACCAACCAGGTCGAGGTACTGCTCTCCGTCGCCGCCGATCCGGCCGCGCTCACTCGGAAGGGACTCCCCACCCCCTGCTCGCTGGCGACGAGCATGAATGCGACAAGCAGGGCTGCGAAAACGGCAATCTTGAGCAGCACGCTCTCCTCCACCATGATCCCATGGAGGCTCTGGGCATTCGCTGGGGGAACTGGCTTCCGACCGCTCGACCGACAGCGATTTGACCCTTGGTGAAGCGTAGCATCGATCACAGTAGCGTCACAATCGTGGCCTGTAAGAGCTGAAGACTTCGGCTTTGCCCCGGGGCGATCATCGCGAATGCAAGCGTTCGTAGACCGAGTGCAGCCACAGGCCGAACAACGGGATGAATGCATCGAAGAACAGTCCCAACCCCTGCAGCGCGGACCATTGTGCCAGCACCAGCACAAGGGAAAGCGCGGCGACGCCTGCGACCTTTGCCCAGAAGCTCGAGAATGAAGCGAAGACGACAGCGGCCAAAGCTCCGAACGCCGCTTCGGAGGCATGAGGAAGCCAGTCCGGGGTGCCGGGAACGACCCTTTGATCGAGCAAGGCTTCGACAAAATTCCCATGTATTACCGCGCCAACCACCGAACCCACCGGTGTCGGATGCATGTCCACCGATCCCCCGCGCCTATAGGCGAGCGTCGACCAGCGGGCGCCGACGATGACGGCTCGGGACGCGACTTCTTCCTTCCAGCTCGTTCCGCTAAACAATTCTCGAGCCGAATATTCGACGTGATACTTCTCGAGCTGCGCTTCCGAAATGTGGTTGGCGTAACTGAGGTTGGCGCCGAAGCGGCTCACGATTCCCGAGACTATCTCGGGCAACTTGGCCCGCGCAACTGCCAGAGCAAAGGAATCGAGATAGCTGCCGCTCGCCAACCGCAATTGCCCGGGAACGACGAGGACGTCATAGGGCAATGCTATGTAACCGCAGCTTATGTTCTCTCTTGATTGCGGGCTGGCGGGGAACCGCGGCGTGCCAGGGTTCTCCCACCGTCCCTCCTTGTCGATACCGGTGCAGATGCCATAGGGCTGGTAGATGTCGGGATCGGGCTGATATCCCGTGTCTTCTTGCCACCATATCGTTTTCGCCAGCACCACCTTCTTGCCGGCGTTGGCGGCCCTCAAGATCGCACGAATTAATTCATCGGTCTCCCCCTGGTAGTCCTTCGGTATTTCCATAGAGGTCGGGTCCGGCAAGCGCGTATCGAAATCGAGCGCGATCACCTGTGCGTTCGCCGAAGCCAGCTTATCGACCAGCTGCGCGAGATAATCACGCTTGATCGGCCTCCTCCCCTCTGGATAACCCTTCCAATATTCCTCGTCCTCAACCAGCACGAGCTTGACGAAGCGAGGTTCTAGCGGCCGCGGACTCAGCGCAAGCAGCTGTTCGAAAAGCCAGGCGCGGGCCGGGGTGAGGTGAAGGTAGTCATAGACATAACCTGCCCCGGCAGTGCTGACGATCAAGACGATGACGGCGCTCACCCAGTAGCGAAGGCCCTTCTCTCGCAGGCGGTTCAGCCATTTCAGCAGACGTTCGCCAGGCGCTGAGGTTGGGATCATCCGGCACCTCCCGGCAAGAGATGGGGAACGTGGTACCCGCACCGCCGCATTGGCGTGCGATCGCGCGATCGCGACCGCTCTTGCAACTTGATGCCTTCAACTGGCGCATGTACAGTTCTCGCAGCTCGATACTATCCGATTTAGCCCGATCATTCGCTCGCTCTGGTCTCGGTTCTCGCTTTGGGGGAAACTGTGCCATGTGGACGATAGCGATCGGTGTATTTCCCCACGCGACAGCCGAGCTTCCCACCGGTCGGCTTTTGTGCCGAGCGATCTGTTGCCGTCCGTGCTCGATCCCAATGCAGCACAAACGAGTCTGGATGACGCGCCGGCCACCCTGGGCCTAGTGGCAATCGTAAGCAATCGTAAGAAGAGGAGAACGCCGGTGATTGCCCAGCAGAGATCATACGCTCCTCCGGGCGCCCCTGCGCTGGGGTTCGACAAGCGAGCAAAATCGCTGCGGATACTGAGGATTAGCCTCCTCGCGCTCGCGGGACTCCTCTGCGCCTGTCAGAACAATGAGCAGACGGGAGGGTTGCTTGGCGCGGGCGGTGGCGCCTTGCTGGGCGGCCTCGTGGGCAAACAGGTGGGCCACAATACCCAGACCGCGATGCTCGGGGCCGGATTGGGGGCACTCGGGGGTTACTTTGTCGGCACCGCGATCGGATCCAAGCTGGATGAGGCGGATCGAAAGCGAGCCACCGCGGCGACCAAGAAGGTACTCCAGCAGCCCGTTCACAACGACACGAACGGCGCCGTGATCAAAAAGCCGGCGCATTGGAAATCGGACCACAACCCGTCCACCGAGGGCAGTTCGACGGTTACGGAAGTGACGAAAGAGCCGAGCGGAGCGGAGTGTCGCTCGGTTCGTGAAGTGGCGTACATCAAAGGCCAGGAGGTGAGCCAGGACGCGCGCTACTGCCGCGGCGTGGATGGCCAATGGACGGCTCAGACATGATCCGGCTGCTGGCGTTCACGTTGGCGATGGCACTGCCGATCGCGGCGCCCTCGGCGCAGCAGCAGCGGGAGCAGGAGCCGTCCGCTCTGTTCCAGTCGCTGCCGACGGAAATGTCCTCCGAGCTGGTATTCTCCCAGAAGCACTTGCACTTCTCCGTTCTGGGCAGCAGCAAGGCCCACACCCTCTTCGCATGGGGAGGGATCGACCGGGGAGACTCGGAGCGCTTCCGGGCCGCCTTGGACGAGGCAAAGCCGGTTTTCGAGCTGATGCTCTTTTCGCCCGGGGGCGATCTCGACGAAGGCATGGAGATCGGCCGCATCGTGCGCGCGCGCCATATCACGACGCGGGTGCCCCGGGGTGCGCAATGCGTGAGCGCCTGCAATTTCATGCTGATGGGAGGCACCGTCCGGTTTGTCGAGGTGGGCGCGGTGTTCAAGGTGCATATGTTCTCCAGCGACATCTCGGAAACGCTGAAGGACCATCTCGCCGAAGCCCCTCACGACATCCTCACCTTCAATACCCTTTACCCCCAGGCGCAGCTGGACCCGGCCGGCGTGCAGAAGTACCTTGACAAATACAACCGAGACCACGCCGACCATCCGCTGCGGCTCGAGGCCTTCCTCCTGGATCAGGCCATCGATCAGGACGTGAAGAACATCCAGCAGAACTCCGCGCAAATTGCAGCGATGATCGCCGGTTTTCTCACCGAGATGTCGATCTCGCTGCGCTTCCTCACGGAGTTCGCCGACATCCCGAACGACGCCCCTCGTGCGCTTACCCGGCAGGAAATGCGCAGCTTGAACGTGGTCAACGCCGACTAGAGAGGGTCACGTGCGACCAGGTGGACTTCTGAGCGCCGGCTCGATCAATCGGCGGCCGCGCGCGTACCCGCTGGACCCGCGGCGCATTCGCAACGTGGTGCGCGCATTCGCGGCTCTCCTCGTTCTGTCGGTGGGATGGATCGGGGCCGCGAGCTGCGCCCGCGCTGACAATGGCGCGACATCACAATTGCTGGCGTTTGTGCACGCTGCGGACGCTGGCGATCGCGCTACGGCTGCAACCATCGCCGATGGATTGCTGCCGGCTCTGGCGCGCGAGAACCCCGCTATGGCACCGGTGCAACGCGCAGAGCTTCTCCTCGAAATCGCCGTGCGACTCGCCGCGCTGGGCGATCCCGTGCGCGCGCGTGCTGCGATGGCGCAAGCGTCCGTCATTGTCGATGCCGCGCTCGGCGCAAAGGGCGCGGAGGCAGTCGAATTCCGCCTCAAGGCCGCAAGTGCCTTCGCCGAGGCAGGCGTGGCGGGACTCGCGCTCGAACACGCGCGGGCGGTCGAACAAGGGGCAGCCAGCGCCTATGAGCGGCGTCCGGAGGCGGAAGCACGCATCCTGGCCGCGGTCGGAGACATTTATCAAAAAATGTCGCAGCCGGCTGACCGTGCGCGCATCATGGCGCGGCTGGAGGAGCTGAACGGCGCGACGGATATCAGGGCCAGACCGACCGTCACCCAGCGCGACCTGCGAAACGACCAGAAGCACGGCGCCGCGGATTTCAACGACCGGCAAGACAGGAACCGGCTCGTCGATGTCTTTTACGGAACGAATCGGGAAGTCGCTTCGGCTGAGGGCGAGCCGTTGCGCTATGGAGGGCGGCGCGGTCCGCTCAAGCTGGGGGTCGTGACGGTGAGCATTCCTCCCGCTCACGAACCCGGGGAGCTCGAAGAGCCACAGTGGTTCAAGCTCGAGTTCCACGCCGATCCCAGCAAGTATGTCGTCGTGAGCAACATCAACGCGCTCGCGAGTACGGAGTTTCTCGCACAGCTCCGCGCCCGCGTCCAGAAGGGAGCGCACAAGGACGCTCTCGTCTTCATCCACGGCTACAACAACAGCTTCGAAGATGCGGCAATGCGCGCCGCGCAACTCGCCTACGACCTCGAGTTCGACGGTGCGCCCATACTTTACAGCTGGCCGTCACGCGGGAAGCTCCTGGACTACCTCCAGGACGCGAACGAAGTCATACGCCCGACCCTGCATGACCTCAGCGGATTTCTCGAAGACGTCGTCGCACAGTCCGGGGCCGAGCATGTCTATGTGATCGCGCACTCCATGGGCAATCGCTTCCTGCTCGGCGCCTTCGAAGAGATGATCCACAGCCGCGAGAAGGCGGGCAAGAGCGCCGCCCCGATCTTTGAAGAGGTCATCTTCGCGGCCCCGGATGTCGATGCCGACAACTTCCGCGCATCGGTGGCCGATTTCAAGCCATGGCTCGGTCATCTGACCCTCTACGCGTCCAGGAACGACTTGGCGCTGCAATTCTCCAAGCAATTCAATGACTATTCCAGAGCGGGAGATACCACGCCCATCATTGTCTTGGATGGTCTCTTCACCGTAGACGCATCGGACATGCGTGCAGACTGGATGGGTCACGCGTATTTTGCGGCGGGCGCGCTCGCTGATCTGCGCGCATTGCTCTGGCTTCACCTTCCGCCGGCGAAACGCTGCCCGTTGGAGGAGCGATCGCTCGGCGCCGGCTCGTTCTGGGCCTTCAACGCCAACCGATGCGACGTTGACGGGTTCCAGATTGCCATGCGGCTGCTGCATCGTCACGGATCGGAGCAGGCGCGCCGCACCCTCGACGAGTGGGCAAAAGCGGCTACCGCGGAGACGCGGAGCACATACGTCGCCGCGCGAGCCCAGCTCGAAGCCATCGCAAAGCCGTGAAGCTGCCTCGGATGCGAAACGGCGCGATGCTCGCTTCGCACTGCCGAGCTCTTTTGCGCGGCGGCCCGCCGCATGCCTGCTCGTTTCACGGCACGGATTGGACGGCCGGCGTCGTCGGGATCTCCTTGGAGTTTTTCCTCAAGTTGAGAAGCTGCTCCAGCAAACTCAGTATCTTCAGGGTATGATCGTCCTCGGAATAGGGCGCGACGGAATAGACGCCGTCCTTGTAGTCCAAAGAAATGCGCTCATTTCCGCCATTGCCCTGTCGAACATAGAAGCGAACGGGATTTTGCGGCTGTTTCGCGCGCAGTATTGCGCCCAGGTACTGTATCATCCCTTCGACGGAGCGAGAAAAGATCGTGATGGTTCGGGTCGCCCCTGGCGCTGGACGCTGGTTGATGCCGAGAGAGGCGCGGGTCTCTGCTTCTTTGCACGCACGAGCCGGTTGCGGCGTGGTATCGATGATCTTCTCCGTCGTGCTGGCGAGGATTTGTGGTGCCACGATGAAAAGCTCGATGTTCTCCTCTCGCTCCAGCCAAGCCGCGGGCGGGCATATGACGATCCGATCTTCGACGGCATAGAGCTGCGCGGTCTTTTGCCCGGGTACCGCGTCGATACGAAACCGGTCGGGATTAAGGCCAGCAAGGCCGGAAAACACGAACGGCGTGCCGACGGGCCGCAACAGCTTGTAGCTGTGAAAGGAAAGCTGACGCTTACTCGCCGTCTCGCCCGGCAGCACGTTCCAGGTCGCGAGCAGATCCTGGAATTCTCTCTGCTGCTCCGGTTCGTCGGGCAGGTTTGCCACGAGCTCGTGAAACTCACCCGGGCCCCTTATGTCGACCTTGTCCACAAACAGGTTGGCCAGCAGGTATTCCGAATAATCGAGCCGGTCCCAGTAATACTTCGCGTATTGGAGCTCGATCGGCTGGACGATGCCTTGCGTGAATTCCTGCTGGTTGAGCGGAACGACATCGAAGGTCGGAGCGGTTTGGATCGAGCCGGCCAGCGTATCAACGTACCGCTTCCCTGCAACGCTCCCCGGTCCGAAAGGAATCTGCAGATTGGTCGACGCTGCGAGCGACAGCGAGCCGCGAATCTGGGAGAGGTCGCTGAAATAAAGCGGCGCGTGGTCCCGCGCGCGCAGAATGTTGGCCAACAGCAGCTGATTGTTCGCTGCCTCGATCGCGCCGTTGTAGTCCACGGTTTGCGAGGTCACGAACGGTGACAGAGAACAGCCGGCGAGCCCCACCAGGAACACACCCCGAATGAGCCAGCTCATGGTTCCTCCCCGAGCGCTTATGACGCTGTTTTTCCGGATACTACCTGACACCGCTCGGCTTCCCAATGCGCAAGAGCGGCGGTAAACATCCCCTGGCTCCACCAATTCGGTTCCGGGCTTGCGTCACCTCTCCCCTTGGCGTGTGATGGGAGACACAGACAAGCCCAGAATCGCGGATTATAACTGCCTGGTCCGACCTGCGCCCGAGGCAAAGGGGATCACATGCACAGGCGATCGTTCCCCGCTTGGTGCGTTGCCGCAGCCGTCCTCTTCTGGGCGACAGGCGCCAGCGCCGACGACCAGCTGATCGGCACCGTCATTGCGGTGCGCGGCGAGGTCTTCCGCCAGGCCGGCCCCGACCGCCAAGCGCTGACGTCGCGCCAGCCAGTTCATCTCGCGGATACGATCATCGCCGGCGGCGGCAAGGCCAAGATCCTGCTGAATGACGGCTCGATCGTCTCCATCGGCGAGAATAGCCGACTTGCGCTCGCCCAATATCAAAGCGTCGGGAACCGACTCACCACCCGGCTGCACCTGTTCGAGGGCGTGCTGCGGCTCTTCGTCAACCGCTCGACCGCCGGCGGGCGGTTCGAGATCGAGAGCGAGACCGCGGTAGCGGCCGTGCGCGGCACCGACTGGCTGATCGAGGCGGTACCGGACCGTACAGGCGTCGCGATCATCCAGGGCGTCGTCGCCGTCTCGGGCCTGGGACCGCACCAGCAAGCCACCGTCCTCCTGGAGAAGCCCGGCGACGGCGTCGACGTCCGCAGGGGCGAGCCGCCGGGCGCCGTCCATCCTTGGAGCCGTGAGCGCTTTGACACTCTTTCGGCGCACGCCAGCTTCGACTGACCGCGCCGCGCGGCGCCGGCGCGATGGCGCGCTTTGCGGCGTCGCGCTGCTGGCGATGCTTGCCTTCTCAGCCCTCCATCTGATGGCGCCGGACCTGCCCTGGGTCCGCCGGCTTGAGCTCTTCGCGCTGGACACCCGGCTGCGCCTGCGCGGGTCGCTCCCGCCGGGACCGGAGACCGTCCTCGTCCTCATCGATGATGACACCATCGCAAGCTTCGGTCGCTGGCCGCTGCCGCGGCAGCGCTTCGCCGAGGCGGTCGATTTCCTCAGCGCCACCGGCGCGCGCGTGATCGGCATCGACCTGCTTTTCACCGAGCCCGAGGAGCCGGTGGCGGGCGAGGACGGCGATCTCGCGCTGGCGGCCGCGCTGCGGCACGCTGCAACGGTCGTACTGCCCTTCGGCTTTCGCTTCGACCAGGGCGGCGACGGCCCTGCGCCGGATTTCGTCGCCAGAGCCGCCTTCGCCTCGGTCCGACGCCTCCCTTTTTTCGAGCCGGGGGCGCTCCACCCCTCCGGCCTGCTGGTGCCTCTGGCGCCGCTGGGCGAGGCCGCGGCGGCGCTGGGTCATGTCACCATCGCCTATGACGTCGACGGCGCGCCGCGCTACGAATACCCGGTCCTCGACTACGATCTCGAGTACTACCCCTCGATGGCACTGCGCATCGTGCAGCTCTTTCGTGGCGTCGCTTGGCCCGAGGTCGCGGTAGAACTGGGACGCGGCGTGCGGCTCGGCGAGCGCGCGCTGGCGACCGATCCGTCGATGCGCCTGCTGGTGAATTATCTCGGGCCGGCGGGCAGGTTCCCTACGGTCTCCTTCGCCAAGGTGGTGGCGGGCGCCGTACCGCCGGAGGTTTTTCGCGACCGCATCGTCCTCATCGGCACCCGGATTACCGGCATTCCCGACGCGGAGCGCACCCCCTTTTCGGCCGTGCTCCCCGGCGTTGAGCGTCTCGCCACGGTGGTCGACTCGATCCTGCACGACCGGCCGCTCTATCGTCCGGTGTACGCCCCCTGGCTTGAGGCCGCGTGGATGATCGGCTTCGCGCTGGCGATCGGATTGGTGCTGTCGCGCCTGTCGATCGGTCGCGCCGCGCTGCTCGCGACGGCGCTGCTGGTTCTCTGGCTGGTACTGGGGCAGTTCGCGCTGGATCGCTTCGGCATCTGGTCCGCCGCCGCCGTGCCGAGCCTCGCGAGCGTTCTAGTCTTCACGCTCCTCGCGACTTATCGTTACGGCCTGCTCGACCGCGAGCATCGCCGGATCCGCCTCGCCTTCCAACGCTATCTTGCCCCCGACATGGTGGCGCGGCTGGCGCGGAACCCTCAGCCGCCGCAGCTCGGCGGCGAGCAGCGCGAGCTCACGGTGATGTTTTGCGATCTCCGCGGCTTCAGCGGCATCTCCGAGCGGCTCGAGCCGCGCGAGCTCACCCGGCTCATCAACGCCTTCTTCGCCACGGTCACCGACGCGGTACTCGCGCAGGGAGGCACGGTCGACAAATACATGGGCGATGCTGTGATGGCCTTTTGGAACGCGCCGCTCGAGCAGCCCGACCACGCCACGCGCGCCTGCCGCGCCGCGCTCGCCATCATCGCCGGACTCGATCAGCTCAACGCCGGCGGCGAGGCCAGCGGCATCCGCCTCGATTGCGGCATCGGCATCAACACCGGCCCATGCGTCGTCGGTAATTTTGGCTCGCGCCATCGCTTTGACTATTCGGCGGTAGGCGACACGGTCAACATCGCCGCGCGGCTCGAAGGCGAGACCAAGACCTTCGGCCTGTGCGTCGCGCTCGGTCCTGCCACTGCCGCGCGCGTGCCGGACCTGGCGACGCTGCCGATCGATCTGATCCACCTGCGCGGGCGCGGCCAATCCGTCGAGCTCTGGGCGCTGGTCGGCGACGAGGCGCGGCGGCAGAGCGCGCCCTTCATCACGCTGCGCGAGCGGCACCTCATGTTCCACCAAGCGACGCGCGCCGCCGATTGGAAGGGCGCCGCGGCGCTCGTGGTCAAGCTCGAAAGCGCCGCGCCGCCCGATCTCGTCCCGCTCTATCGCCATCTCGCCGAACGGTTGCCCGCCTGAGCGCTCCGCCTTGACCGATCCGAACCCCCGACACAGGTGGCGCCGGTCGCTCGTTGCTCGACCACTGCTCGCAAGCGCCGCGGATGACGAATTGCCCGGCAGCCTTACTGGGCTCGAAAAGGAGGCTTAGGTTGCGCGGGATGGCCGCAGAACGCTTGGGACTCATCAAGGGCCTAGCCGGTACCGGCTAGGCCCTTGGCATGTCGGCGCCGGCGCTAGTTCGGCCGGCCGTAGGTGGCGGTGATCTTCGCCTTGGCCAGCGTGTGGAAATGCAGGTTGAAGCCCACGAACGCCGCCGAGGCGTTGGCGTCGGCGTCGAGATGATCGACGTCGAGCGCGAAGATCGTGAAGGTGTAGTGATGCGGCTTGTCGCCCTTGGGCGGGCAGGGGCCACCCCAGCCGGGGCCGCCGAAATCGGTGCGCCCCTGCACCGCGCCGGCCGGCATCAGATTGCCCTTGGGATCGCCGGCGTTCTTGGGGAGCGCGCTGACATTGGCGGGGATGTTGAACACAACCCAATGCCACCAGCCGCTGCCGGTCGGCGCATCGGGGTCGTAGACCGTGAGCGCGAAGCTCTTGGTGCCGGCCGGCGCGCCCTTCCAGGCGAGCGCCGGCGAGATGTTCTGGCCGGTGCAGGTGAAGGTGTTGAACACCTGTTCCATGCCGATCGTGCCGTGATTCCTAACGTCGGGGCTGCTCAGGCTGAGCGCGCTCGCCGTGCCGCTGACGCAGAGGCTGAGCCCGAGCCCCGCGGCGACGGCCGCCATTTTCCAAATCATGTTTTCCCTCCCGAGTGGCGTCGCTGGGCAGGCCCGCAGCGTGGCAAGGCGCCGCCGGGTCCCCCAGTGAGCGGAGCATAGGTGCGCCGGTAAACCATCGTCAACCGGCGCGGCGCGCAACCCCCCGGATTTCCCCGCGGATTTCCGGGCTTTTCCGGGATCTTGATGGCCGGGCCGCCGCACCCCACATAGCTTTGGGCGATGCCGTGGGGATCGCCGAGGTAGATCAGGGCGCCTTTAGGGGCCCGCTGGACTCGCTCGCCGGAGGAGGTCAGATGTCGCGTCTCTCGCTGTTCAATTCGCCGCTGCTGCTGGGCTTCGATCATTTCGAGCGGGCGCTTGATCGCGTCAACAAGGCGGCCGCCGACGGTTATCCGCCCTACAATGTCGAGCAGACCGGCGAAAACAGCCTGCGCATCACCCTTGCGGTTGCCGGCTTCGCCATGAGCGACCTCACCGTGCAGGTCGAGGACAATCAACTCGTCGTGCGCGGCCGTCAGGCCGAGGAGAAGGACCGCGTCTATCTCCATCGCGGCATCGCCGCGCGGCAGTTTCAGCGCTCCTTCGTGCTCGCCGACGGCATTGAGGTCGCCGGCGCCTCGCTCGATAACGGGCTCCTGAGCATCGACCTCGTCCGCCGCGTCATCGAGCAGAAGGTGCGCACGGTCGAGATCAGGAACACCGGCAAGCCGACGCGCCAGCCGGTCGAACAGGCGGCGCAGAAAGATCGCGCCTGACCCGGCAAAAAGCCTCGGGGGAGGAGTAGGCATAAGGACGGCGCGGCCCGATGAGGGGCGCCGGCGAAAGGTGGCATCATGAACCAGATCGAAAAGCTTCGACACATCTCGCCCAAGGAGTTCGCGCTCCTCGGCATGCAGGACATGGCCTATATCAAGCGCGTCGCCGGCAACGACGGCGTCGTGGGCTTTGCCGTCTACGCTGCCGACGGCACGCAGGTGGCGCTGCTGCCCGACCGCGAGGTCGCCTTCGCCACCGTGCGCCAGCACGAGCTGGAGCCGCTGAGCGTCCATTGAGCGGGTTTTCCGGGAGTGCGGCCAGGGGCGGGTCCCGCGCGGATCCGCCCCTGGCGTTTTCCGGCTACCCCAGCATCTGGTTCGGGTTCACCGAACGTCCCGCGCCCGACTCGGTCATGGCCACCAGATCTTGATTTTTCCGCTTTTGCGGGGCCGCGGCTGCTGCTGCCGGCACAGGATCTGGGGCGAGTCGCGGAACGTCCCGCGCCCGACTCGGGGGACAGCACAAGATATAGCGCTGGGTCGTTTGGCTCAGGCCGCGTGGCTGGCGGCGCGGTCGGTGAGCAGCGCGTAGAGCGCGTCGGCGCGGTCGGTGCCGCGCAGCTTGTCGCAGATCGCCTTGTCGCGCAGCAGCCGCGAGATCCGCGCCAGCGCCTTGAGATGATCGGCGCCCGAATTCGCCGGGGTCAGCAGCAGGAAGATGAGATCGACCGGCTGGTTGTCGATCGCCTCGAAATCGATCGGCTTCTCCAGCCGGGCGAACAGCCCGTAGATCTGCGGCAGGTCGGGCATGCGGCCATGCGGGACGGCGGTGCCGTGGCCGATGCCGGTGGTGCCGAGCCGCTCGCGCTCGAGCAGCACGTCGAAGACGGCGCGCTCATGCTTGCCGGTGAGCTGGGCTGCGCGCTTGGCCAGCTCCTGCAGCGCCTGGCGCTTGTTGGCGGCGCGCAGATGCGCGATGACGCCGTTGGGCTGGAGGATGTCGGCGATTTCCATCAGGAAGCCCTGCCCTTCTCCTGCCGCCGCGCCTTGGCGCTGAGATCGGGATCGACCCAGCCGACATTGCCGTCGCGGCGACGATAGACCAGGTTGAGCGTGCCATGCGCGCTGTTGCGGAACAGCAGCGCCGGCAGCTCCGCGAGATCGAGGCGCATCACCGCCTCGCTGACCGTGAGCAAGGGGATGCTGGTGCGCATCTCGGCGATGACCAGCGGCTCGCCGGCGCCATCTTCCGCCGGTGCCTCGGCAGGCTCGGCGGCGAGCACGTAATCGATCGCCGCCTCGGGCTCGGCCTCGGGCTTGGCGTATTTGTGGTGGTTGCGCAGCCGCCGCTTGTAGCGCCGGAGTTGCTTTTCGAGCCGCGCCGCCGCGTCGTCGAAGGCGGCATAGGCGTCGCCGGCCTCGCCATGGCATTGCACGCTGAGCCCGCGGCCGGCATGGAGCAGGATGTCCGACAGGAAAAGATGCCGCTCGCGGCAGAACACCACATGCGCCTCGATGGCTTTGCCGAAATACTTGTCGGCGATGGCAGCCGTCGCCGCCTCGGCATGGCCGCGCAGGGACTCGCCCACATCCATCTGCTTGCCCGTGACGGTAACCTGCATGGCTCCTGCCGCACCGACCCGCTGTCGCGAACGCCTGTGGTACGCCGGCCCTCCCCGGGCGGGCAACCTTATGGACCCGGCCTCACCGGGGTGTCAAGACGCCTCTGGTCAGAGTGTCAGCGAGCGCTCGCGCCGCCGCTGCACCGAGGAGGGGATGCGCATCGCCTCGCGGTATTTCGCCACCGTGCGCCGGGCGATGTCGATGCCTTCCTTAAGCAGGATCTCGACGATGCGGTCGTCGGACAGCACGTCCGCCGCCTCGGCGTCGATCAGCGCCTTGATGCGAAAGCGCACCGCCTCGGCCGACAGCGACTCGCCGCCCATCGTCGCGGCGATCGACGAGGTGAAGAAGTATTTGAGCTCATAGATGCCGCGCGGGCTCGCCATGTATTTGTTCGAGGTGACGCGGCTCACCGTGCTCTCATGCATCTCGATCGCCTCGGCGATGTCGCGCAGCACCAGCGGCCGCAGATGCTGCACGCCGTGGCGGAAGAAGCCTTCCTGCTGGCGCACGATCTCGGTCGAGACCTTGAGGATGGTGGTGGCGCGCTGGTGCAGCGCCTTCACCAGCCAGTTGGCCTGCTGATAGCGCTCGGCGAGATAGTCCTTGTCGGCCTTGCTGCGCGCCGCGCTCTGCACCTCGGCGTAATAGCGGTTGTTGACCAGCACGCGCGGCAGCGTGTCGTTGTTGAGCTCGATGGCGAAGCCGGCGCCCTGTGGCCGCACCAGCACGTCGGGCACCACCGGCTCGGCCGCCGCCTGGTCGAAGGCGAGGCCGGGCTTGGGGTTGAGCGCCTTGAGCTCGGCCACCATCTCGGCGAGGTCCTCGGCGTCGACGCCGCACAGCTTCATCAGCGCCGGGGCGTTGCGGCTCGCCAGCAGCGGCAGATTGTCGATCAGCGCGCGCATCGCCGGGTCGAGCCGGTCGCGATCGGCGAGCTGCAGCGCCAGGCATTCGGCGAGATGGCGCGCGAAGACTCCCGGCGGATCGAAGCGCTGCATCAGCTTGAGCGTCGCCTCGACCCGCGCCACCGCGCAATCGAGCCGGTCGGCGACATCGGCGAGCTCGCCCTGGAGGTAGCCGGCATCGTCGACCATGTCGACGAGATGCGTGCCGATGACGCGGTCGACGGGATCGCTGATATCGACCGAGAGCTGCGCCAGGAGATGGTCGCGCAAGGTGGTGGGCCGGCTCAGCGTCTGGTCGAGCCCGGGCAGCGTCTCGCCCGATTGCGGCCGCGCCAGGCGGCTCTGCCAGGCCGCGGGATCGCCGGCGAGGTCGAGATTGCCCTCGCCCTCGCTCCCCGCCGTCTCCTGCCAGCGCTCGACCTCCTCGGCATCCGCCGCCGCGGCGGGCTCCGGCGTCTCGGCGGCGCCGTCGGCCGGCGCGTCGTCGCGCTCCAGCAGCGGGTTCTGCTCGAGCTCGCCCTCGATGAAGGCCGAGAGCTCCATGTTGGACAGCTGCAGCAGCTTGATCGCCTGCTGCAGCTGCGGCGTCATGACGAGCGCCTGGGTCTGACGGAGATCGAGCCTCTGGGAAAGCGCCATGGTGAGAGGCTTATAGCCCGAAGCAGGTCATGACTGCAAATATCGGGCCAAGTCCTTGACGGAGGGTTAAGTGCTTGTAGGAAAACCGCTTCGTCGCCGGCGCCGGTCCCTGCGCGGTCTCGCCGCACGCGACGGAAGCGCCCGAAATTCAAGGGTTTTTAACCAAATGGGCCTATCCCCTTGGGAACGACGGAGCGCGCCCCTGCGCACCGCCGGCAAGGGCGATGGCACGGGATTCCATGGACAGCGGCGCGGCAGCGGCGGATGGCGACAAGCGGGCGATGCCGATCGGCGTCGCCAAACTGTCGAAGATGATGTTCGACGGCCAGGATCTGACGCCGCTCTGGCGCGAGCTCATCAGCAAATACGTCTATCAGCGCGAGGACGCGGCGGCGCTGATGGACCTCGCCACGGTCGAGCAGCTCTTCGGTAATCTTCAGGACGGCCTCGCGCGCCAGGCAGAGGCGCTGGAGATCGAGCGCGTCTACCGCTCGCCTTGCGCCAGCGCGGTGCCGGGCTTGCGGCTGCTCGCCTTTGCCGCGCCCGGCGATCTCGGCACCAACACGCCGCTCGAATTCCTGCTCGAGGGCTCCGACGTGGCGCTCGACACGCTCTACATCGTCCCGGGCCTGGCGCTGCCGGAAAACCTGCCCGAGCACGACATCGCTTTCGTCGCCGTCGGCGAATCCGACGACAACGCGCCGATCCTCGCCGAGATCGAGCGGCTGGCCGCCGCCTGGCCGCGCCCGGTGCTGAACCGGCCCGAGCGCGTGCTTCAGCTCTCGCGTGAGCGGCTTTTCGCGCTGCTCGACGGCGTGCCCGGCCTCGTCATGCCGATGACGCTGCGGCTCGACCGCGCCAGCCTGCAGCGCCTTGCCGCGGGCGCGGTGGCGGTCGGCGATCTCCTGCCCGACGGCGGCTTTCCGCTGATCGCCCGCCCGGTCGGCTCGCATGCCGGAAACGGGCTCAAGAAGCTCGATGATGCAGCCGCGCTCGCGACATATCTCGCCGAGCGCCGCGAATCGCAATTCTATCTCTCGCGCTTCATCGACTACAGCGACGCCGACGGGCAGTTCCGCAAGTTCCGCATCGTCTTCATCGACGGCGCCGCCTATGCCTGCCACATGGCGATCGCCGAGCAGTGGATGATCTACTACCTCAACGCCAACATGAAGGCGAGCGCCGCCAAGCGCGCGGAGGAATCGGCGTTCATGGCGGGCTTCGACACCGGCTTCGCCCGCCGCCACGCCGACGCGCTCGCCGCTCTCGCGACGCGCGTCGGGCTCGATTATTTCGGCATCGATTGCGCCGAGACGCGCGACGGTCGGCTGCTCGTCTTCGAGGCGGACATCGCCATGATCGTCCACGCCATGGATAACGCCGAGATCTTTCCGTACAAGCGGCCGCAGATGCGCAAGGTGTTCGACGCCTTTTGCGCGCTGCTGCGCCGCAAGGCGGGGCGCGCATGAGCGGCCGGCGCGACGCCGACGGCGACAGCCTCGATCCCGTCGATTGGGAAGCGTTGAAGCGCGTCTTCCACGACGCGATCGAGCAGGCGGTCGATCATCTCCGCGACATCCGCGACGAGCCGGTCTGGCGCCCGACCCCCGAAGCGGTGAAGGTGCGGCTCGAAAGCCCGCTGCCGCGCGCGCCCGCTTCGCTCGACGCGCTGCTCGAGCGCTTTGCCGAGGACATGCTGCCTTACGGCACCGGCAACATCCATCCGCGCTTCTTCGGCTGGGTGCATGGCAGCGGCAATCTCGCCGGCGCGCTCGGCGAGATGCTCGCGGGGCTGATGAACTGCAATGTCGGCGGCCGCGACCACGTCGCGGTCTATGTCGAGCGCCAAATCATCCGATGGTGCAAGGAGATCTTCGGCTTTCCCGCCGCGGCGAGCGGGCTGCTCACCAGCGGCACCTCGATGGGCACCGTGATCGCGCTTGCCGCCGCGCGCAACGCGCGCGCCGGCGTCGACGTGCGCCGGCACGGTCTCGCCGCCAGCCCGCGCCGCTTGCTCGGCTACGCCTCGAGCGAGGCGCATGGCTGCATCGCCAAGGCCTTCGACCTCCTGGGCTTCGGCCAAGAGGCGCTGCGCCTGGTGCCGGTCGATGCCGATTTCCGCCTGTCGCTGCCGCGTCTCGCCGAGATGATCGCCGCCGACCGCGCCGAGGGCGCGCTGCCGGCGGTGGTCGTCGCCTCTGCCGGCACGGTCAATACCGGCGCCATCGACGATCTCGCGGCGCTCGTGGCGCTCTGCCGCGCCGAGGGGCTCTGGCTTCACGTCGACGCCGCCTTCGGCGGGCTCGCCCGGCTCGCGCCGGATTTTGCCGCGCCGCTCGCCGCCATTGCCGAGGCCGATTCCATCGCCTTCGATTTCCACAAATGGCTGCACGTGCCCTACGACGCTGGCGCCGTGCTGGTGAAGGACGAGGCCGCGCATCGCGCCGCCTTCGCCAGCCGCCCCGACTATCTTGCGCCGGCCGAGCGCGGGCTCGCCGGCGGCGAGCCCTGGTTCTGCGAGTACGGACCGGAGCTGTCGCGCAGCTTCCGCGCGCTCAAAGTGTGGTTCACCATCATGGCGCATGGCGCCGACCGTCTCGGCGAGGCGATCGCGCGCAATTGCCGCCAGGCCGAGCGTCTCGGCCGCGCCGTTGAGGCGCATGACGATCTCGAGCTGCTGGCGCCGGTCGGCCTCAACATCGTTTGCTTCCGCTTTGTCGCCGCCGCGCTCGGCGAGGCCGAGCTCTCGCGGCTCAACCAGGCGATCGTCGCGGAGCTGCAGCTGCGCGGCATCGCCGCGCCCTCGTCCACGCGCATCCGCGGCCGCACCGCCATCCGCGTCGCGCTCACCAACCATCGCACCACCAGCGACGACCTCGCCCTGCTGGTGAGCGCGGTGCGCCGCCTCGGCCCGGAGCTGCTCGCCGCCGGGCCCGCGCCCCTGCTCAAGGCGGGCGGGCGATGAGCGCCGTCGCGTTTGCCCGCCTCGCCGAGCTCTTCGCGCCCCTGGCCTATCTTCTCGCCGCGGGCGGCGACACCCGCCTCCATCTCGATCCCGCGAGCCAGCTCAACGGCTATGGCTGCCGGCCGTTTCCGCGCCCGGAGGCCTTCACCTTCGCCTCCTCGACCGCGACCTCGATCTCGGAGCGCGCCTATGAGGCGGCCGAGGCGGCGCGCGAGGCGCTGGTGCGGGCCGCGCTCGGCGACGGGCTCGAGGCGGCGGTCGAGGCGCGGGTCGAGGCGCTGCGCGGCGGGCTGCTCGATCTCCTCGGCCTCGCCGGCAGCGGCACCGAGATCGTCTTCTCGCCGTCGGGCACCGACAGTGCGCTGCACGCCGTCTTCCTCGCGCGCGCCCGGCTCGGCTCCCCTATAGCAAGCGTCATCGCCGCCTCCGACGAGACCGGCAGCGGCGTCGCCTATGCCAGCTGCGGCCGACATTTCAGCACGCTCACCGCGCAAGGCGCCGCGGTCGAGAAGGGCAGCCCCATCGCCGGGCTGGCCGAGGATGTCGCGAGCCTCGCCATTCCGCTGCGCGAGGCGGGCCGCGTCCGCCCGCCAGCCGAGATCGACGCCGCCGTGGTCGCCGCCGTCGCCGAGGCGGTCGCCGCCGGAAGCGGCGTGCTGCTCCATGTCATGGATCAT
Source organism: Allostellaceae bacterium (assembly GCA_052143095.1). GTDB lineage: Bacteria > Pseudomonadota > Alphaproteobacteria > ATCC43930 > CGMCC-115725 > DAHUYF01. The sequence continues at coordinate 33,097 of JBKQTR010000192.1, forward strand.
TCGAAGCTCGGCGCGCGCTGCCCGAGCCATGCCTGCCTCGCCGAGATCCGCGGCCGCTTCGGCGAGCGCGTGCAGCTGGTGATCGACGCCTGCCAGCTGCGGCTCAGCCGACAGCGGCTCGCCGCCCATCTCGCGCAAGGCGACATGGTGATGATCACCGGCTCGAAATTCTTCACCGGCCCGCCGTTCAGCGGCGCGCTGCTGGTGCCGGCCTCGCTCTCGCGCCGGCTTGGCTCGGGGCAGGGCCTGCCGGCGGGGCTTGCCGACTACACCAGCCGCAGCGACTGGCCGCGCGCCTGGACCGGCTTGCGCGACAGCCTTGCCGAGCACGCCAATCTCGGCCAGCTGCTGCGCTGGACCGCGGCGCTGCGCGAGATGCGCGACTATTTCGCCGTGCCTGAGGGGTTCCGCCGCGCCGCGCTCGCCCGCTTCGCCGAGATCGTCCCCGGCCTCATCGCCAGCGAGGAGACGCTGGAGCTGCTGCCGGACGGCGAGCGGCGCGGCGGCGACGCCGATGAGGAGATGGCGGTCCGCACCATCTTTCCGTTCCTGGTGCGGCGTGCCGGCCGCGCGCTCGGCGTTGCCGATTGCGTCATCCTCTACCGCGCGCTCAACACCGATGTCTCCGTCCTGCTGCCCGCGGACGCCTCGGCGCGCCAGCGCCGTCTCGCCGCCCAGCTCTGCCATATCGGCCAGCCGGTGGCGCTGACGCTCCCCACCGGCGCCGCCGTCGCGGCGCTGCGCATCAGCGCCGGCGCGCGCGTCGTCTCGGAGAGCTGGTCCGCGGCCGGCGAGGCGGCGTCCTTCGCCCTGCTCGAGCGCGAGTTCGACCAGGTGCGCTTGCTCCTGGCGAAGCTCGGCTTGCTGCTCCGCCATTTCGACGCGATCGCCCGCGCCTTCGCCCCGGCGAAGGAGGCGGCGGCGTAGGGCGTCTACTCACGAGCGCCGCCTTGGGGTCGGCGAGGTGCCAGATAGACCCCTTCCCATGCCTCTCGGTCTTCGCGGATTACGCACCAAGCAGCTCCAGGGCAGCTGACGCGTCTATCCACCAAACGCCCACGAGGAGCTGCGCCACTCGCTTCGGATCGACCGGCAACACTCATGATCATTTCGCCTCAGTGACACGGCATACCCAAGGTCAGAAGTTGTACATCAACCTTAAGTTTGCCTGCTGGCGCTCGAAATTTCTGAGGTCGAACGAGCCAGGACTATCGGGGGCATGGCCGGCGACTTGAACATTCCAGGCGGCCGAAATGGCCATATTCTCGACGACGGTGATGTACATCGTCGGGCCGACGAACAATGCGTTGCCGGCAAAGGGATCGAAGCCGATTCCTTCATAAGTGCGCAAATATCGCGCCTCGCCTCCGAGGAAGATGCCCGGGTGCAGTTGCGTCGTGACCGCGGCGGAGATGCCCAGGGTTGCCTGTCGCTCCCACGTGCCGGTGACGCGCGAGCGCGTCAGCTCGGGGTCGTAGAGCAGGTTCAGAGCGCCATAGACGCGATCCTCGACGAACTCCTTGTCGGCTGCGATCGAGAATTCGCTGCCGTAATTGTCAACCGGCTCTCCGCTTGTTTCGTCTACACGTGCCCAGTGAGGTTCGGTGCCGATCGTGAGGCCAGACGGTGCATGGTCGCGATCGAGCAGGCGATACCTGACTTCAAAAGACACGCCATCGAACGCGGTCTGCTGGCGATTGTCGAGCCCCGTGACTCCGGAAATGCTGTGATAGGCAACCGGAACGCCCATCTCGAGCCGAAGGTTTTCCGCTGGCGTGAATTCGGCCCTGAGCTGATTCTCGAGCGCCGTGTACGACCCATTGCGTTTGCCGAACCCGCCGACGGATTCCAGTTCGACCTCTTTTTCGCCGAGTTCGCCGACATCGGCGCCCATCGTGAACCCGAAAATGAACTGCGTATCGACCTCGTCGGCGTGCCCGACCGGCGGCGCCCAGGTCAGTGCAGCGAGGGTGGCGATCCATGTCCTTGCCTTCATGGGATGCATGCTACATCCTCCAGCGACTAGAGGATCAAGCCCCATGACGCACCCCGGTATCCCCATTGGCGTCGCCGCGACGCAGAGCGGGGTGAAAGTGCCGACGATCCGCTACTACGAACAGATAGGCCTTCTGCCAAAGCCGTCGCGCACGAAAAGTAATCGGCGGAATTATGATGCCGCCGCTCTGCGCCGGCTTATTTTTGTCCGCCATGCTCGCGAACTGGGCTTCGAAATCGAGGCAATCCGCGTTCTGCTCACCCTTCAGGACAATCCAGATCAGTCGTGCAAGGCCGCGAGCGAGATTGCTCGCGCTAGGCTTGATGAGGTTGAACGGCGGATCGACACCCTTCTTGCACTGAGGGTCGAACTGGAGCGCATAATCGCAGAATGTGCCAATGGTCTGGTTGCCGAATGCCGCGTGATCGAGGCGCTTGCAAACCACGCCGAATGCCCGAGCGAGCATCCCTGACAACAGGACCGGCGACAATTTGGCCTTCCCGAAACGGGAGATACTCGGGGCACTCCCGAAGACAAGAGACCGTGGCGAACCGCAGCGGCGACATAAGTCCGGTTTGGCACTTTTGCGCCATGGTCGCCATTTGCCCTTTGGTCGGTGTTCATTTAAATGGATCGCGGACATCCGCCAGCGGGCATTCCGGCTCGGTTATGAGTACTCGCCCCAGTCCCCCCTCTCCCGCAAGGCGGAAGCAACCCGTTCGATC
>JBKQTR010000193.1:0-16067 GCA_052143095.1 Allostellaceae bacterium
ATGACAATCTCAGCCTCAAGTCGCTCCTTGGACCTGAACAGCGAGACCACGAAGCATGCCAGGAGCTTCAGACCATCAATCATCCCGCAGCAGATTACCCGATCCGCGGCCGCAAGCCACTCCGGATCAAATTCTCGGTAGGGACAAGGTTGGCACTACACGGCGATTCTGGCGTCCCAAACTATGCCGCGCCCGCACAGCACCTGACTTTCCAATCCGCGGCGATCCCCCACTCTCGCCAAACGCATCAAAAAAACCTTCAGCGCACGCCAAACTGCGGAAGTTGGGCTAGGGCTCGGGCGGGAGCGCAGCGCCGATCCGCGGGAAGACCGGCAGCGTGCGGCCGCCATCCATGACGATGGCGCGCCCGGTGACGAAATCGAAGGCGGGGGAGCAGATCAGCGCGACCATGCGGGCGATCTCGCCTTCCGTGACCAGTCGTCCGAGCGGCGTGCCCTTGATGGCGGCCGCCTTATAGGCCGGCATCCCATCGGTGCGCGCGCTGGCGATCTGGCTTGGCACCACAGCGTTGACAGTGATCGCCGGCGCGAGCTCCAGCGCCAGGCTTTCGGTCAAATGCACCAGCGCCGCCTTGGCGAGGCCATAGACCGAGTGCGACCGAACGAAGGCCGAGGTCGCGCCCACATTCACGATCCGCCCCCAGCCCAGCCGCTCCATGCCCGGTGCCACGCGCTGGCTCGCGAGATAAGGAGCTTTGAGGTTGACCGCCAAGACCCGGTCCCAGTCGGCTTCCTCGAGCGCCCTGAACGGCGTGTCGGCGAATGGTCCGGCGTTGTTGGCCAGGATGCTGATGGGGCCAAACTTGCGGTCGACGTCATCGATGAGCGCCCGCAACTGTTCCGAATGGGCGAGGTCGGCGCGGAATGCCGCAGCCTCGCCGCCCGCCTCCTCGATCGCCCGCGCCACGGCTTCCGCCGCGTCGAGCGCGGTCCGGCAATGGACGGCGATGCGGGCGCCGCAACGCGCGAGCTCCAGCGCGATGGCGGCCCCGGTGCCGGAGGACGAGCCTGTGACGAGCGCAACCTTGCCGGCAAGCCGCGCGGCGTCGCTCATGGCTCGATGCGCTCCGACCAGAAGGACACGGTCTTCGAGCGGTCGAGATATTTGGCGTAGAGCTCGTCAATCAATTCCCTGCCGACCGTGGCGAGCTCGCGCTCATAGGCCTTGCGATCGGTGATCTCGATCCGCTCGATATACTGCCAGGGTCCACCGCCGATGCCCGGCGTCGCCTCGGTCAGCCGGTGCGTACGGTAGCTGACGATGGTCTTCATCTTGCCGGCGACGGCATAATCCACCTCGCGCTCGAAGCGCTCGTAGGCCTCGGGCGTCACGCCCGGTTTCAGCGCCGCCAGCACAAATCGCACGATCGTCATAGTGTCCTCCTGGTCAGACGAGATGGCAGGCCACCACATGGCCCGGGGCGACCTCGCGCCGCGGCACCGGCTCGGCGCACGTCGGCTTGGCTAGCGGACAGCGCGAGCGCAGGCGGCAGCCCCGGTCGATATCGATCGGGCTCGGCACTTCGCCGGCGAGGACGAAACGCTGCCGATCGGCGTCCGGGTCCGGGATCGGCACGGCGGCAAGCAGCGCGCGCGTATAAGGATGGAGCGGATGCCGGAACAGCTCGCGCGTCTCGGCCTCTTCGACGATGACCCCGAGATACATCACGGCGACGCGCTGAGCGAGATACTTCACGCTGGCGAGGTCGTGGGAAATGAAGAGATAGGAAAGCCCCAATCGCTCGCGCAGCGCTTCCAGGAGCAGAATGATCCGCGCCCGGAGCGAGACGTCGAGCGCCGACGTCGGCTCGTCGAGCACCACGAACCGCGGGCCGGTAGCGACCGCGCGCGCGATGTTGACGCGCTGCCGCTGCCCGCCGGAGAGTTCGTGCGGATAGCGTGTCGCCAGATCGCTGCCGAGTCCAACCTCGTCGAGGACCTCACCGACCCGCTCGCGTCGTTCCGCCGGGGCGAGCGTCGTGTGCAGCCGAAGCGGCTCCTCGATGGTGCGGCGCACGCTGAGGCGCGGGTTGAGCGAGGCCGTGGGGTCTTGGAAGACCATCTGAAGGTCGCGCCGCGCATGACGAAGCGATGTTTCATCGAGCATCGCGAGATCAGTCCCGCCGAACAAGATGCGCCCGGCTGACGGGTCGACAATGCGCAGCACGCAACGGGCGATGGTCGATTTGCCGCAGCCGGACTCGCCGACAAGGCCGAGCGTCTCGCCGGCTGTAACGGTTAGGGAGACGCCGTCCACCGCCCGCACGACCGCCCTGCCTGCGCCCTCGACCGAGCTGAGCCACGACGCCAAGCCGCGAAGCGGGAAGTGTTTTTCGAGCGCTTCAAGCTGCAGAAGCGGGGACACGGCCTTCCTCGATACCGAAGCATGCCGCCTGATGATCGGCGGCGAGCATGGTCAATGGCGGCTTCATCTCGCGGCAGGAATCGCCCGACCACGGACAGCGCTCGGCATAGCGGCAACCCTCCGGGGGACGAAGCAGAGATGGAACCGCGCCGGGAATTGGCTCCATCGCAATGTCGCGGTCGACGCGCGGGATCGACCGCACGAGCGCCCTGGTATAAGGGTGGGCGGGGTATCGGAAGAGCGAGCGAACCGGCGCGACCTCGACGAGCTGGCCGGCATGGACGACGGCGACGCGGTCGCAGGTTCCGGCGACGACCCCCATGTCGTGGGTGATCAGCAGGATGGCTGCCCCGGTCTTGCGGCCGAGGTCGCGCAGCAGATCCAGGATGCGCGCGGCGATGGAGACGTCGAGGCCGGTCGTCGGTTCGTCGGCGAGCAGCAGTTCGGGCGAAGTCGCGAGCGCCATGGCGATCATGATGCGCTGGCAGGTGCCGCCCGAAAGCTGGTGCGCATATTGGCGTGCGCGGCGCTCCGGCTCGGCGATGCCGACGAGTTGCAGCATGTCGAGCGTGCGCCGGCGCGCCTCGGCCGCCGTCGCCCCGCGATGCAGTTCGAAGAGCCGCGCGATCTGGCGGCCGACGGGGATGACGGGATTGAGCGCCGTTCGCGGGCTCTGCGACACCATGGCGATGCGGGCGCCGCGGATCTCGTGCATCTGCTCTTCGGAGAGCGAAAAGAGGTCCAGGCCGTCGAAGCGGATCGCGCCGCGGACGATCCGGCCGGGCCGGCGGATGAGCCGGAGGATCGCGAAAGACGTCACCGATTTGCCGGAACCCGATTCGCCGACAAGGCCGAGGATCTCGCCTGCGCGTATGTCGAAGCTGACCCCGTCGACCGCCTCGATCGCGCCGTCATCGCTGTCGAAATGCACGGTCAGATCGTCGATCTCGAGTAGGCTGCTCATCGGATGCCTCGCATCCGTGGATCGAGGAAGTCGCGGAGCCCGTCGCCAAGAAGGTTGAAGGCGAGCACGGTCATCATGATCGCCAGCCCCGGGAAAAGGAACAGCCACCACTGTCCTGTGACCATCTGGCTGGCACCTTCGGCGGTCATGTAGCCCCACTCGCTCTCGGGCGGCTGAATGCCGAGGCCGATGAACGACAGCGCCGCCATGGTGAGCAGCGCGTAGCCCATGGCGAGCGTCGCCTGCACGATGAGCGGCGGAATGCAATTGGGGAAGAGATGCACGAGGACGATGCGCCAGCGCGGATTTCCGACCGTGCGCGCCGCCTCGGCATACTCCATCTCGCGCACCCGCAGCATCTCGCCGCGGATCAGGCGCAGATAGCTCGGCACCTGCGTGATGGCGATGGCAATGACCACATTGGTGGTGGTGTTTCCGAGCGCCGCCGTGATCCCCATGGCAAGCACGAAAGCGGGGAACGCCATCACCGCATCGACCGACCGCATCACCAGCTGATCAATCCAGCCGCTGCGATAGCCTACCATGGCGCCGACGAGCGAGCCGAGAGCGAGCGCTGCCGCGGTGGCGGAGAAGGGAATGATGAGGTCGAGCCGGGCGGCGTAGACGATGCGCGAGAGCTGATCGCGGCCGTAGATATCCGTTCCCAGCAGATGCTGGGATGAGAGCGATTGCAGCGTTGCAGCGGCGTCGGTGTCGTTGGGATCGTAAGGCGCGATCCAGGGTGCCAGCGCCGCCGCGAGCGCCAACGCCGCGATCGAGCAGATTGCGACAAAGGAGAGGGGATTGCGCCGCACCCGGCGCCAGAGCAGCGCCGCGCGCGAGGCCGGCAGGCTCGGCGCATCGGGGGCCGTGGCGAGGTTGGCCATCAGCCGAAGCGGATCCGAGGATCCACCAGCCCGTAGATCAGATCCACGGCCAAGTTGACGATGACGTACATGACGGCGACGAAGAGGACGAAGGACTGAATCGGCCCGGAGTCCTTCGTCATCAGGGCGGTGACCGCGTAATTGCCGATCCCCGGCCAGGCGAAGACGGTCTCGACAACGGCATTGCCGGCCATGAGGAAGCCGAAGACGACTCCCAGGATAGTGACGACGGGGATGAGGGCATTGCGCAGCGCGTCGCCATAGATGACACGTCGCCGCGGTAGGCCCGCGGCCCATGCCGCCTTGATATAGTCGGATTCCAGTATCTCCAGCATGGTCGAGCGTACCATGCGCGCCAGCGGCGCCATGACGCTGAAGCCGAGCGTCGCCGCCGGCAGCATCAGCTGGTAGAGGCTCAAGGCGAGCGTGCGCCAGTTGCCGGTCAGGATCGAATCGACGACGTAAAGCCCGGTGATGTGCGCCGGCGGCGAGACGCCGGGACCGAGCCGCCCGAGCGGCGCCGGCGCCACGCCGAGAAGATAGAAGAAGACGTAGATCAGCAGCAGGCCGGTCCAGAAGCTCGGCATGGCAACGCCGGCGACGCCGAGGATGCGCCCGAGATGGTCGATGAGCGAGTCGCGGTGAACGGCGGACAGGACGCCGAGCGGCACGCCGACGACGATGGCGATGAAGAGCGCGGCCACCGTCACCTCGAGCGTGGCGGGCAGCCGCTGGAGGAAATCCTGGAGCACGGGGCGGCCGGTCGATGCGCTTTCACCGAGATCGCCCCTGAACAGGCCGGAGACGTAGCGCCAGTATTGCACCGGCAAGGGCCGGTCCAGCCCCATCTGATGCTCCATCTCGGCCACGTATTGCGGCGTGGCCAGCGGCCCGGCCTTGACCAGCGCCGGATTGCCCGGCAGCAGATAGGTGAGGAAAAAGCTGATCAGCGTCACGCCGAACAGCGTCGGCACCACCAAGGCCAGCCGCCGTGCCAGATAGTTCGTGAACCCCATGCCCGACCGCTCCCACAGCTCCGCCGACGGGCGTCCCGCGGCGCTCTCGCGCTAGGCAAGCTTCATGTCGTAGAAGCGGTCGAAGGTGTCCCAGCGCTTCTCGACGTTGATGAGATCGGACCGCACAACGCGCGTCCAATTGTCGTACCACAGGAACCCCCATACCGCCTCATCGATTATGATCTTCTGCGCCTCCTTGGCCGCGGCCAGGCGTTTCTGCGCGTTGACCTCATGCATGTTGTCGTCGATCAGCTTGTCGAGCGCGGGATTGGCGTAGAAGGCCGTGTTCGTGCCCTTCGCACGGCTGTGGAAGTTGAAGAACAGGTGATAGAACGGATCGTTGATCCAGGACTGCCAGGTTTCAATCGACAATTGGTGATCGCCCTTGATCGCCACCTGCCGGAACGTGGCGTCGGTCTCCTTGACGATGTTGACATTGAAGCCGATCTTCTCGAACTCGCGCTGGATCCAGATCGCTGCCTGCTCGTGTGGCTGCCAGCCGACGCGGATCGCGAAGTCGATCGGGATCGGCACCTTGTCCATGCCGGCTTCCTTCATCAGCGCCTTGGCCTTGGCGATGTCGTATTTGTAGTGCGAGAGCGCGCCGTCATAGCCGGGGGTGAGCGAGGGGAGTGGGCTCTTCATCTGCGTCCCATAGCCAAAGAGCACGTTCGGGATGATGGCCTGGATGGGGATCGCGTAATTGACGGCTTGGCGCACCTTCACGTTGTCGAAGGGCGGCTTCGTCGTGTTCATGCTGAGCCAATGGCAGGTCGTGTCCGGCGCGGTGTAGATCTTGAGCCCTTCGGCGCCTTCGAGGCTCTTGATGCTCTGCGGTGACAGGCCGGGACGCCCCGAGACGAGGTCGATAGCCTTGCGCTTGAGCAGCAGGACACGGTCGGACTCGTTCGGCACGAATTTGAAGACGATGCGCTGGAAGTAGGGTGCCGGCTTCCAGTAGGCCTTGGTCGCCTCGATGACGATCTCGACTCCCGGCTCGTTCCTGACCAGCTGATAGGGTCCGAGCCCGGCCGCGTTGTGCTTGAGCCACTCCGTCGCCCAGGGGTCATCCTTCGTCGCGTGCGGCTTGATCTCGTCGGGATCGAGCAGCGCATTGTTCGAAAGCGCCATGACGTCGAGCGTCATCGGGCTGGGTGCCGGCATGTTGATGGCAAGGGTGTAGTCGTCGCGGACTTGGAAATCCTCCGGCTTGCTCACCCGGATGAGCGTCGGTAGGACGATGCGCATGTAGCCCGGGGACTGGACGCCGCGGTCGAACAGATACTTGACCGACTGCGCCGTCAGCGGCCGGCCGGTCGGGAATTGGACGCCGCGCCGGATTTTCAGAACCAGCGTGGCCCCGTCCTTCTCGAATTCCCAGGACTCGGCGATGGAGCCGTCGAATTCCCCGGGCTGCGAGCGGAACAGCCCCGGTGAATTCGGCACCGGCCGGACCTTCCACATCAGTGGGCTGTCGTAGATGTTTGCCTGAACGGTATAGGCGCCGATCGATTTGAACGCCGCCGGATCGAGCGTATCGACATCGGTGTCCCAGGCCACGGTGAGGGTGCGAAGGTCTTCCGCCTGAGCGCTGCCGACAAAACCTTTCCCAGCAAGGGTGAAAGCCGTCGCGCTCGCGGCTGTGAGCTTCAAGAATTCCCGTCGATTCCGGAACCGACCCATCGCTGCCCCTCCGTTGTTTTTTCCTGGCCCGCAGCCGTCGACCAGGCGCGTCGGCGGCAACGCTACGGTTGCGGGAGCGCGCGATCGATTGCTCCCCGATCGTCTCATGTTGAATTATTGGCAGTGTTCCGTTATTGTCAACACAAGATCCATATTTCGGAACTCGAAGGTCGAAGATTGACTACGCTCGCGAATGCCGTTTCCGTGCTGCGGCTATTTTCGGCTGATCGGGTGGAAATCTCGGTAACCGATGTCTCGCGGCTCCTCGGGATGCCGAAGAGCTCGACGTCTCGCCTGCTCAAGGCGATGCGCGAGGCTGGTCTCGTCGCCAATGCGGGCAGCACGCCGCGCTACCGGGTGGGCCATCTCCTGTTCGAGGTGGCGCGCCTTCACCGCGTCAATTCCACGCTCGTCGGCCTCACCGACACGTATCTGGCGGCGATCTGCCGGGAGAGCGGCCACACCGGCTATGTCTCGATCCTGGACGGGCCGGACGTGCTCGTCATCCGCCTGCACCCGGGGACGCACGCGCTGCGCGTCGTGACGCCTCTCGGTTCGCGCGCGCCGGCCTTTGCCACCGCGACCGGTCGCACCCTGCTCGCGCGGCTCGGCACCGAGGAAATACGGGCGCTCTATCGGGAGCCGCTCGTCCCGCCATCGCCCAACGCGCCGCAATCGCTCTCGGAGCTGATGTCCGCGCTGGATGAGGTGCGCCGGCGCGGCTGGTGCGAGGCGGTGGACGAGGCGATCCCGGGCGTGGGCTCGATCGCCGTGTCGGTCGCCGATGCCGAGAATGCGGAGACGCTGAGCTTTTGCCTCTCCTACTCGGCCTCGCTGGTGCCCGAGGCTGAGAAGCGGCGCATGATCGGGATGCTCACGGCCGCGGCGCGAGACATCGGTGCCAAGCTCGACGACCCGTTCTGGCTCTCGCCCAAACCGGCGAGTTCCATGGCGGCGCAGTCGGCCGGCGAGGGCAGCGCGTGAAGGAGCTCGCCGCGGCCGATATCGAGGCGCTCGCCGTCGGTGCCTGGATCCTGGGAACGGGCGGCGGCGGCAGCCCTTATCACGGGCTCCTTAACATGCGTCGCCTCTATGCCGAGGGCTATCGCGTCTCGCTGATCGATCCGGACGAGCTCCGCGACGACGATGAGGTCGCGGTCGTCTCGATGATGGGAGCGCCGCTCGTCATCCTCGAGCGGCTGGTCGACAGCCGCCTCATCGCCCGCGCCGTCGAGGCCATGCAGGAGTATCGGGCGCGGCCGTTCCGGGCAGTCATGGGCATCGAGGTTGGCGGTGGCAATGCCATCCAGCCGCTGATGGCGGCGGCGCATCTCGGCATTCCCGTGGTCGACGCGGACGCCATGGGGCGCGCCTATCCGGAAGCGCAGATGACGAGCTTTGCCGTGGGCGACCTGTCGCCGGCGCCGCTCACCGCCGTTGATCCGCGCGGCAACGAGGTGGTCCTCACCCGGGTTGCGAGCTGGAAATGGATGGAGCGCGTCAGCCGCAAGATCTGCACCGAGTTCGGCTCGATCGCCGCGACCTGCAAGGCGCCGCGCCGCGGCTCGGAGGTGAAGGAATGGGCCGTTCGCGGCACCACCTCCAAGGCGATCCGGCTGGGGCATGCGGTGGTCGAGGCCAATCGCCGCCACGATGATCCAATCGCGGCGATATTCGCCGTCGAGCCCGGCAAGCGGCTCTTCGCCGGCAAGGTCGTCGAGGTCGAGCGGCGTACCACGGAGGGGTTCCTGCGAGGACGCACGGTGATCGACGGCCTGGGCGAGCATCGCAAGGAGCGCGTCGATGTCGCCTTCCAGAACGAGTGGATAGTCCTGTGGCGGGACGGGCAGCCCGTCGCGACGACCCCCGAGCTCATCTGCGTGCTTGACAGCGATTCAGGCGAAGCAATCGGCACAGAGACCATCCGCTACGGCCAGCGGGTCACGGTCATCGCATTGCCCTCTCCGCCCATCTTCCTGACGCCGCGCGGCCTCGAGCATGTCGGGCCGCGCGCTTTCGGCTACGACATACCGTTCAAGTCGGTGTTCGCGTGAGAAAACGCATCGGCATCGATGTCGGCGGCACAAACACGGACGCGGTCCTTGTCGCCGACGGACGCGTCGAAGCCGCGGTGAAGTCGCCGACGACCGTCGACGTCACCGGCGGCATTGTCGCGGCGATGCGGCGGCTCGGCGCCGAGGTCGACACCACCATGGGCGTCGACGCCTTGCTGGTCGGCACGACCCATTTCGTCAACGCCGTCGTGCAGCGGCGGCGACTTTCCCGTGTGGCCGCGATCCGCATAGGCTTGCCAGCGACCGCTGCGCTGCCGCCATTCACCGACTGGCCGCGCGATCTGGCGGAGCTGGTCCGTGGCGGTGTCTGGCAGCTCGAAGGCGGCCATGACTACGACGGTCGGCGCTTCACAGCCCTCGACCTTGACGCGGTGCGCCTCGCGGCGCGGGAAATCCGCACCCGAGGCCTGGGCCATGTGGCCGTGACCGCGATGTTTTCTCCCCTTGACTCTGCCGACGAGGAAACAGTCGCGCAGGTCCTGCGCGACGAGATCCCCGGCGTCTCCGTCACCTGCTCTTATCTCCTCGGCGGCATCGGTCTGCTCGAGCGCGAGAACGCTGCCTTGCTCAACGCCTCGCTGGTCGCGCTTGCCGAGGAGACCGTGCGGGGCTTCCACTGCGCTATGGCCGAGATCGGCGTTTCGGCGCCTCTCTATATCACGCAGAATGACGGGACGGTCGCTGAGTCAGCACGGGCCGTCGCCTTCCCGGTGTTCAGCTTCGCCTCGGGCCCGACAAATTCGATGCGCGGCGCGGCCTACCTTTCGAAACTCGAGAACGCCGTTGTCGCCGATATCGGGGGGACGACCTCCGATTTCGGGCATTTGCGCTTGGGCTTTCCGCGCGAGGCCAATTCGGTGGTCCATGTCGGCGGAGTGCGAACTCTCTTCCGCATGCCCGATCTCGTGTCGATCGGGCTGGGCGGCGGCAGCATTGTCGATCCCGAGACGCTGTCAGTCGGGCCCATCAGCGTCGGCTACCGCTTGACCGAGGAGGCTCTCGTCTTCGGCGGCAGCCGATTGACGGCGACCGACATCGCTGTGGCGGCGGGGCTTGCCGAAATCGGCGATCGCCGCAAAGTGCGTCATCTCGGCGCCGACCTCGTTGACGGCGTGCTCGCGCGTGTGAGGTCGCTGATCGAAGAGCATGTCGACCGCATGAAGACTGATGCGAGCGACGTCCTCCTCATCGCCGTCGGTGGCGGCAGCTTCCTGGTTCCGGATCGGCTGCAGGGCGTCAAGAGCGTGATCCGCGTTGAGCATGGCGGCTGCGCCAACGCCATCGGCGCCGCGATCGCGCAGGTTTGCGGCGAGGTGGACCAAGTCTTCCAGGGCGTTTCCCGCGACGAGGCGATCAAGTTGGCGAAAGAACTTGCCGATCGCCGCGCCGTCGAGGCTGGAGCAGCCCTCGGCTCGCTGACCATCGTCGAGGCGGAGGACATTCCGATCGCCTATCTGCCGGGGAATGCGATGCGCGTCCGAGTCAAGGTCGTTGGCGATATCAGAGCCGCCTGAGTCGGCCGGAGCAGGTATGGAGAAGTGAAGATGGCGGTGAGATTCCTGATCAGCACGCTAAAGCCCGGCGTTGACCCGGTGGAATACGAGAAATGGGTCCGTGAGCGCGACTATGAACTCGTGCGCTCGCTACCCAATTACATCAGCTACAGGGTCCACCGAATCAAAGGGCCGATCCAGGGCGCCGACAGCTCTGGCTGGCAGTATATCGAGCGGATCGAGGTGAGGAGCCTCGAGCAGCACGATCGCGATCTGGCCTCGCCCGCCGGCGCGGCGCTGCGCAACGAGCTCTACGGAAGATTCCTGGAAAGGTCGAAGAACATCTATTTTGTCGCGGAGACCATAGAATAGGGCAGTGCGTTCCGCGACGTTCGGGCGCGAGCTCGGCCGAGGAGAATGGGACCATGACCGTCGAACTTCTGATGTTGGGCAACGCGCCGCTGTCGCGCATGATGGAGCGCGTCAAGCTCGCCGAAGCGAGTGGCTATGATACGGTCTGGCTGGCGGATGAGCGGTTCTACCGCGAGGTCTATTCCTGCCTCAGCCATTTCGCCGACCATACCGAGCGCGTGCTGCTGGGGCCCTGCGTGACCGACCCCTATGCCAGGCACCCGGCGCTCACCGCCATGGCGATCGCGACGCTCGACGAGATTTCCGGGCAGCGCGCAGTGCTTGGGATCGGTGCCGGCATCTCGGGATTTGCCGAGCTTGCCATCGAGCGCAAGAAGCCGCCGCGCGCCATACGCGAGGCGATCGAACTCATCAAGGCGCTGCTGCGCGGCGACAAGGTCGACTATCACGGCGAAGTCATCCGCTTCGCCCAGGGCCGGCTGAGCTTCACGCCGGTGCGCGCGGATATCCCGATCTACGTCGCGAGCAACGGCCCACTCGGCCAGCGCGCCGCGGGTGCCGTTGCCGACGGCGTCATCATGGAGGCCTGCGCTGCGGCCGACGAGGTGAGGGCCTTGCGCGCTGAGGTCGATCGCGGCGCAAAGCAGGCGGGCCGTGACCCGAAATCGATCAAGCTGATCGCCCGCCTCAACACCTGCATCACCGCCGATGGCCGCGCGGCGCGCGACGCGGTCAGGCCAACGGTGGCGCGGCTGCTCGGCGCGGGACGGCTGAAATTCGCCACTGCCGCGGCCCAAGGCCTGACGCTGCCCGCCGAGGCCATGGCCTCGGTCGCGGGGGCCGCCTATGCCGAGGGCGTGAAGCCGTATCTGCCGCTGCTGCCGCTCGTCACCGATCGCCACGTCGACGCGTTCATGCTGGCGGGCACCGTCGATGAGGTCGCCGAGCATGTGGTGGCGCTGCGCCGGGCGGGCATCGATTCGATCATCACCATGCCCTTCGCTCCCGAGGGCGGATCGATCGAGGAGACCTTCGTCAAGTTCGCGTCCGAGGTCTGGCCCAAGGTCAGCCGTGCCATGGCGTCGTGAGGTCCAGGCGATGAGCTTCGCTATGCATCGTCCCGCATCGCTCGCCGAAGCCGTGGCGCTCGCCGAACAATACGGCGAGGCGGCCCGCTTCCTCGCCGGCGGCACCGATCTCGTGATCCAGATGAATCGCAAGCGGCTGGCGCCGGCCCATCTTATCGACCTGAGCGGGCTCAGCCCCTTGCGCGGGATCGAGGAAGCGCCGGACGGCTTCGTCCTTGGCGCATTGACGACGCACAAGGCGATAGAGCGGCATCCGGCTTTTCAGGGCGGGCTGATAGCGTTGGTCGAGGCGGCACGCGTGATCGGCGGCCATCAGATCCGGAACGTCGGCACCGTCGGCGGCAACATCGTCAACGCCTCGCCAGCGGCCGACTTCGTGCCGGCGCTGCTGGTGCTCGATGCGGAGGTCGCGCTGGTCGGCGCGGCCGGGAGGCGTCGATTGCCGCTCGAGCGTTTCTTGACCGGGCCCAACCGCACGGAGCGCCGGCTCGACGAGATCCTGACCGAGGTCCGTTTCCCTGAGCTGCCGCTGGCCAGCGCGACCGCCTTCGTGAAGGCCGGACGCCGGCGTGCTATGGAGATTTCGGTCGTCTGCGTCGCTGCCCGGCTGACGCTCGATGCGGGCGATCGGCGCTGCCGCGGTGTCCGCTTGTCCTTGGGGGCGGTCGGGCCCAAGGCGTTGCGGCCGCGGGCCGCGGAGGCGTTTCTCGAAGGTCGGCCGGCCAGTGAGGAGAGCTTCGGCGAGGCGGGGCGGCTCGCCGCCGAGGCCTGCGCGCCGATCAGCGACGTGCGCGCGTCCGACCGCTATCGCCGGCTGCTCGTGTCGGCTTTGGTGGCCCGCGCGCTGGCGCAGTGCGTGAAAAGGATCGAAAGCCGATGAGCCCGGTCACGCTCGACATCACCATCAACGGCGAGCAGCAGCAACTCGCAATCGAGCCGCATTGGACGCTGCTTCAGGTGCTGCGCAACTGTCTCGGCCTCACCGGCACCAAAGAGAACTGTCTCGAGGCCGAGTGCGGCGTCTGCACGGTGCTGCTCGACGGCAAAGCGGTCAATTCCTGCATTCTTCTCGCGGCCCAATGCCAGGGCCAGTCCATTGTCACAATCGAAGGGCTGGGCGACCCCGAGCACCTGCATCCGCTGCAGGCGGCGTTCATCGAGCACGGCGCGGTGCAGTGCGGCTACTGCATTCCCGGGATGATCCTGACGGCGAAGTCGTTCCTGGACGAGCATCCCGGCATTGAGCCGTCTGAAGATGCCATTCGCGAGGCCATCTCGGGGACGCTGTGCCGATGCACCGGCTATCAGAAGATCGTCGCGGCGGTCGCCGCCGCGGCGAAACGCATGAATGAGCGAGGTTAGCGCCATGGGAGCGTTCGAGCATCGCACCGTCGGGCGGCGCCTGCCGCGGATTGACGGCATCGGCAAGGTGACCGGCACGCATGTCTACGCGACCGACTTCGCGCTCCCCGGCATGTTGTTCGGCAAAGTGCTGCGCAGCCCCGTGCCGCATGCGGCCATTAAGCGGCTCGATACCGGCCGCGCGCGCGCCCTTCCCGGCGTCAAGGCGGTCATTACGGCTGCCGACATTCCATCCGTGCGCTTCGGCCAGGCGGTGAAGGACACAACCGTTTTCGCCACCGACCGCGTCCGGTTCGCCGGGCATCCGATTGCGGCGGTGGCGGCGACGACGCTCGAGATTGCCGAGCGGGCGCTCGCCGCCGTCGAGGTCGAGTTCGACGCCTTGCCGGCCATCTTCGACCCCGAGGCGGCGTTGGCCGAGGGCGCGCCGCTGCTGCATCCCGACTGGCGGTCCTACAAGGCACTCCCCGTAATCGCCCGCGACGGCAACATCGCCGGCCGGGCGCGCATCCATTCCGGCGACGTTGAGGTGGGGTTTGCCGAGGCCTACCGCGTCTACGAGAACCGGTTTACCACGCCGCTCGTCCATCCCGGCTATACCGAGCCACGCGCCGCGGTCGCCGCATGGGACGGAAATGGGACCGTGACCGTCTGGTCGAACACGCAGCTGCCCTTCGACATGCAGAACACGCTGGCCGAGATTCTCGATCTTCCAGCCGCGAAGGTGCGCGTTCTCGTGCCCGGCATCGGCGGCGGCTTCGGCGGCAAGCTTCGGGTCGGCGTCGAGCATTACACTGCCTTGCTCGCGCGCCGGACCGGTCGGCCGGTCAAGATCGTGACAACCAGCGAGGAGGAGCTGACGGCGGCCTATCCGCGGCAAGCTACCGTCATCACCTTGAAGACCGGCGTGGCGCGCGACGGGACGCTCATCGCCAAGGAGGGCAAGATCGTCCTCGATTGTGGCGCATTCGCGGGCTCGGGACCGGGCACCGCGGCGATCTCCATGCAGATCCTCGCCGGACCCTACCGGACGCCCCATCTTCGGCTCGAGAGCCTCGCGGTCTATACCAATAAGGTGCCGAGCGGCTCGTTCCGTGCGCCAGCGGGGCCGATGGCGAATTTCGCCGTCGAGTGCCAGATGGACATGATTGCCGAGGATCTCGGCATCGATCCGCTCGAGCTTCGCCTCAAGAACGTCGTGCGCGAGGGCGACACCGGGCCTTCGGGCGAGGTGCTGAAGGCGGTCAGTATAGAGGAATGCCTGCGGAAGGTGGCGGCGGCCATCGATTGGCAGAATCGGAAGCCTGCGCCCGGACGCGGTAAGGGCATCGCGTGCAGCTGGTGGATGACTACGGGCGGCTCCTCGGGCGTCTATGTCAGGATAAATCCGGACGGGACCGCGACGCTCATCAGCGGCGCTGTCGAGATCGGCACCGGTGCCTTGACCGGTGCCGCTCAGGTGCTGGCGGAGGAATTGTCGCTAGACCTGCAGGACATCAACGTCGCCGCTATCGACACGCAGGCGACGCCGTTCGACTACGGTGCCCAAGGGAGCCGGACCGCCTTCTCCGTCGGCAACGCCTGCATCGCCGCTGCCGCCGATCTGCGCCGGCAGATGTTTGACATCGCCGCCAAGGCGCTCGGCGTCCCCAGCGACGGCGTGGTGTTGCGCGATAAATGCGTCGTCGCCGGCGACAAACGCCTCGCCATCGCCGAGATCGCGCGCCTGTCGCAGCTTTCGGGCGGCGGCTTGATCGCGCATGGCACGGCGATCTCGCCGATGCCGACCTATGAACCCACGCGCGTCGAAAATCATCCGCTGCCAGCGTGGAACACGCCGAGCTTCCATGCTCATGCCGTCGACCAGTCGGTCGACGGCACCACCGGCGAGATCTTGATCAACCGCTACGTCGTCGCGCAAGACGTTGGCTTTGCCATCAACCCGACCTATGTGGAGGGGCAGATCGAGGGCGGCGTGGCGCAAGGGCTGGGCGAGGCGCTCTCCGAAGAGATCGTCTATCGCGACGGCCGCGTGGCGAATGCGAACCTCACCGACTACAAGATGCCGACGGCGCTCGACGTGCCGCGCGTGCAATCGATCCTGGTCGAATGTCCGAGTGCGGCCGGCCCTTACGGCGCTAAAGGGGTCGGCGAGCCGCCCTGCATCGAGCCGCCCGCGGCGGTTGCCAACGCCGTCGCGGCGGCGACCGGCATTTGGATCTCGTCCCTGCCGATCACTGCGGAAAAGATCGCGCTCAAGCTGGGCGGCGAGAACCGATGATCGAGGTCACGGTGACAATGCATGGCAACCTGCGCCGCTTCCTGCCGGAAGGGCGGGCGTCCACTACGCTTCGCGTGCCGGAAGGAACGACGCTCCGGCAAGTGATCGAGATGGTTCATGCACACGACCATGTGTGGCTCGTCGCCGTCAATGGCACGGCGGCATCGGCCGCGGCGACGGTATCGGCAGGCGATGCCGTCGACTTGTACGAGCAACTCGAGGGGGGCTAGGCCATCTTCTGCCCTGCTGAACCACCGCTCCACCGCAGCAGGTCTCCCGATCGCTCAGACCCTCGATCCGGACCGCGCGACGAACTCGCCCGTAAAGCTCCACGACCTTCATCCCTCCTGTCCCTACCGAGAATTTCATCCGTAGTGGCTTGCGGTCGCGGATCGGGTAATCTGCTGCGGGATGATCGATGGTCTGAAGCTTCTGGCATGCTTCGTGGTCTCGCTGTTCAG
>JBKQTR010000194.1:0-20808 GCA_052143095.1 Allostellaceae bacterium
CATTGGCGCGGGCTCTGCGCATGGCCTATAGGGGGTCGATGTCGGGGGTCCAACTCTCCCATCTCGCCATGTCCCTATGTCTATATATATGACTATCCTCCAAAACTGGCTACATGGCTACAAGGGCACTTTTTGCTATATAGAACAATAGGTTAACTTGTAGCCAGCGTTGTAGACGCGGCTACAACTGGCTACAGGAAAATCCTTTGTTTTCAATATGATGCTTGTAGCCAGCGTTTTTGCCCATTTTTCGGAGGGCGCCCAAAATCGACCCAAAAAGTCGGCTCTAGCGGGTCATCCCTTGCTGGCGCCACTACCGCCGCGAGCCACTACCCGCCGCGGACCGGGCGGCGGCTCCTCGTCGGTGCGGGCGCCCATCCAGGCGCCTTCCCGGTCAGGAGAATGGATCAATCTGCGGGGACGCCATGGCGCGGGAGCGGACTCCGGTCGGCGGCTCGATCTTCCAGAACTCGCTGTCGGTCCAAACCGGTCCTCCGGCAGCATAGGGGAAGAGCCACATATATTTCCGTCCGAAGGAGACGCGGTAGCGCGTCCCCAAAGAGGAAATCGATCGAAGAGGCACGCCCACGCCGGCGGCTAGATCACGGGCATCGCGCCGCCTGGTGATCATCTCCACCCATGCTTGGGCGGCTGGTAGATCGCGCGGCGCGGGCTCCTTGTGCTTGGACCATGCCCCGTCTTTGACGGGGACGCGGATCATCCAGTCGATATGCTGGTGCGGCCAGTGGCGGAGGGCGTCGTCCAGGGAAATCAGGTTGGCTAGCTGCTTGCCATTACAGTGTGGGCAGTAGTGGGTGTCGCGACAGATTCTTCCGGGTGCGGCTTCTGGCAACGACAGGCGCAGCCCCTCCCGCTCCTCGAATTTCTCTTTGACGCCTTCCGGTATGGCATCCCATACGCCAACGTGAGGCGCGCGGTTCGCATGGTGGCGGAGATGCCCTGAGACGACGAAGGGGGATCGTGCATAGGTCTCGCCGCAATGCGCGCAGGTCTCGCGATGCCAGACCAGCGCGGCCTCGACCATGTCGTGGTGCAGAGCAGAGCCCCACGCCACACAAGGCAACCGTGCTCGATGCGGTCGAGGATGAGCGGCACCTCAACCTCGGGGGAGTTCCGTAGGAAGAACGCCGGGGAGCCGAATCCTTGGATCTGGGCGCCGGCATGGCGAACGAACTGAACTGCGGTGCCCAGCGTGTAATCCGGGGAGCGCTGCCGCACCATCTCCAAATCTGGCACGGCGCCGCCACCGAGTTCCCCGATGACAATTACCTGCGGCTTGCTGATGGTGTTGAAGTCATCGGCCGTCACCTCGATCACCGCCGGCAGGCCATAATTCCGCCAGACACGGCAGGCACGGTGGCGTGAGCGCATGTACCCGACCAACGCCTTGGCGATGTCGACCTGGCTCTCGACAAGGCGCAACACGCGGCGGACGGCCCGCTGGGCCGATTCGGTCGCCGTCAGCTCCTGGCCGATGATTGTGCGCAGATCGGATCCGAACGCCTCGCCGGAGTTCCGCCCGGCTTTCACTATCCACCACGGCAGCACCTCGGCTGCCCTATACCGCTCCTCGCGGAAGGCGGTGGTGGCGCCGCTCTGCGGCGAGAGCTGCACCTCGAACGCGACCTTGACCTTGCCGCGCGTCGCCATGACATCGGCGCGCCAGTCCGGCCCGGCCGCCTCGATCTCGGCCTGCCAGCCTTCCACGCCGTTGATGGCGTCGAAGATGGCGGCCTTCAACTCGACGTGCTCCAGCGATTCCGGTTGCCAGCCGCAGGTATTGGGCTGCGATTTGTGCGCGAAGAACTGCCGCCCGAGCGGGCTCATTTTCATGATGCCCGGCGAGTGGCAGCACGCCATCTCGATAACCGACTCCCCGCGCTTGACGCGGACGCCCAGCTCGCGCCAGGCGTCGCGCGGCAGGCGCAGGGAGATGGTGTCGCCACCATCTATGACGGCCCGGAACGGCATGGCGTACCCCTCGCTCGGCGCCTATAGCGGCGGCTCGTCGTTCGGGTCGCTGTCCTCGGAGGGGCTGCTGTCGGGCTCGGACGGCTGACCATCGAAGATCATCGATAGTGGTACGGACAGGCATCGCTCGGGATTGCTGGCGAATCTCTGCTTGCGCCACTCGCCCTTGGTCGGACCTTCCTCGTGGCGGAATTCGCCGGCGCCCTTGAGGCGCTTGACCTGGTCCCACCATCCGTTCTCGAACGGCGTCCCGGCGAGCATCCCAGAGATTTTGCTGTTGTCACGCTCGATGAGCAATTTCCCGTCGGCCGCCGACTGGCCTTTTTCGATGAAAACTTTCAGCCCGTTATGGCCAAGAATACGGTTCGCCTCGGCGGCAGTGATCTTCGTCTCAGTGGTCGACCCGTCCTCTTGATTCTGTCCCGCGGCTATCCGGATCAGCTCCGACATGGCGATCTGTGTGCCGTGCGGCAGTCTCTCGCAATGGCGAAGGACGCTGTTGATCACTTTCTCAGGCTCATTGCCGCCGGCGTCATCGAGGAACGCTGACCAGTTATAGGCGTCGACCAGTTTTTCGGCATCGTCGCGTGTGGCGAGTCCGGAGTGGGCGATCGACCATGCGCCGGCCAGCAGCGTGCCGTACTGGTCGCCGTCACGCGGTGAGCCGAGACGGTTCGACATGACCTCGATGAAGGTGTCGATGTTCTGGAGTACGGTCGGCAGTGTGTCGAGCATGCGGCGCAGTAGGCGGGCGGGGAGTGTCTTGTCCTTGAGGAGAGCACCGAGCGCCTTTTTCGTGATAGGCCATTTTTCGCGGTGCTCGCGCTCGTGCTTGGGGCGCAAGTGCAGTTTGGCGATGCGATCGTGATCGGCGTCATATTTTATGCCGATCGAAATGGACGACAGCAGGAACATCGAGCGGATGAGGAATTCCATGCCGTCGCCGCGGATGGTGCCTTTGAGCGTCAACGCGTCAGATTCGCTGCTGGCCTGGCGCGCGAGTCCGAGGATAGACTGTATCCGCTTTGAGTCCTGATCGCTCTGCTGTTCGGACTCGTCGAAAAGCACCGGGATCGCGTCGTTGCGGAGTTTCTGGCGGATGCCGGCCTCGGTCGAATAGCCTTGGACCATGAGCGAGATTCCGCTGAGCAGGTGTTTGGCGAAGTCGCGGAGAATTGTCGTCTTGCCGCAACCGGCACCACCCGTGAGCCATGCATGCGGGCGCCATTTTAGCGCGCCGCAGACGGGTGCGAGCGCGATCCAGCCGCACAGGAGAAGCGCCGATCCGGGATTGACCCATCGAAATTGCTTCGCCACGTCGATGATCCGCTGCCCGTCGGCATCGCTCAGCGCATCCTCGGCAGGCGGTGGTAGGGTTCGCCCGATCGGGTAGATGTACTCACTCTTGATCGCGTCAACGTCGACCGGAATGCCGTCGACGGCGAGCTGGTTGCCGAAGTGGAATATGCAACGGTCTCGGTCGATCCACGCACCACGTCCGCGGATCTTTGTCGGATCGAAGACGCCGCGCGCGGTCGCTGTTTGGATGAACCAATTCGACGCCTTGGTCTTATCGCAGCCGCCGCCCTTGACCGGGAAATTCATCTGCCACCAACGCCATGGCGCCATGTTGTTCAGGTTATGATCGCTGGAGAAATCTCTCGGCGAGACCCGCTGAATCAGGCGCTTTCTGCGATGATAAATGTGGTATTGGTCATCATCGCTGTACCCAAGGATGCCGAAATGGCCGCTGGGATCGATCGCGGCGTGCTGGCGCGCCTCGGCCGCGCTCGCGTCATTTGCCGATCCGGCGCCCGCGGCATCCGCCTGCGGCTCCTCGCCCGCCTGGCGCTGCTCTGCCGCGGCGATCGCCGCCAGGACTTGGCGCTTGACCTCCGCGAGCCCTTCGGCCGCGTGATCGAGGCCGCCGGCCATGTGCAGATCGTTGAAATCCGTCGGCTTCGACTCGACGCTCTTGAACTGCGGGATCGCGACGATGCCGTTGATCTCCTTGGCCGCCTGGCGCGCAGCGGTCGCACCCGGGTTCTTGACCGGGCGATCGGTCCACGCGTCATTGTCGCCGGCCATGACGATCCTGGCCTCGGGCAGACGTTTGCGGAAGAGCTTCGCCACGTGCGCCATGTTATTGGCATCGAAAGCGACCACGACGAGGGCGCCGGTCGCCATGTGGATCGACGCCCCGGTCGAGTATCCCTCGCAGATGATCACGGTCAGGATGCCGGTCGCGGCGTTAGGCGCCGGTGCGCCGATGACGAAATAGCAACCGCGCTTGCGTCCCCCGGACAGGAAATCCTTGTCGCGGCCGAGCGCTTTGCCGTCGAATATCGCCTGCAAGCTGACGATGCTCTTGGCGTTCTCATGGATCGGCACCAGCAGCGCATTCGGCACGGTCTTGGTATGGACCTCGCCGTGCTCGT
This sequence comes from Allostellaceae bacterium, assembly GCA_052143095.1. Taxonomy (GTDB): domain Bacteria; phylum Pseudomonadota; class Alphaproteobacteria; order ATCC43930; family CGMCC-115725; genus DAHUYF01. Next base: position 4,431 of record JBKQTR010000194.1, read on the forward strand.
CTACCCACTCCTTGATCCATGTGCCGACGCGCAGGCCGAAGGCTTTGACGCCCTTGCGCACGAGATAGGGGTGGGTGTCATCGGCGGGCTTCGCGGCCTCCCACATCGCCACCGCGCGCGCAGCGGCCTTCGCCTGGCGCTCCGCCTCCTCAGCCTCGCGCTGGCGCTGCGCGGCCTCCTGGCGCTCCTTCATCGCCTTGCGCTCGGCCCCGGATGGCCCGTTGCCGTCGGTGCCGCTCGCGACCCACTTCACGATCGGTTCCGGCCCGTTCAGGCGCCAGCTCCCGGCCTCACCGTTCGGCCATCCGTCGGTGGTGTGCAGGAAGTACCAGCCGTTCAGGGAGCCCTTGCTGTCGCCATCGACATGGAAACGCACCATGCCGTCGTCGGCACGGAGCTTCCCTTTGAAGGACAGCCCGGCCGCGTCCATGTCGTCGCGGAAGAGGCGGATGGACACCTCCGGCGATGGCGCGCGGGCGCTGCGGGCGGCGGGCGCGCGCGCCGTGCGGGTGGTGCGCGCGGCTGCGGGCGCCGCGTGCGGCACTTCCGCCTGGTGCTGTGGGGCGTCGTCATAGGCGTCGTGTGGCGGCGCGTCGGTGACCCAGGGCGGCAGCTCGACGGAGGTCGACTCTGGCGCCGGCGCCGCTGCGGGCGCGGTCTGGATCGCGTTCTCGAGGAGCTTCGCCACGCCCAGCGCCGCCGCACGCGCGCTGGCGACGTACTTGAGCCATTCCGCCCAGCGCTCGGGGTTCGCCGCCGCGGCCTTCGCCGTCTCCTCGGGTGTGGGCGTCGGGATCGGCGCCGGCTGAGGGCCGAGAATCATGCCGCTGATAATGCTGCGCACCGGGAAAGGCACGACATTGCTCGCCGGCGCCGGCAAGTCTTCCGGGGCGATACGATGCGGCTCTGCCGGCGGCGGCCCTTCCTCGGCCGACAGGGGCGCGCCGTCGTCGTCGTAGGGTTCTATGCCGGCGGCACCGGCAAAGTACGTGCCTGTCGACAGATTACTGTTGCTTGGGGAAAGAGGTGCTTGTAGGGTCATCTTCGTCACTTTCGTCAAACTCGCCGGCCGATTGATTCAGCTTTCGGCCGGCTTTTTATTGCCGACCCGGCGAGGTGGTGGGTGCGCCGAAACCGTCGGCGCCGCGGTCTGCTATGCGGCGACCACCGCTGTACTGGTGCGGGCGTCGCGTTCGGCGATGCGCGCGGCGTCAAAGTGCTCCAGCTCGGCGTTCACGAAGCGGATCCCTCGCGCTCCGACTTTGATTGGCCTCGGGAAGCGACCTTCGCGCACCAGCCGGTCGACGTGTTGGCGATGCTTGAACCGGTACCTTTTGCAGACCTCGGCCATCGTCAAGAAGATGTTCTGTTCCACGGCGGTGCCTTTCACGTTTGAGCGGGTTGTAGTGTTTCGTCACGATTAACAACGCGCCAAGTGGCGAAACGCTTCCAAATTTTCAAGCGCGCGATTCAACAAACCCTTCTGCTGGCGCAACATCATGCGTCCGTGTTCGTCCGCCAGCGTTCGCCGCTGTGCCTCGATGTCCGGGCGGTGCGGCGCCGGGGCGCATTTTTGTCACAACAGCAACTCCCCGTCCTCCTCGCCGCGCGGCGCATCCGCATATGCTCCGTCAACCAGCTCCGCCACGAGCTGCGCGACGGTGCCGCGCCCGGCGCAGAACAGGTCCGCCACGTCGGCGAGGTCGCCGGCGGCGACGCGTCCGTTGCCAGCGCGGGCGAGCAGCGGATATGCCTCTGCTGCAGCCGCGGCCCAGCGGAGGTGCCCTGCCACATAGTCGATGTCTTTCCAGATCGGCCTCTTGACCGAAACTTCGTCGACCTCTCTGGCGCTGTTGTGCAAGCAGGTGGCGACCCATCTCTGGCTCACAATGTCGCGCCGCGACGCCCATGGTCCATGTTGGGCGTCTCGCCCATGCTCAACGACACCGTGCTCGTCGCCGAGTCGGTTGTCGTTCTTGGGGGTACTCATTCCTCCCTCCTCGCTCTCGCGCCGCCCCGGCCCCCACCGGAAACAACGCATCGTCAGTAGCGCTAGATGTCCGCGCGGCGCGCGCCGGTGACCGCGGGGATAGTGCATCGCTATGCCGCCGCCTCGGCGTTGCCGGTGTCGTCAATGTGATGCGCCTCGGCGGGCTCCGGCGACCCGCTCGCGAGGGCGCCGGCGATCGCTTTGCAGACCCCCGGCCAGATAGTCGACGCGCCGGTCAGGCGCTCGAGAACGCGGCGCGGCAGGCCATGGATAAGCAGTTTGGCGACCTCTTCGACATCGGCATCGCCTTGCGCGGCTATAGCGGTCGCGGGCGGCACGGGCGCCGCGTGGAACGGCGTGGCCGGCTGGGATTCCATTTCCGGCTGGGATTCCATTTCCGGCTGAACGGCCACAGGCGCCTCCTGCGGCGCGGCCTGAGTGGCCTCCTGCGCGGTAGCGGCCACGGCAGGCTCGGCCGCCACCTCGGGCTCCGGCGCCACCCCCGGCTCGAGCTTGCGGACGCCGTCGATGACCTCGCGCTGGTGCTCGTGCGGCATAGCGGCGAGCTTGTCCATTGCCGCGCCGGTGTTGAGGTCGGGCTTGCTCTTGATCTCGTCGAGAACATCCGGCGCGATGCGCTCGCCGCGGGAGACATCTTTGTTGACGGCTGCCTTGGAGCGTCCGGTCTTCGCGGCGGTCTCCGCTGCGAAACCCTTGTTGCCGCGGCCTCCGGAAACTGGCTCAGCCTGAGCCACTTTCTCATCGGTGCCCTCGGGCTGGCGCGCCTGCTGCCAGAGCTGCTTGCGCCGGGTGACGTGCTGGACGCGCTCGGCCGCGCTCAGTTCGTGGCGGCACAGGTTCTCGTCAACCTCAGCTAGCGCGGCTTCGGTCGCATCGCCATCGAAGTAGATGATCGGAACGCGGTTCCACCCCAAGCGCTTCACCGCCTCGAGGCGGTGCGCGCCGGCCACAAGCCGAAAGGTCATATCGTCGCTCTCATTTTCGGTGACAGCGACGACGATCGGCTGTAGCAGCCCGCGCTCGCGGATGCTCTCTTGAAGCTCCCCCACCTTCGCTTCGTCGATTTCCCGGAGGCGATCCCCGACTTTGATAAATTCAACGTATTCATGTTCGTCGAAGGCGCAGCGCCAGCCGTTGCGCGAACTGATGGTTTGCGCAGTATGGCGGCGCCATGGCTCGACGCTGACCTCCGCCTCGAACTTCGCCAGCTCATTCGCGCGCTTCGTCTTCGCGCGCTTGTCGGCAGTGGCCTGGCGCTTCTCATTCTCCTCTTGGGTGAGGCCGTCGAAGCGGATCATGGCGCGACTCCATTCTGCTCTGTGGTCATGGTGCTGGCGCCGGCGGACGGCTCGGTGCTGGCTGGCGCCTTCGTCGAGCGCATCGGCGGGCTCTGCCGCTCCGCAGCGAAGGCGTCGAGCCAGGCGAGCCGGTACTTGATCCACCGGCCATCGCGGCGGAACATCGGCCCGCGGCCCATGCACCGCAGATTGGACATCGTCTCGGGCGAGAGGGTGATGCCGTGCTCCTCTTGCAGATGCTTTGACGCCTGGCGGGGCGTCAGCATGGCGTTGGGGTCTTTCACGCGAGTTCTCCTACATAGGCGGCGATAACCACGAATGGCATCGTCTCGTCACGACGGCCGCGGCGCCAATGCTGAATGCCGTTTCGCCGTGGGCAATGTCGAGTTGGTCCTTGGGGTGCATCGCGGAGTGATGCGCCAATAGCATCGGCGCTGGTTTTCCTCCCAGCGCCCTGACTTGCCAGCCGAGCTGCGCTGCCATAGCGCGCCGGCTGGCGCTTTTCCTCAGTCATGCGCTCCCGCCCGGCCGCGCCCATGCCGCGGCGTCGCCGCCGGCGAACACCGCCAATCTGGCGCCGGGCGCCGTCTCGGTGATGGCATCCAGCCACGCGCCCCGGCATTCCGGTCGGGCGACGATCATGACTGTCACTCGGCCGCGGCATGCCTCCGCAGCCGCAGAGCCGAAGTGCTCGGCCTCTGGCGTCACCGTGACGAGCAGCACATCGTCAGCCACGGCCAACAGCGCGGCGCAGTGCGAATCAAATACCGACGGTCCGCCACCGGCCATATCGGCGATGGCGACGAGAAGGCCCGGCGGATCGGGCGCGGGGACGGCGATGCTGCCGCCCTCCGGACAGATGACGGCCAGGGCGAGCCCGGCGACCGCCACGGCGGTGAAGATCGGCTTCACCGAGGCCGGCGCCACCGACGCCAGTTCGGCGGCGTCTTCCGGCGAGCAGCGCACGCGGTCGAGCGACTGGAGCGCGGCGGCGACCTGATCGAGTAGACCCGGCGCGAGCGCCGGCGCCTCGCGATCGGCGGTCACTGCACCGGCTCGCCGCGGAGCCACGCGAGCCCGTCGGAGGTGAGAATAAGCGTCTTGCCCCCGACCTTCCTCATGCGCAGGCGCCCGGCTGCGGCTTCCGCGTATAGGTGGCTGCGGCTGGTGCTGGTGAGCCGCGCCCACTCGCTGATCGGATATGCGATCCGGTCGAGATTTAGCGCCGCGGGCTGAGAGGTGCTGCTGTCCATGGTCCTCGCTCCAATCCGGGCCGCCGACATTGGCGGCCTCACGAGGACAGACAACTTCACTCAAGCCGCTGGGCGGTCAACAAGGGAATTTTTTGCGAGCGGATGGATCGGCTGGCGGCGATGATCTTTGAGGATGTTTGATGATTTCCCAGCATCTGCGATTACCCAGCGGACCCGAATTTGTCCCTGTTAGTGCCGCTGCCTGCGACGCCCTGCCGCACCCCTGTGGCGCTGATCGCGGCGGAGGGGCGTTACGGCCAGCACAACCGCCAGCACGCGATACGGCGCCATGATCAAGGCGAGGGGATCCGCGGTTCCCGTGGCATCGCACAACATCACAGAGCGTGATGACGTGCTGGATCGCGGGTCTACGCCGGTGCGCCGAGTCGCGGCTCGGTCGTTCTCAGCCGGCCGCCGCGCCGATCGCCACCACCAAGCCGCTCTCCGGCGCCGGATTGGCACACCAGGTCGCCCAGGCCCGCATGAGCTGGCGCCTCTTCTCGAAGAGATCGGTGCGGCGGTATGCCTGTTCGACGGCATCGCCGATACTATGGGCGAGCGCCTGCTCTGCGACTTCACGCGGAAAGGACGTGCGCTCCTCCGTCCAGGTGCGAAACGTCGCCCGGAATCCGTGCGGGGTAACGTCGGTGCGGCCCATGCGCCGGCGCATGAGCATGAACAGCGCCATGTCATGGAGGTGCCCGCCACGTTTCCCTGGGAAAACATACTCATCTCCCTCCTGCCTCCCCTCGGCCATGCGCCTGAGTATCGCCAGCGCCGGCTCGCTGAGCGGGATGCGATGCTCGCGGCCAGCCTTTATCCTGCCGGGCGGGATCACCCATAGGGCCGCGTCCAGGTCGATCTCAGCCCAGCGGGCGCCGAGGACTTCGCCGGTACGGGCCGCGCACAGGATCGCGAATTCTAGCGCGGCAGCGTCGATACCATTCTGCCGGCGCAACTCCTCCATGAAGCCGCCTATCTCGGCGTGGGGCATAGCGGCGTGATGCTCGACGCGCGCGACCTTCCTGCGCGCGGGCAAGAGGTTTTCAAGGTGGCCGCGCCAGCGGGCCGGGCAATCGCCTTTGCGATAGCCGCGCGCCGTCGCCCAGTCGAGGACAGACTCGATCCGACCGCGGACCCGTGATGCCGTCTCTGTCCGCGCCGTCCACAATGTGCCAGCGGGGTTGCCCTTCGCGGCGGGAACGGATTGCTCGAGCACCCGCATGACGAGCCCGGTGTCGATGTCCTGCACCGGCACGTCGCCGAAGACGCCGTAGACATAGGTCTCGAGCGTGACACGCCATTGACTGCCGTGTTTGGCATTGCGCCATGCGGGCTGGTGCGACGATATATAGAGTTCGGCGGCGGCACGGAATGTCACGCCTCTCGCCTGCTCGAGCTGCGCCGCCAGCTTCGCTGCCCGGCGCTCGGCAAGAGGATCTTTACCGGCCCAGCGCTGGCGCCGGCATTCCGCCACCGCCAGGCGCGCATCGGCGAGGCTGACGACGCTGGCCGGGCCGATGCCCATCCAATGCTCGCGGCCGTTGAGCTTGTAGCGGTACAGCCATGATTTCGATCCGGTCTTGGTGACCCTCAAAAACAGGCCGGCGCCATCATGGTGGTAGCCCGGCTTCGTGATAGTCGCTACCCTGCGAGTCGACAACCTCCCGATCTCACGTGACGGCTTCGATGTCATGCCCCTCGTCCTCTGCCGCCCTCGGCCTACGTTCCAGCCTACACCGCTGCACCGGATTGTACCGGACGCCGGCGAACGGGTAAAGACACGCGATACAGGAAATGGCCGCGAAATGGGCGCTTCTCGCAGCAGCGGCGGACACTGCCGGATGGCGCTGGACGCTTGACAGGTGGATATCGCCTCCGCATACTCCCCGGCTTCCCCTGGCGGCGGGTCGCTACCGTGGCGCGCAGGCGGGGGAGTGGAGCGGATCATGCAGCGCGAAAACCGCCGGCTCGGCCGGCTCGAGAGGGAGAGGCGGACGGCGCCGCGACGGCGACGACGATAGGCGGTCGTTCTTCCGATCCCCTATTCCCTCACAGCTTTTCGCGCAGGAGAGACTCCGTGATTCCAGCCGTTTTACCGACCTATGCTCGGGCCGATCTGTCGTTCGAGCGGGGCGAGGGCGCCTATCTCTTCACCGGCTCCGGCAAGAAGTATCTCGACTTCACCAGCGGCGTCGCCGTCACCGCGCTGGGCCATTGCCATCCGTATCTCATCAAGCGGCTGACCGAGCAGGCGCAGAAGCTCTGGCATTGCTCCAACCTGTTCCAGGTGGCGGGCCAGCAGAAGGTTGCCCGGCGCCTCATCGACCACTCCTTCGCCGACAGCGTCTTTTTCTGCAATTCCGGCGCCGAGGCGGTGGAATGCGCCATCAAGGTGGCGCGCAAATACCAGGCCGAGACCGGCCATCCCGAGAAATCCCGGCTCATCGCCTGTACCGGCTCCTTCCACGGGCGCACGCTCGCGACGCTCGCCGCTGCCGGCAACGAGAAGTATCTCAAGGGATTCGGCCCGCCCGCGCCGGGCTTCGACCATGTCTCCTTCGGCAATCTCAACGAGATGCGTGCCAAGGTCGGCAAGGAGACCGCCGGCATCCTGGTCGAGCCGGTGCAGGGCGAGGGCGGGCTTGCTAGCGCGCCGGAGGGCTATCTCGGGGGCTTGCGTGCGATCTGCGACGAGTTCGGCCTGGTGCTGGTCTATGACGAGGTGCAATGCGGCATGGGCCGCACCGGCAAGCTCTTCGCCCATGAATGGGAAGGGGTGCCGCCGGACGTGCTCGCCACCGCCAAGGCGCTGGGCGGCGGCTTCCCGGTCGGCGCTTGCCTCGTCACCGAGCGCGCCGCGGTCGGCATGACCCCCGGGACCCACGGCTCGACCTTCGGCGGCAATCCGCTCGCCATGGCGGTGGCCGATGCGGTGCTCGACATCATGCTCGCGCCGGGATTCTTCGAGAGCGTCGACCGCATGGCGGGCCTGCTGCGCCGGCGGCTCGAGACGCTCGCCGGCAAATATCAAGGGATCTTCGCCGAGGTGCGCGGCAAGGGCCTGCTGGTCGGCGTCAAATGCGTCGTCCCCAACACCGAGATGGTCGAGCGGCTGCGCAACAACGGCCTTCTCGTCGCCGGCGCCGGCGAGAACGTCGTGCGGCTGCTGCCGCCGCTCATCGTCAATGAGGGCCACATCGAGGAGGCGATGGGCATCATCGAGGGCGTGGCGCGGCAATGGACGCCGTGACGGCGGCCAAGAGCGTGGCGGCGCCGCGGCATTTTCTCGATCTCGATCGCGTCGATGCGCCGGAGCTGCGGCGCATCCTCGATCGCGGCCTCGCCTACAAGCGCGGCGTCGACCGCTCGCAGCCGCTCAAGGGCAAGATGCTGGCGATGATCTTCGAGAAGCCCTCGACGCGCACGCGGCTCTCCTTCGAGGTGGCGATGAAGCAGCTCGGCGGCGATTGCGTCGTGATGTCGTCGAGCGACAGCCAGCTGTCGCGCGGCGAGACCGCCGCCGACACCGCGCGCGTGCTGTCGCGCTATGTCGACGCCATCATGATCCGCACCACCCAGGCGGCGAAGCTCGAGGAGCTCGCGCATTACGCCACGGTGCCGGTGATCAACGGCCTCACCGATGCCAGCCATCCCTGCCAGCTCATGGCCGATGTCATGACGCTCGAGGAGCACAAAGGCGCCGCCGCCGGCAAGATCGTCGCTTGGAGCGGCGACGGCAACAACGTGGCGGTGAGCTGGATGCATGCGGCGGTGCGCTTCGATTTCGAGCTGCGGCTCGCCTGTCCGGCCGAACTGTCGCCGCCGCGGCGCGTCCTCGACTGGGCGCGCGCCCAGGGCGGGCGCGTGCGGCTCACCACCGATCCCGAGGATGCCGCCGCCGGCGCCGATTGCCTGGTCACCGACACCTGGGTGTCGATGGGGGTTGAAGCCAATGTCAACCGGCACAACATGCTCGCTCCCTACCGCGTCGATGAGCGGCTGATGGCCAAGGCGAAGCCCGGCGCCATCTTCATGCACTGCCTGCCGGCCAAGCGCGGCGAGGAAGTGACCGCCGGCGTCATCGACGGTCCGCAATCGGTGGTGTGGGACGAGGCCGAGAATCGGCTGCACGCGCAGAAGGGCATCCTCACCTGGTGCCTCGCCTGAGCGGCGTCCGGCGCCGCCCCCAGTTAAGGTGCCGACGATGCCGAGCGTGCGTTCCGACGATTTTATCCAGCCCTTCCAGATCGATGCCTCGGGGCTGCGCGGCCGGCTGGTGCGGCTCGGTCCGCTGCTCCACGAGATCCTGACGCGCCATGCCTATCCCGAGCCGGTGGCGGCGCTGTTGGGCGAGGCGATCGCGCTCGCCGCGGCGCTGGCCGGCGCGCTCAAATATGACGGCGTCTTCACGCTGCAGACCAAGGGCGACGGGCCGGTCCATCTGCTGGTCGCCGACGTCACCAGCGCGGGCGCGGTGCGCGGCTATGCGCAGTTCGACCCGGCGAAGCTCGCCAAGGCGGCGGCGCAAGGCGGCGCCGGCGGCGCGGTGCCGCGCCTCCTGGGCGCGGGCTATCTCGCCTTCACCGTCGATCAGGGTGAGCATTCCGACCGCTACCAGGGCATCGTCGAGCTGCAGGGCGCGAGCCTCGCCGACTGCGCGCATCACTACTTCCGCCAATCGGAGCAGGTCGAGGCCGGATTGAAGGTGGCGGTGGCGCGCGTCGCCGATGCCGACGGCGTGAAGCGCTGGCGCGGCGGCAGCCTGATGGTGCAGCGCCTGCCGCCCGACGAGGACGCGGCGGCGCAGCAGGAGGCGGCGGAAGATGGCTGGCGCCGCGCCGTGATCCTGATGAGTTCCAGCACCTCGGCGGAGCTGGTCGATCCCGCGCTCGCCCCCGAGGCGCTGCTGCTCCGCCTGTTCCACGAGGATGGCGTGCGCGTCTATCGCCGCCATGATCTCGCTGCGCGCTGCCGCTGCTCGCGCGAGCGTGTCGAGACGGTGCTGCGCATGCTGCCGCAAGACGAGCTCGCGGCGATGAAGGTCGACGGCAGGATCACCGTCACTTGTCAGTTCTGCAGCGCCGCCTATGGCTTCGGCGAGGACGACATCCACGCGCTGACCGAATAGTTGTCAGTCATCAGTTGTCAGTTCTGTAGCTGACAACTGACAACTGATGACTGACAACTCAGCTCAGTGTATCGCGGCGTAGAGGATCTTGTCCTCGGTTGCCGTCGCCGCGTCGAATTCGGCGACGATGCGGCCGAGGCGAGCCACCAGGATGCGGTCGGAGACGGCGAGGATCTCCGGGAGATAGGAGGAGATCACCACGACCGCTTTGCCTTCTTCGGCGAGGCGGCGGATCTGCGCGTGGATCTCGGGAATGGTGGCGACGTCGACGCCGCGCGTCGGCTCGTCGAAGATGATGATCGAGGGATCCTGCACCAGCGATTTGGCGATGACGACCTTCTGCTGGTTGCCGCCGGAGAGCTCGACGATGCGCGCCTTGCGCTGCAGCGCGGCGATCTTCAGCCGCTCGACCCAATAGCCCGCCAGCTTGTTGCGCGTGAAACGCGACACCAGGAACCGCCAGCCGACCTTGGTCGCGAGCTTGCCGACATAGACGTTGTCGTCGACCCGCATCGTCTCGAAGAAGCCGTTGAGCTTGCGGTCCTCGGTGATATAGCAGATGCCGTCGTTGATCGCCTGCTTCGGCACGCGATAGCGGATGGGCTTGCCGTGTAACCGGATGGTGCCGCCATTGATGAGATTGCGCTTCAAGGCGCCGTAGATGATCTTGGCGATCTCGGTGCGCCCGGAGCCGATGAGACCGGCGATCCCCACGACCTCGCCGGCATAGACCGAGAACGACATGTTCTTGACGACCATGCCCATGGTGACGTTCTCGATGGTCAGCACCTTCTCGGTCGCGTGACGGCGCCCGCCGCCGTCCCGGTGCTGGGCATAGTGGGTCTGCGCGACGTCGCGGCCCACCATGTGGCGCACCAGCTTCTCGCGGGTCATCTCCGAGGTCTTGGCGGTGATCACCAGCTTGCCGTCGCGCAGCACGGTGATGCGGTCGGAGATCTGCAGAGATTCCTCGAGCGCGTGCGAGATGTAGATGATGGCCACGCCCTGCGAGCGGAGGTTGCGCACGAGGTGGAAAAAATGGACGATCTCCTCCGGCGTGAGGCTCGCCGTCGGCTCGTCGAAGATGATGATGCGCGCCTTGTTGTAGACGGCGCGCGCGATCTCCACCATCTGCCGCTTGGCGGTGCCGAGGAGCGCCACGGGGGTCGCGGGGTCGACATGGAAATTCAGGGATTGCAGGAGCTGCTGCGCCTGGATGTTGAGGGTGCGGAAGCGGGTGAGAAGCTTCTCGTTGCCGAGCTCGATGTTCTGCGCCGCGGTCATCGTCGGCACCAGGCTGGTTTCCTGGTAGACCATGCAGATGCCGGTGGCCAGCGCATCCCGCGGGCTCTCGAACCGCGCCGGCTTGCCATCGACGAAACACTCGCCTGACGACAGGGTGATCGCGCCGGCGATCGCCTTGCAGAGCGTCGACTTGCCGGCGCCATTCTCGCCGACAAGCGCGTGCACTTCGCCGGGATAGAGATCGAAGTTCACGCCTTCGATGGCGTGCACCCCGCCGTAGATCTTGCTGCCGTTGACGACGCGCAGCACCGGCTCGCGCATCGCGGTGCCGCTCACCGTCTGGCGCGGCAGCGTATCGACATCGTTCATGACCTGGCTCCCACAGTGTCGAGGAGCACGCGACCTGCTCCCTTCGAGACGATGACGAGCCCCTGCGCCGCGTCGCAGGCGGCGGTGATGCCGTGGTAGCGGCCGCCGACGCGGCTGTGCAGGCTCTCGACGGCTTCGCCGTCGTCGTCGATGCGCATGAGGAGGCCGTAAGAGCGAGGCGGCGCCCAAGGCTTCTGAATGCCGAGCGCCTTGATCGACCCGCCCTGCATCGGCTCCAGCGCGTCGCCCTGCGTGGCCAATGCCGGCCCGATCCAATGCTCGGGCGCGATCGTCCGTATCATCTCCTCGCGGAAATCATCCTCGCGCAGCACGAACTCGATGAGATGCGTGCGCCGCGCGAAGATCGACAGCCAGAACCCGCCGGAAGCGGCTCGGCCGAGACGCGCGGGATAGCCCGGCAGATTGTGGATGACGATCTCCGGCGGCCCGAGGGAGCGGCCGTTGATGGCTGCGCGGCTGACGCGGTGGCTCCAGCTCTCCGTCAGCCACAGGAACCGTCCGTCAGCCGAGACCGCCAAGCCTTGCGGATATGCGAGATCGCGCAGCAGGACTTTTGGCGCCTCGAGCTCCGGTCCGCAGACGATGAGAGATCCGGCGCGGTTCTTTTGCAAGAGATCGCGGCACCAACCCCCGGTCGCGTTGAGCCGGCTGCCCTCGCTGGCGAAGATGGTGCCGTCCGCCGCGGCGACGACGTCGGTAAGGCAGCGCAGCGGCCGGTCCTCGACCTGGTTGAGCCAGCGCTGGCGGCCCGCGGCATCGACGGCGGCGAGCCCTCGGTCGGCGACGCAGACCAGAAGCCGCCCGTCGGGGTGGAACGCAAGCCCGCCGGCGCTTTGCTCGAACTCGGTGACGACCGCGCGCGTCTTATAGCCTTCGCCCGAAAGCCGCAGCACCTGCGGGCCCGCCGACACGTAGAGGGCGCCGTCCGGCCCCTCCGCTACATCGTCGGCGCCGGGCAGCTTATCGCCGATCGCCACGCACTGATCGAGCGCGTCATTGGGGCTGAGTGCGCCGTCCATCGAGGGGATGGCGTGCTGCTCCGCGTTGCGGAACAGGATCTGGCGCGCGTCGCGCAGGAAATGGGTGAGAGAAGCCATTATGTGCTCCGGTCGCGCCGCTTGTCGCCCCAGTAGGCCTCATAGCCTGTCCATGTCGGATCGGCCCGCTCGAGCTTGATGCGGCCGATGCGGTTGTTCTCGAGCCCGCCCAGGTAGAGGAAGCCCTTGTGCTCGCGCATCGAGGTCAAGGTCGAGTGCGAGATGCCGGTCGGGTCCCACCAGGACTCCAGCACCTCGCCCGCCTCGTTGAAGCGGAGCACGCAGCCGTGATTGAGCCCCGGCGCCAGCCACTCGTCGCCCGGCACCTGCTTCACCATGCGCAACCGGAAGCCCGGCTTGCGCGAGGCAAGGTCGAAGGTGGGCGTGCGGATGCCGACGAGCGCCAGCCAGTAGGTGCCGTCGGACGCGCGGTTGATGTTGTCGGGATTGCCCGGCAGCGCATCGATCGCGATCTCGAGCTCGCCCTTGCGCGGCCCCTCGATCCAGTAGCGATAGATCTTGCACAGCGTGGTGCTGGCGATGAGCACCGATCGCCCGTCATGCGACACGCAAATGCCGTTCGGGAAATAGAAGTGGCTGATGACGGTCCGGGTCTGCTTGGTGGCGGGGTCGTAGCAGACCAGGCGGCCGTTCGGACGACCCTCGATGATATCGAGCGCGTTGGTCGTCATCTCGTACCGCGTGGTGCAGTCGCTGAAATAGATCTTGCCGTCGGGCGCGATGTCGAGGTCGTCGGCCATGCGCAGCCGGGAATCGTCGTTCAGCTTGTACCAGGTGCGGTTGGTCTCGTCGGTGACCTTGAAGACGGCGCCGTCGGGCTTCACGCCGTAGACGCCCATCCCGGCGACGCAGACGATGAGGTTCTCGTCCTTGTCGAATTGCATGCCGAGCGGTCGGCCGCCGATATGGGCGAAGACCTCGCGGTGCGCGAAGTCCGGGCCGGAGAAGCGGATGATGTTGCCGTCGCGCGTGCCGCCATAGAGCCGGTTCTGCCGGTCGAGGATCACATCCTCGGGCCCCTCGACCTGGTCGAGCCCGATCGCCTCGGCTTTGACCAGCCGGTCGTTCTGGGCGAAGGGCGAGTTGCTGCCGCGGGCGATCGTCGGAGACGGGGCGAGCGCGACGCGGGCCGGGTTGACATAGGTCTTCTGCACCACCTTGCCGCGGTTCTTCGCCCATTTCACGTCGATGCCGACGGCGACGAGGAGGATGGCGCCATAGGCGGCCAAGGTCACATAGCCGGGGATGCCGATACGGACGAGGCCGTTGGTGAGCACGAAGATGATGATCGCGCCGATCATCGCCCGCCACACCGTGCCGCGGCCACCGGCCACCGAGGCGCCGCCGAGGATGACCGCCGTCAACGCCTGGAATTCCCAGCCGAGGCCGGTGGTCGAATCCGTGCTGCCCTGGCGCGCCGCGTAGAAGACGCCGCCGGCGGCGCAGAGCACGCCCGACAGCGTGTAGGTCGCCAACAGCATGCGCTCGACGCGGATACCGGCATGGCGCGCCGCCTTGCGGCTGGCGCCGATCGCGGTGAGATGCCAGCCGTAGCGCGAGCGGCTCAGGAAGATATGACCGATGAGAAGGACGAGGATCAGCGTCGCCGCGTTGACCGGCACGCCCAGGATGCTGCCGTCGCCGAGGAAGTCCCAGGCGTCGCTCTCGATGGTGTTGGTCGCGAAAACGGTGGCAAAGCGCTCGTTCAGCAGGTTGACGCCGGCGCGCAGGATGATCAGCGTCACCAGCGTGGTGAGGAACGGCCGCGCCTTGAGGTAGCCGATCAGGATGCCGTTCCCGGCGCCGATGACGGCGCCCGTCAGCAGGGTCGCGAGAACCGTGAGCCAGGCGGGCAGGCCGAGCACGTACAGGTAGAAAAGGGCGGTGAAATTGCAGACCGCGAAGATCGCGCCGACGCTGAGGTCGATGCCGCCCGAGATCAGGCTGAAGGCCATGGCGAGCGCGACGAAGCCGAATTCGGCGAAGAGCCGCATCAGCGACAGCGCGTTCTTTGCGGTGCCGTAATCGTTGATCGTCAGCGAGAAGTAGGCCGCCAGCGCGATCATCACCGTGAAGGGAATGACCGGCTCGAACCATTGCTTCAACAGCAGCTCGGAGAAGAGCAGCCGCGGCGACCAGGCATAGCGCAGGCGCTGGGCCCGACGGCTGAGCCCCTCCCAGGCGGTGATCGACATCGGCCCTGCTCCGCTCGGCAATCCGCTCCCGCCGCGGCGGCGGGAGCGGTGATTTCAGTCGGCGATGGCCTACTTCTTCGCCACGTCTGCCGCTGCCGTTGAGGTTGGCGGCTTCGGCACCGCATAACAGTTCGCACCGGTGGCGTTGGCCTTATCGAGCCACACCGGCCGTGTGTAGTATTCATGATGACTGGTGCCGGGCTTGGTGCCGCCTTCCAGCAGCGTTTCGGCTGCAACGAACGCATCGTGGCCCTGCTCGGTCGCGGTGTAGCTCAGGAACTTGTAAAAGTTCCCTTGCGTCAGCTGATCGCAATCGAGCTGTGAGCCCTCGCCCGACGCATAGACCTTCACCTTGTCGATCTTGCCGGCGTTGCGGACGGCCTGCGCCGCGCCGGATTCCATGATGCCCCAGAAGCCGATGCTGGCGCAGAGATCGGGATGCTGCTGAATGACGGTGGCGGTGATGTTGAGCGCGTTGTTGGCATCCCACAGCGCCGCCTGGTTGGAGACGACCTTGATCGCCTTGTCCTTGTTGAGCACGTCCATGACGCCGGCGATCTGATCGACGCTGGCGGCGGCGGTGAGCTCGCCCTGGACGATCTGCACTTCCCCCGATCCGCCGCTTCCGGTGCCGCATACCTTCACCACGTCCTCGGCGAGCATGCGCCCGACCTCGTACCAGTCGGCGCCGACGAAAGCGTCCGACTTGTAGTTGGACGACATGTTCATCTGGACGACATGGATACCCTGCGCCTCCGCCCGCTTCAGCTCCTTCATGAGCAGCGTGACGCTCGGATTCTGGACGACGATCACGTCGGGCTTCTCGTCGACGAGCGCGGTCAGCGCCTGCTGCATCGCCGCCGGATTGGCGGCGGGATCGCGCACGATGAAATTCATGCCGCGCCATTCCGCCTCGGTCTTGATCACCCGCCCCCATTCGTCCATCAGCGGTACGCCGGTGGCGATCGGCAGGAAGGCGATGGTCTTGCCCTTGAGATCCTTGTCGTAATCGGCGCGCAGCTCATGCGCCGTCTTGGTGCCGGTTTCCTCCTGCGCGAGCACCGTCGCCGGCGCGCCCAGGGCTGCGAACACCGTCAACGACGCTATGATTTCTGCCCATGAATGTCTGCGGATCATCGCTTGTCCTCCCTTTTGAATTGATCGTCGAATTCTTGTTCGTTCCGGCCGCCTGAGGCCGCGGGTCAGTCGCCTTGGCGGGCCGTCTCCTCGTCGCGCGGGTGCAGCCAGTTGTCGAGGATGATGGCCGCGAGCAGCACGCCGCCGCGGATGATGTTCTGCACTTCGTTGTTCACATCCATGATGGTGAAGGCATTGAGCAGCGTGCCGATGAGGGCGCAGCCGACGATCACGCTGAGGACGCCGCCGCGCCCGCCGACGAGGCTGATGCCGCCGAGCACGACCACCAGGATCACGTCGAAGATCTGCGTGCCCTGCGTGATCGCCATCTGCATGCTGCCCGCCTGGCCGATCCAGACCAGCCCGGCGAGCCAGGCGAGGGCCGCGACCAGCACATATTCCAGCACGATCAGCGGGCGCAAGGCGACGCCGGACAGGCGCGCCGCCTCGGGGTTGTCGCCCTGCGCATAGATGAAGCGGCCGATCGAGGTCCGCGACAGGAAGGCGTGCATGACCAGCGCGGCAGCGGCAAAGACGAAAATCGGCATCGGTATGCCGAGCAACATGCCGCGCCCGGCGAACACCAGCGCCGGCGCGTTTTGCGGCGCATAGACCACGTAGACCGGCGCGATCCAGTAGGCCACGCCATAAATGACCAGG
>JBKQTR010000195.1:0-6434 GCA_052143095.1 Allostellaceae bacterium
CACCGACCAGAAGCAGAAATACCTGCTCGTCGTGGGAGAGGACAAGAACGCCAAGCGCGTGAACGTGGAACTGGGCCGCCTGCTGGACGACGGGATGCGCGTCATTCTGTCGCCGAAACTGAAACCGGAGGCGTGGATCATTACCGAAGGCATGGAGCGTGCCAGATTGAACTATCCCGTCGAGCCGGTTCCTGAATCGGCGACGGCCGTCGCCGCCACCGACCAGTAGCCCGTCTACAATCCGCGCTTTGTGCTAAGTCCACCGCCATTTTCATGCCGTTGGCGACGGAGACGCCCCAGCCCTTGATCGGTCCGCTCAAATCCTGATGCGTGCCGATGACGATCTCGGTATCGCTGATGCCCTGATTGGTAAGCTTGGTCTGCGCCAGCGCCGGCGCCGCCATGAGCGCGACCGCCGCGCAGAGCCCTATCGCCTTGCCAAATCCCACCCTCATTGTCTCCTCCCTAGGTTGAGCGGCGCCGGACAGTCCCGACCCGCCTTTTGCCTCGATGCTACCCCACCTCCCGGCGGGAGCGGAAGCAACGTGATGGCGCGCCACGCCGTCAGGCCGCCGAGGCGCTCGAATACATCGCCTCGATCGCACCGCGGTACTTCTCGTTGACGAATTTGCGCTTGAGCTTCATCGTCGGCGTCAATTCCTCGTCCTCCGCCGAGAGCTGCTGCTCGATAAGGTAGAAGCGCTTGATCGTCTCGACGCGGGCGAAATTGGCGTTCACCTTCTCGATCTCGCTCCAGATGAGGTCGCGCACCTCGCGCGCCCGGCACAGGCTCGCATAATTGGTGAAGGGGACGTCTTTGTCCTGGGCGAATTTCTCCACGGTCTCGCGGTCGATCATCACCAGGCAGGTCAGGTAGGGCCGGCGGTCGCCGACGACGACGGCATCGCCGATATAGGGCGAGAATTTGAGCTGGTTCTCGATCTCCGACGGCGTGATGTTCTTGCCGCCGGCGGTGATGATGATGTCCTTCATGCGGTCGGTGATGCGGACATAGCCCTCGTTGTCGATGAGCCCGACATCGCCGGTGTGCAGCCAGCCCTCGCCGTCGACCGTCTCGGCGGTCTTGGCCGGCTGGTTGAGATAGCCCATGAAGACGAAATCGCCGCGGATCAGAATCTCGCCGGCGGGCGAGATCGTCACCTCGCCGTAAGGCACGGACTTGCCGACGGTGCCGAGCTTGATCGCATCGGGCGGCATCACCGTGGCGATGCCGCAATTCTCGGTCTGGCCGTAGACCTCGTACATGCTCATGCCGAGCGCGAGATACCAGCGGATCAGGTCGGGCGCGATCGGCGCCGCGCCGGTGAAGAGCCAGCGGCAGCGGTCGATACCGATCATCACGCGAAGATTGCGCAGTACCAGCCAGTAGGCGAGCCGGAAGGCGAGGCGCGCGCCGAGCCCAGGCCGGCGGCGCTCGAGCCGCGCATCGGCGATGCGATAACCCGCGGCGATCGCCAGCCGGTAGGCCCGCTGCTCGAGCGCCGTTGCGTCCTTGAGCGCGATCGTCACCGTCGAATAGAGCCGCTCCCAGACGCGCGGCACGGCGCCGAACAAGGTCGGCTGCACCTCGCGGATGTTCTCGGGCACCGTCTCCGGGCTCTCGGCGTAGTTCGACACCGTGCCGGTGGCGATCGCGTAATAGGTGCCGGCGACGCGCTCGGCGACATGGCACATCGGCAGGAAGGCGAGCCGCTCATCGCCCTCGCGCCACGACAGCACATCGATGCAGTACCGCATCTGCGTCACGATGTTGCGGTGGCTGAGCATCGCGCCCTTGGGCGGGCCGGTGGTGCCGGAGGTGTAGACCAGGATCGCCAAATCCTCGGGCCCGCGCGCGTCGATCATGTCGTCCCAAAGCGCCTCACGCCCTACCGCATGAGCGCGCCCGGCGGCGAGGAAGGCATCGAGCGAGACGCACATGGGGTCGTGGAAATCGCTCAGCCCCTCCATGTCGAAGATGACGATGGTCGCCAGCCCCGGGCAACGGCCGCGCACCTCGAGCGCCTTGTCGAGTTGCTCGTCATCCTCGACGAAGAGCACGCGGGTGCGGGAATCGTTGAGCAGGTACTCGACCTGCTTCGGCGAATCCGTGGGATAGATGCCCGATGCGACGCCGCCGGCGCAGAGGATGCCCATGTCGGCGTAGCTCCATTCCGGCACGGTGTTGGCGAGCACCGAGGCGACGTCGCCCGGCCGGAAGCCGACGGCGTGCAGCGCATAGGCGATCTCTTTCGCCCGCGCGTGCCAGTCGTTCCAGCTGATGGCCTCCCAGAGGCCGAGCCGCTTCTCGCGCATCGCCGGCCGGTCGCCGCGTGTCGCCACCGCGAGCAGAAAGCTCTTCGGCACGGTCTCCGCCACGGTCAGTCTTGCCGGTCTCGGCATGCGTCCCACCCCCGCCCGCTAGCGCCAGGTCTTGCGTTTCTTCCAGCGGCGCTCGCCGCGCGCGCCCGCTTCCTTGGCGCCGAGATAGAATTCCTGGATGTCCTTGCTGCGCATCAGGCGCTCGCAGCTGTCGGCCATGACGATCCGGCCGACCTCGAGCACATAGCCGTATTGCGCGGTCTCGAGCGCCATGCGGGCGTTCTGCTCGACCAGAAGCATCGCCACGCCCTCCTCCGCGTTGACGCGGCGGATGATGGCGAAGATCTCCTTGACCAGGAGCGGCGAAAGACCGAGCGAGGGCTCGTCGAGCAGCAGCAGCTTCGGCCGGTTCATCAGCGCCCGGCTGATCGCCAGCATCTGTTGCTCGCCGCCGGAGAGCTGTCCCGCGCGCTGATCGAGGCGCTCCCGGAGCCGCGGAAAATAGCCGTAGACGCGCTCCAGGTCGCGCCCGATCGCCTCGCGGTCGCGGCGCGCGAAGGCGCCCATCATCAGGTTGTCGCGCACGCTGAGAAACGGAAATACCTCGCGCCCTTCCGGCACGTGGCTGAGCCCAAGGCGAACGATGGCGTCGGGATCCATGCGCTGGATCCGGCGGCCGTCGAACTCGACCGTGCCCTTTTGCGGATCGAGCACGCCCGAGATGGTCTTGAGGATGGTGGTCTTGCCGGCGCCGTTGGCGCCGAGCACGGCGACGATGCCGCCGCGCGGCACTTCTAGGCTGATGCCGCGGATCGCCATGATCGGTCCGTAATAGCTCTCGATGTTGCCGAGGCTGAGGATGGGATCGCGCTCGGCCATGTCCTGCCTCACGCGCCGATATAGGCGGCGACAACGTCGGGATGGCGCTGCACCTCGGCCGGCGTGCCCAGCGCCAGCACGCGCCCGTAATTGAGCGCCAGCACGCGGTCCGAGACGCGGCTGACCAGCGACATGTCGTGCTCGACCATCAGCACGGTGGTGCCGAGCTCGCGCCTTATGTCGCGGATCCAGAAGACCATATCCTCGGTCTCCTCGACATTGAGCCCCGAGGACGGCTCGTCGAGCAGCAGCAGCCGCGGCTCGGTGCAGAGCGCGCGCGCCAGCTCGCATACCTTGCGCACGCCGTAAGGCAGGCCGGCGATGTGGAGGTCGCGGTAGCGCTGCAGGTCGAGGAACTCGATCACCTCCTCGACGCGGCGGCGATGCGCCTGCTCGGCGCGGCGCACCTTGGGCAGGAACAGAATGTCCTCCCAGACGCGGGTGGTGCGGTGGCGGTGGCGCCCGACCAGAAGATTGTCGAGGACCGTCGCGTTCTCGAACAGCTCGATGTTCTGGAAGGTGCGCGCGATGCCGAGCTCGGCGACACGATGCGGCGGCACCTCGGTGATGTCGCGCCCCTCGAAATAGAGCCGGCCGGCGGTCGGCCGATAGAGCCGCGAGATGATGTTGAAGATCGAGGTCTTGCCGGCGCCGTTGGGGCCGATCATGGTGAAGATCTCGCCCGGCTCGACCGCGAAGCTCACGCCGTCGACCGCGGTGAGGCCGCCGAAGCGCAGGGTGATACCCTCGGCGCTGAGGCAGCTCACCGGTTGCGCTCCGACTTCACATAGGTCTTTTGCCGCTTGAACGTCGCCTTCTTGTAGACCGGGAAGCGGTCGAAATAGAGCTTCAGCTTGAGCCATCTACCGTAGAGCCCGTAGGGCTCGAAGACGATGAACAGCATGATGATGACGCCGTAGATGGCGCCTTTGAGCCCGGCGGCGCCGCCGATGCGCTCCAGCACCTGCTGCAGCGCCGAGGCGCCCGCCGGCGACGCGCCGAGCGAGCCGGCGAGGCCTGCGACGGTGCGCGGCACATCGTCCTTGAGCAGCGTCAGGAAGGGGTCGACCATGACGATGAAGATCGCGCCGAGCACCGCGCCGTGCAGCCCGAGCGTGCCGCCGATCAGGATGACGATGATGAACTCCAGCGATAGCTGCAGCGTGAACATCTCGGGGCTGATGAAGGAGAGCTTGTGCGCATAGAGGCATCCCGCCATGCCGGTGATGCCGGCGCTGATGGCGAAGGCGGTGACCTTGTAAACGGCAAGGTTGACGCCCATGCTCTTGGCCGCCGTCTCGCTGTCGCGGATGGCGACGAAGGCGCGCCCGGTCGGCGAGCGCAGTAGGTTGAGCGCCGCCAGCAGCACGAGGATCAGCAGCGCCAGGCTGAGGTAGTAGAAGGCGCCGCTGTCGCGGCCGACGGTCCAGCCGAAAAGATCGATCGCCTTGACGCGCATTCCCTCATTGCCGTTGGTGACGCTCTCCCAGCGCGCTGCCACCTCCTCGATGATGAAGCCGAAGGCGATGGTGGCGATGACGAGGTAAATGCCGCTGAGCCGCAGCGCCGGGAAGCCCACCGCGGCGCCGGCCGCGCCCGCCAGCACCGCCGCGAGCGGCAGATAGACGGCAAACGGCAGGCCAAGCCGCTGGAAATAGGCGGCGGCGTAGGCGCCGATCGCCAGGAAGGCGGCATGGCCGAGCGACGCCTGGCCGGTGAAGCCGGTGAGGATCAGCAGCGCCACGCCGACAATGGCGTAGATGAAGACGAAGACGATCTGGCTCTGGAGATAGGTCCCGACCGCCAACGGCGCGAGCAGCACGAGGAGCAGCAGCGCCGCGTAGGACCACCAGGCGCCGCCGTGCCGGAAGAGGCGGATGTCCTGGTTGTAATCGGTCTTGAACAGCACCCGCATCGGCCTCAGACCTTCTTGCGCAACGCGAGGCCGAAGAACCCCTCCGGCTTCACCATCAGCACCGCCAGCAGCACGATGTAGGCGGCAACGTCTTTGAAGCCTTGCGGCAGGTAGAAGCCGGACAGCGTCTCGATGACGCCGATGACGATACCGCCCGCCAGCGCGCCGGGGATGCTGCCGAAGCCGCCGAGGACGGCGGCCGGAAAGGCTTTGAGCCCGAGAAAGCCGACATTGGTGTGGATGAAGGCGATCGGCGCCAGCAGCACGCCGGCGAAGCCGGCCACCGCGGCGCTGATCGCCCAGATGAGCGAGAACACCCGCTTCACCGGAATGCCCATGTAATAAGCGCCAAGCATGTTCTGCGAGGTCGCCTGCATCGCCACGCCCATGCGCGTGCGGTTGAAATAGACCCAGAGCAGCAGGCACAGCAGCACGGTGGCGACGATCACCGAGAGCTTGTCATAGGCAAGGACGAGCCCGCCCATATGCAGCACGCCGCTGCTGAAGGGGGTGTCGATCCTGAGGTCGTCGGTGCCCCAGATCATCCCCGCCGCCGAGCGCAGCAGGAAGCCCAGGCCGATGGTCGCCATGACGATCGAGAATTGCGGATAGCCCAGAATCGGCCGGACGACGACGCGCTCGACCAGCGCGCCGAACGCCGCCATGGCCAGCACCGCCAGCGCGAACCCGACCCAATAGTTGAGACCGAGCTGATCGATGAAGGTGAAGGCGAAGAACCCGCCGAGCATCATCAGGTCGCCCTGGGCGAAGTTGACGACCTCGGTGGCCTTGTAAATGAGGACGAAGCCCAGGGCGATGAGTCCGTAGACGCATCCCAAGGCAATGCCGCCCACGAGCTGCTGAACGAAATCCAGCATCCCCCGACGTTGCTCCCCGTCACTCTTATAGGTTGTCTCAGGACAACCGCTTATTCCTTGAGCTGAGCATAGTCGTGCCTTACTCCGGGCTCAAGGGCGGCGGCGCGGGGACGGCTTCGCTCTGCGGCCGGAGTGATGTAGCATGCGCCGTCAGGAGGGCTCATGACGACCCAATCGCGTTACCTTGCATCGCCGGGGGAGCTGGGCTGGAGCCTCAGTGCGCCGCAGCAGACGTGTTTCCGCTGGGACTATGACGACGGCCGGGCCGAGCTGCTGGCGCTTTACGACAAGGGCAAGCGCCAGCAATGGGACGCGCAGGAGCGCATCGACTGGTCGCGCGAGCTCGACGCCGAGAACCCGATGATGCTGCCGGACGAGACCATCTCGCTCTGCGGCTCCGACCTCTGGAGCAAGCTCGCGCCGAAGCAGCTGGCGGAGTT
>JBKQTR010000196.1:0-13157 GCA_052143095.1 Allostellaceae bacterium
GCGCCGCACCTCGTCCGGGACGGCGATGTCGGCGCCGGCGAGCGCCTGCGCCTGGCATTGCACCTCGCAGGCGCGTTGCAGCGACCACATCCAGCGGAAGGCATGGGGGATGTCGGCGCCCAGCACCAGCAGCCCGTGATTGCGCAGGATCAGTACGTCCTTGCTGCCCAGCGCGCGCACCAGGCGCGGCTGCTCCTCGGCATGGACGGAGATGCCTTCGAAATCGTGATAGGCGACACGGTCATGGAACATCGCGCCGTAGAAATTGTCGTGCGACAGGCCGCGCTCCTTGCACGCGACGGCGACGCCGGCGGTGGTGTGGACATGCATGACGCAATGCGCGTCGTCGCGCGCGCCGTGGATCGCCGCGTGGATGATGAAGCCGGCGGGGTTGATCGGATGCTCGCTGGGGCCGACGGTGTTGCCGTCGAGATCGATCTTGACCAGCGTGTCGGCGGTGACTTCCTCGTACATCAGGCCGTAGGGGTTGATCAGGAAATGCCGCTCCGGCCCCGGCACGCGCACGGTGATGTGATTGAAGATCGACTCGGCCCAGCCGAGATCGGCAAAGAGGCGATAGCAGTCGGCCAGCTCCTGGCGAAGACGCCATTCCTCGGGACCGGTGTGGTTGCTGCGCAAGGCGGTCTTCCTCCCGGGCAAGAGATGATCAGACTAGGCGCCGGCGGCGCTCCCGCCAAGCCGCTCCCTCACCACGGCGGGGATCGGGGCCGCCTTGATGCGCTGGGGGTCGTCGGGATGCGGGATGGCGCAGACCCGGAGCTCGAAGCCCTCGACCAGCAGCGTGCCGGCGCGCAGGAAGCGGTGCAGCACCTTGAGCGTCTTGGCGCTCCACTCCGAGACGCTGGCCTCGCAATCGAGATCGTCGCCGAAGGTGGAGGAGCCGGAGAAGCTCGCCTTGACCTCGAGCAGCGGAAAGCCCTTGAGCGCATGGGCGCGGTAGAGCTGCGGCATCGGCAGGCCGGCATTGTCGAACAGCGCCGTGGTACATTCGTCGAACCAGCGGAAGTAATTGGGATAGAAGACGATCCCGGCGGGGTCGCAATGACCCCAATCGACGCGGATGCGGCGGTGACTGACGAACATGCGGGGGCTGCGCTCCTGAGCGGCTCTGTGGTTTTGCTTCCAACAGTCTAGCCGCCGGCGATTTGCCGGTCTAATGCCGCCCTTTACGAGTGCCGCGTTCCGGTCCATCGTTCTCCAGCCGCACAGGACGCCTCGACAGAATGTCCGGCGGCAGGGAGGAAACCATGCGGGTCACCTTGTCGGGGCTGTGCCATGCCGTGCTGGCGCTCGCCGCGCTCGCGCCGGCGGCGGCGCTGGCGCAAGCCGAGCCGGTGCGTCTCGGGCTGCTCACCGTCAAGACCGGTCCGCTCGCCGAGGGCGGCATCCAGATGGAGCAGGGGCTTACTCTCTGTCTCAAGGAGAGCAACGGCGAGATCGCCGGCCGCAAGGTCGAACTGGTGGTCGGCGACACCGGCGGCAATCCCGCCGGCGCCAAGACCAAGGTGCAGGAGCTGGTCGAGCGCGACAAGGTCGATGTCCTGCTGGGGCCGCTCGCCGCCTTCGAGGCCTATGCCATCACCGATTATATCCGCGCGGCGCAACTGCCGTGGCTGCCGTTGGCGGCGGCGGAGGATCTGTCGCAGCGCCGGGCCAATCCCTTCCTGGCGCGGGTGCTGGGCACCTCCTCGCAGGACAGCAAGCCGATGGCCGATTACGCGGTGAAGGAGCTTCATGCCAAGCGCGCCATCACCATCGCCGATGATTTCGCCTATGGCCACGAGACCGTCGGCGGCTTCCAGCAGGTGTTCGAGCAGGAGGGCGGCCGCGTCGTCAAGAAGCTGTGGCCGCCGCTCAACACCGCCGACTACACGCCCTATCTCGCGCAGATCGCCGATGCCAAGGATGTCGATGCGGTGTTTATGGGCTTCGCCGGCTCGAACCCGGTGCGCTTCATCAAGCAGTTCGCGGAATTCGGCCTCAAGGGCAAGCTCGCGCTGCTCGGCAACGGCACCGCCGCCGACGCGCCGATCCTGCGTTTCCTCGGCGACGAGGCGGTGGGCATCCTCGCGGCCGGATCCTATGCCGGCACCTACGCCTCGCCGCTGAATCGGCGCTTCGTCGACGATTTCCGCCGCGCCTACCAGATCGATCCCGGCCTTTACTCGGTCGCGACCTATATCGGCTGCCAGCTCGTCGAGGCGACGCTGCGCCAGACCGGCGGCGATACCGCGAGCAAGCCGGCGCTGGTCAAGGCGCTGCGTGCCGCCGTGCTCGCCGATAGCCCGCGCGGGCCGCTGCGGCTCGACGAATTCGGCAATGCCGTCGGCAACAGCTTCATCCGCAAGATCGAGTTCAGGGACGGCAAGCTGGTCGATGCCATCGTCCAGGTCTATCCCGAGGTGAGCCAGTTCTGGACCTGGGGCGCCGAGCGCTTCCTCGCCCAGCCGGTCTATTCCCGCGACTTCCCCCCGGCGAGATATCTGGAGCAGTAGCATGGAGCACGTGCTCATCACCGGCGCCGCCGGCGGCATCGGCAGGCGGCTGCGGCTGCTGCTCCGCGGCGCCTATCCCGCGCTGCGGCTTTCCGACCGGGCGCCGCTCGCCGATCTCACGCCAGGCGAGAGCTTCGTCGCCGCCGATCTCGGCGACCTCGCCGCCCTCGAGCGGGCGGTCGCCGGCGTCGAAGGCATCGTCCATCTCGGCGGCATGTCGGTGGAGGCCGACTGGCCGACCATCCTGCACGCCAACATCATCGGCACCTACAACCTCTTCGAGGCGGCGCGCCGCCAGGGCGTGCGGCGCGTCGTTTTCGCCTCCTCCAACCACGCCATGGGCTTCTATCGCCGCCGGCGGCGCGTCGGCACCGCGGCGCTGGCGCGGCCGGACACGCGCTATGGCGTCAGCAAGGTGTTCGGCGAGGCGCTGGGCGCGCTCTATGCCGACAAGCACGGGCTCCAGGTGCTGTGCATCCGCATCGGCAATGTCGACGACCGGCCGGTCGATCGGCGGCGGCTCAGCATCTGGATCCATCCCGAGGATCTCGCGCAGCTCGTGCGCATCGGCCTCGAGCATGAGGATCTCCGCTACGAGGTGGTCTACGGCGCCTCCGACAACGCGCGCGGCTGGTGGGACAATGACGCCGCCTTCCGCCTCGGCTACCGCCCGCGCCATCGCAGCGAGGATTACGCCGCGGCGGCGCTGGCGGCGCAGGCGAGCCTGCCAGCCGATCCCGTCGGCGAAGGCTTCCAAGGCGGCGGCTTCTGCAGCATGGAATTCACCGG
This sequence comes from Allostellaceae bacterium, assembly GCA_052143095.1. Classification (GTDB taxonomy): domain Bacteria; phylum Pseudomonadota; class Alphaproteobacteria; order ATCC43930; family CGMCC-115725; genus DAHUYF01. The sequence goes on from JBKQTR010000196.1 coordinate 3,306, forward strand.
CGACCCCGAGGAGAGGGGCGTCTAGGAGGGAGGAAACATGAAGCTCGCTTTGATCGGTGCTACCGGCCGGGTCGGCTCGCGGCTGCTCGCCGAGGCGCTGGCGCGCGGCCACGACGTCACGGCGATCAGCCGGCATCCCGAAAAGCTCGCGCCGCATCCCAGGCTCCGCGCGGTCGCCGGCGATGTCTTCGACAGCGACGGGCTGGCCGCGTTGCTGCGCGGCAGCGACGCCGTCATCCACGCCTACGCGCCGCCGCGCGACATCGACCGCACCGCGGCGCAGATCCGCGCCACGCAGTCGCTCATCGCCGCGCTGAAACAGGCTGGGGTGCGGCGCATTCTCGCCGTCGGCGGCGCCGGCACGCTGGAATCGGCGCCGGGCGTCAGGGTGATGGATACGCCGGAGCTGCCGCGCGAATGGATGGGGGGCGCGGTCTCGACGGCGCAGGTGAAATACCTGCTGGAGAAGGAGCGGGAGCTCGAATGGACGTCGCTCAGCCCGTCCTTGTGGCTCGAGCCCGGCCAGCGCACGGGGAAATTCCGGCTCGGCACCGACCAGATCCTGCGCGACCAGGACGGGCGCAGCCACATCTCCTTCGAGGATTACGCGGTGGCGATGATCGACGAGCTGGAGACGCCGCGCCACAGCTTCCGGCGCTTCACCGTCGGATACTGATCACACCTGGGAAGCGTCTGGCGTCCGTTGCCCTGGCTCTCCACTGGGCTAAGCTGCGGCATGTCCTTCGACTGGCTGATCGCCGATTTACCGTCGGCGCCGCTGCGCGAGCTCGCGGCAGGGCAGGCGCTCTTCCGCCAGGGCGACGCCGCCACGGCGATCTTCGCCGTCGAGCGCGGCAGGCTGCGTCTCGTCCGCCATACTGTCGACGACCGCAAGGTTGTGCTGCACACGGCGCGCACCGGCGAGCTCTTCGCCGAGGCGGCACTCTTCTCCAAGGCCTATCACTGCGACGCCGTCGCCGATATTGCCTCGCGGGTGCGCGTGCTGTCGAAGCCCGAGCTGCTTCGCGCCTTCCGCGGAGATCCCGACTTCGCGCAGCGCTTCATGAGCGTCCTCGCCCGGCAGGTGATGGCGCTGCGCACCCGGCTCGAGCTGCGCAGCATCCGCTCGGCGCGCGAGCGGCTGCTCCAGCACCTGCTGCTCGCCGCCGGCGGCGACGGGCGGACGGTGCGCATCGAGGGCACGCTGATGGATTTCGCCGCCGAAATCGGCCTCACCCATGAAACGCTCTATCGCGCTCTGGCAGAGCTCGAGAGAGACGGTGCGATCGAGCGGAGCGAGGCCTGCATTAGCTTGCTCAAATCCACCGGCCGAGCGGAATCATAGGCGGCGGCTTGGGATCGAACGTCGGTATCCGATTCAAGGCATGTGAGCGAACTCGCCTTTGGCCATGGCGAGGTGATGCGCCTGATGGTGCGAGCCGCTCGCCAGGATGCCGATGAAACCGAGGCCGCGAATGTGCTGCACCTCCTTCGGGTCGCCGGAAGTGACAGTGAGAGTAACGCCGTTCGGCAGCGGATCGGTCCTGGCGCTCCAGCCATTGAGATGAGTCTTGTCGATCTCGTGAGCGTGAGCCGGGACCATGCGCTGGATCGCCTGCACTGTCCGTTCGTTCCCGGTCACGGCGATCTCGAGACCTCCGTCAATCGACTTTGCAGTTACATCGGCCTTCAGCGTCACGTCGTTCATGTCGATGAGATGCTGGCGCAGCGCCTCCAGGTTCACCTTCGACCAATCGGTCTTGGGATCGGCATCGAGCACGCGCACGATCTCCTGAATAGCACCGAACGCATCCTGCCCCGGAAGAATCGGCGTCGAACCGGTCATATGCGCAGCGTGGTCAGCGTGCATGTTCATCATCTGCTGCCGGTGCTGCATCATGCCCGGCATCTCATCGTGGCCGGGCATCGCGTGATCCGTGATCGGCGGCGTATCCGGCGCGCCGTCTTGAGGGTCTGCGGCGCGGATGGCCTGCAGGAACGTTGTCGTCGCCAGTGCGACGAGAACCGCGAATGATGCAGCGGCTACGAAGCGGCGCGCGGAAAGTCGCATGGGACACCTCAGGAATCAGTAGAATTCGTAGCATCCTACGCCGGACGCGTACACGACCATATGATTTGCCTCATACGCCCTTGACCGAGGAAGCGAATGATCTGGTGCGCGCGATCACCTTCGACTGCAGATCACACCTGGTCGTAATCGAGGACCAGCGTCGCGGTCGTCGGCCGCGACTGGCAGGTGAGGACATAGCCGGCCTGGAGCTCCCAGGGCTCGAGCGAATAATTGTGGTCCATCTCGACCGCGCCCGAGACGAGCCGCGCACGACAGGTGCAGCACATGCCGCCGCGGCAGGAATAAGGCAGCTCCAGCCCGGCGGCGAGCGCGGCGTCAATCACCGTCTCGCCGGCGGCGATGGGAAAGCGGTGGCGGATACCGTCAAGCACCGCCTCGGCCTCGGCGACCACGCGGCGCGCCGCGGTTGCCGCTCCCGGCGTCACGCGCCGCGGCGACGGCGCGCCGTCGACGGTGAAACGCTCGAGATGAAGGCGCTGGCGTAGCAGTCCCTGCGCCTCGAGCACGCGCTCGGCGGTGTCGATGAGCGCTGCCGGCCCGCAGACGAAGGCGTGGTCGATCGCGCGGACGGGACCGATGCCGCGCAGGAAAAGGGCGATCTTCTCGGCATCGATGCGGCCGCTCAGCACCGGCACGTCCTGCGCTTCGCGGCTCAGCACATGGGTCAGCGAGAAGCGGTCGAGGAAGCGGTCCTTCAGCTCCTCCAGCGCGGCGCGGAACATGATGCTCTGCGTCGTGCGGTTGCCGTAAAGCAGGAAGAACCGGCTCTTCGGCTCGCGCGCCAGCACCGTCTTGACGATCGACAGCAGCGGCGTGATGCCGGAGCCGGCGGCGATGCCGAGATATGTCCGCGCGGCTTTCGGGTCGAGCGGCGCGGTGAAATGCCCCGACGGCGTCATGACCTCGAGCGCGTCGCCGGGCTTGAGCCCGTCCTGGACGAAGCCGGAGAAGACGCCGCCTTCCTGCTTCTTGACGGCGACCCTGAGCTCGCCCTCATCGAGGCCGGAGCAGATGGAATAGGAGCGCCGCACCTCCTCGCCGCCGATCACCCGCTTCAGCGTCACATGCTGGCCCGGCGCGAAGCGATAGGCCTCGCTGAGCGCGGCGGGGATGGCGAAGGCGAGCGAGACCGATTCCGGCGTCTCGCGCCGGACGTCGGCAATCGTCAGCGTGTGGAATTGCGGCGCGCCTAGTGACATTTGAAATAGTCGAACGGCTCGGCGCAGAGTCGGCAGCGGTAGAGCGCCTTGCAGGCGGTCGAGCCGAATTCCGAAATCCGCTCGGTATCGGCGGCGCCGCAGCGCGGGCAGGCGACGGGATCGGCGCCGAACAGCGCCCGGCGCGAGGTATTGCCGGCGGGCGGCGCGATGCCGTACTCGGCGAGCTTGCGCCGGCCTTCTTCCGAGAGCCAATCCGTCGTCCAGGCCGGCGACAGCACGGTGGAGATGCGGAACTTGCCGATGCCGGCGTCGCGCAGCGCGGTCTCGAGCTCAAGCTCGATGACGCGCATCGCCGGGCAGCCGGAGTAGGTGGGCGTGATCTCGATCTCGACCGTGTCGCCGTCGAGCCGCACGGCGCGCAGCACGCCGAGATCGCCGATGGTCAGCACGGGGATCTCGGGATCGACGACACAAGACGCCGCCGCCAGCGCGCGCTCGCGCAGACCGGCGCTCACCAGGTTGCTCCGGGATATGCGCGCTGCAGGACCTGCATGGTCGCGAGCAGATGGCCGAGATGCTCGGAATGCCGGCCGCGGCGGCCGCCGCTCTGCATCCACTGCGCCGCGGGCGCGGTGAGCGTCGCCTCGGCGATGACCGCCTGCATCGTCTTCTCCCATTCCGGCCGCAGCGAAGCGGGATCGACGGCGATGCCCTCAGCGCTCAGCGCCTGCTCGACCGCGTCGCTTTCGAACAGCTCGCCCACATAGGGCCAGAGCTCGTCGAGCGCCGCCTGGGCGCGGCGATGGCTCTCCGCCGTGCCGTCGCCGAGACGGATCAGCCATTCGCCGGCATGGCGCACATGATAGGCCGCCTCCTTCTCCGCCTTGGCGGCAATGGCGGCGAGCGTCGCGTCGCGCGAGCGTGCGAGCTCGCGCCAGAAGGGATGGGCGAAGGCGGAATAGAGCAGCTGGCGAGCGATGGTGACGGCGAAATCGCCGTTGGGCTGCTCGACCAGCAGCAGGTTGCGGAACTCACCGGCGTCGCGCAGATAGGCGAGCGCGTCCTCGTCGCGCCCCTTGCCCTCGACCGCGCCGGCATAGGCATAGAGCGCGCGCGCCTCGCCGATGAGGTCGAGCGCGATGTTGCCGAGCGCCAGCTCCTCCTCGAGCAGCGGCGCACGGCCGATCCATTCCGACAGGCGATGGCCGAGGATCAGCGCGCTGTCGGCGAGGCGGAGGGTGTAGTCGAGGAGCGGCGCCACGGCGTCTCCCGCTCACATGTTCCCGACATCGTCGGGCACTTTGTAGAAGCTGGGGTGGCGGTAGATCTTCGACGCCGTCGGCTCGAACATCATGTCTTTCTCGGCGGGGTCCGACGCGGTGATCGCCGCCGACGGCACCACCCAGAGCGAGAGCCCTTCGCCGCGCCTGGTATAGACGTCGCGCGCCGCCTGCAGCGCCATCGCCGGATCGGCTGCATGCACGCTGCCGACATGCTTGTGCGCAAGCCCGTTGCGCGAGCGGATGAAGACTTCCCAGAGCGGCATTGTCTGCTCGCTCATGCCGCCGCCCGCGCCCGCCGCTTCTCGCCATAGGCGATGGCCGCCGCGCGCACCCAGGCGCCGTCCTGATGCGCCGCGCGCCGCTGCTGCAGGCGCTGGCGGTTGCAGGGACCGTTGCCGGCCAGCACGGCGCGGAACTCCGCCCAGTCGATGGCGCCGAAGCGCCAATGCCCGGCATCCGCGTCGAAGCGGAGCTCCGGGTCGGGAAAGGCGAGGCCGAGAAAATGCCCTTGCGGCACGGTGGCGTCGACGAATTTCTGGCGCAGCTCGTCGTTGGAGAAGCGCTTGATCTTCCAGCGCAGCGACGTGTCGGAGTGCTGCGATTGCGCGTCGGAGGGGCCGAACATCATCAGGCTCGGCCACCACCAGCGCTCGAGCGCGTCCTGCGCCATCGCCTTCTGCGCCGGCGTGCCGCGGCACAGCGTCAGCATGATCTCGTAGCCCTGGCGCTGGTGGAAGCTCTCCTCCTTGCAGATGCGGATCATGGCGCGCGCATAGGGGCCATAGGAGCAGCGGCAGAGCGGGATCTGGTTCATGATCGCGGCGCCGTCGACCAGCCAGCCGATGGCGCCGATATCCGCCCAGGTGAGGGTGGGGTAGTTGAAGATCGAGGAGTATTTTGCTTTGCCGGCCAGCAGCTGCTCCACCAGCTCCTCGCGCGACACGCCCAGCGTCTCGGCAGCCGCGTAGAGATAGAGCCCGTGCCCGCCCTCATCCTGCACCTTGGCGATGAGCGCCGCCTTGCGCCGGAGGCTCGGCGCGCGGGTGAGCCAGTTGCCCTCGGGCAGCATGCCGACGATCTCGGAATGGGCGTGCTGCGAGACCATGCGGATGAGCGTGCGCCGGTAGGCCTCAGGCATCCAGTCGTTGGGCTCGATCTTCTCCTCGGCGTCGATGCGCGCCTGGAAGCGCGCGAGCTTCTCCGCCAGCTCCGGCCCGGTGCGGTCCTCGTCCTTGGCGTGCAGCAGTCCCTGTGTGTACATGGGCGGTCAATGTATCACAGAAAAAGTGGGATTGCAGCAAATTTCTGTAACACGTTGCCGGGCCCCAAAACCCCGCTTGGTGCGATACCCCTCCCGCCGGGAAAGCTGTGTCCATCAGGGAAAGCGGCGGCGGAATGCGGCGCCCGGCGCGGGCAGCGGGCCTTTCCGGCCCTGGAGATGGGTGTCGATCCAGCGTTCGGCCGGCTTGGCCAGCGCGCGGTAGAGGGCGCGTGCCGCGGCATAGGCCTCGCGGCCGATCCAGTCGCGCGGCAGCAGAGCCGGCGGCAGCATCGGGTCGCGCAGGATGAGGCGGCGATAGTCGTGGATGAGCATGAGCCGCGCCACCAGCGCCGGCAGCGGCGCCGGGACAAAGCCTTGCGCGATCGCCTCGCCGAGCTCGGCAAACTCGGCGAGCAACGCGCCATAGGACTCCGTCAGCGCCGCCAGATCCCAGCAGCGCTCGACCAGCGCCGGCAGCAGGCGCGGCGGCGGCGCGAGCGCGGTTTTGCCGGCGATCGCCAGCGGGCGCGCGTTGGCCGGGAGATCGGCGATCACCGAGGCGAGCGAAGCAGCATCCGGCGTCGGATGCAGCATCACGCCGGGCGCCAGGCTGCCGAAGCCGAGCCAGCCGAGATCCTTGCCGAGCTCGCCGCGTTCGGCGCCCTCCGGCAGCAGCAGCACATGCCAGGCACCGCGCCACGCCTTGGGCGGGCCGGCATAGATGCGCCGCGTCGCCTCGGCGAAGCGGTGGCGGCCGATCTCGGTCGGGCGGTAGAGGCTGCGCCGCCCGAGCCGCTCGGCCTCGAGCCAGCCATCGGCGACGAGGCGCGACAGCGCCGTGCGCACCTGGCTGTCATTGAGCAAGAATTCCGCGAGCAAGGCGATGAGATCGGCGAGCAGCACCTCGCCGCCGCGCGGCAGGATGGCGTCGCCGAAGACGGTGATGATCAGCGAGCCCGTGCGGATCGGCCGGCGCGCAGCGAAGCGCCGCAGCAGGCGGGCGACCGGGTCGGCGGCAGCGCTCAGGCGCAGACCCCGAACGGGCGCCGCGCCCGGCGCGGGGCGATGATCGCGGACATGATCTCCTCCCGGGCAGCTTGCTTCCGCGGCACTCTAATCCAATGATGGCGGCGGCTCCTATGGGCTTGTGCCGGGAAAGAGGAGAAGGCCGATGAACAGCGATGCCAAGAAGACCACGCTGCGCATGATCCCTTACGGGATCTACGTGCTCACCGCCAATGACGGCAAGGGCGGGATCGCCGCCGCCACGGTCAATTTCGTGACGCAGACCTCCTTCGCGCCGCCGCTGGTGGCGGTCGGCGTCAAGGCCGACAGCGGCACCTATCAGGTGATGAAGGCGGCCGGTGGCTTCGCCCTCAACATGCTCGGCAAGGACCAGAAGAGCCTTGCCTTCACCTTCTTCCGCCCGGCCGACGTCACCGAGGGCAAGCTCAGCGGCCAACCCTATCGCCCCGGCACGACCGGCGCGCCAATCCTCGTCGAAGCGCCGGGCGCGCTCGAGTGCCGCGTCAAGACGATCGTCGCGGAAGGCGACCACCACATCGTCCTCGGCGAGGTGGTCGAGGCGCATCTGATGAAGCCGCCCGCCGGCCGCCCCGACGCGGCGATCCTCGAGATGAAGGATCTCGGCGAGAACGTGTTCTACGGCGGGTAGTCCCGGCGCCGTGCTTGCCGCTCGAGCGAGGGCGGCGAGGGGTGACAGAAGGCCGAGAAAAGCTCTATTAGTGTTGCCGGGAGGAACGGCCGGAAGAAACCGATGCGTGCATTCGGCAGCTTCGACTACATCATCGTCGGCGGCGGCTCCGCGGGCTGCGTGCTGGCCAACCGGCTGAGCGCGTCCGGCCGGCACCGCGTGCTGCTGCTCGAGGCCGGCGGCGAGGACCGCAACCCCTGGATCCACATCCCGATCGGTTACGGCAAGCTGTTTAGGAACGCCAAGCTCAACTGGCTCTATGAGAGCGAGCCCGAGCCCGAGCTCGATGGCAGGCGCATCGTCCAGCCGCGCGGCAAGGTGCTGGGCGGGTCGAGCTCGATCAACGGCCTCGTCTATATCCGCGGCCAGAAGGAGGATTTCGACCATTGGCGCCAGCTCGGCAATGTCGGCTGGAGCTATGAGGATGTGCTGCCCTATTTCCGCTTGGCCGAGGACCAGCAGCGCGGCGCCGACGCCTTCCACGGCGCGGGCGGGCCGCTCGCGGTCTCCGATCAATGCGAGCCGCACGCGCTGTGCGACGCCTTCATCGCAGCCGCCGAGCAGGCGGGCTTCCCGCGCAACGACGATTTCAACGGCGCGCGCCAGGAAGGCGCGGGCTATTTCCAGACGACCTCGCGCCGCGGCCGGCGCTGCAGCGCGGCGGTGGGCTATCTGCGTCCGGCGCGCCGGCGCGCCAATCTGCGCGTGCTGACCGAGGCGCCGAGCCTTCGCGTGCTGATCGAGGGTGGTGAGGCGGCGGGGGTGGCGTTTTCGCATCAGGGCGAGACCTGGCGCGCCGATGCTTCGGGCGAAGTGATCCTCGCCGCCGGCGCCATCGCAACGCCGCCGCTGCTGCAATTGTCCGGCGTCGGGCCGGGCGAACTGCTGCGCCGGCACGGCATTGCCGCGGTCAGGGATCTCCCGGGGGTCGGCGAGAATCTGCAGGATCACCTGCAATCGCGCCTGGTCTATCGCTGCACGCAGCCGATCACCCTCAACGACGATATCGCGAGCCCCGCGCGCAGCCTCGGCATCGGCCTGCGCTATGCGCTCTGGCGCAAGGGTCCGCTGGCGATCAGCGCCGGCTATGCCGGGGGCTTCTTCCGCAGTGATCCGCGGCTGGCCACGCCCGACGTGCAGGCGCATTTCATCAATTTCAGCACCACCAAGATGGGCGACAAGCTCCATCCCTTCTCCGGCTTCACCGCCTCGATCTGCCAGCTGCGCCCGGAAAGCCGCGGCTTCGTCCGCATCAAGAGCGCCGATCCCACGGCGCGGCCAGCGATCCAGCTCAACTACCTCGCCGCCGAGGCCGACCGGCGCACCATGGTGGCGGGGTTGAAGCTGCTGCGGCGGATCATGCAGGCGCCGGCGCTGCAGCCTTTTATCGAGAGCGAGTACGAGCCCGGCCCCGCCTGCGTCGGCGACGAGGATCTGCTGCGGCATATTCGCGCGCGCGCCAGCACGATCTATCATCCGACCTGCACCTGCCGCATGGGCGAGGATGCCCGGGCGGTGGTCGATGCGCGGCTCCGGGTGCACGGCGTCGGGCGGCTGCGCGCGGTCGACGGCTCGGTCATGCCGAGCGTGGTGTCCGGCAATACCAACGCGGCGATCATCATGATCGCGGAGAAGGGCGCGCAGATGATACTCGAGGAGGCGGCGAGCCGGCCCAGCCTGGCGCGCGCCGCCTCTTTCTAGGGCTCGACGACAGCAAACGGCGGAGGCACAGCATGTACGCAAACCTGGCACTCTATATCGACGGCGAGTGGATCTCGGGCGGCGGCCGCGAGAGCGAGCCGGTGATCAACCCCGCGACCGAGAAGCCGCTGGCGACGCTCACCCATGCCAGCCCCGCCGATCTCGACCGGGCGCTGGAGGCGGCGCAGAAGGGCTACAGGCTGTGGCGCGCCACCGCGCCTTACGAGCGCGCGCGCATCATGCGCAAGGCCGCCGACCTCATGCGCGAGCGGTTGGAGCCGATCGCCCGCATCCTCACCCTGGAGCAAGGCAAGGTCATCGCGGAAGCGCGGATCGAAGTCGCGGTCTCCGCCGACATCATCGAATGGTATGCCGAGGAGGGAAAGCGCTCTTATGGCCGCATCATCCCCGGCCGCGTCCCGGGCGTGCGGCAGATGACGGTGCAGGAGCCGGTCGGCCCGTGCGCCGCGTTCACGCCGTGGAATTTCCCGGGGGTGACGCCGGCGCGCAAGATCGGCGGCGCGCTCGGCTCCGGCTGCTCGCTCATTATCAAGGCGTCGGAGGAGACGCCCGGCACCTGCGTCGAGATGGTGCGCGCCTTCCACGATGCCGGCTTGCCCAAGGGCGTGCTCAACCTCGTC
>JBKQTR010000197.1:0-19859 GCA_052143095.1 Allostellaceae bacterium
GAGCTTGCGGCCACCCCCCTCCCGGCAGCGCTACCGCGCTGCCGACCTCCCCCTCAAGGGGGGAGGGGCCGCGCGACGTCTGCCACTGCGTCCCATCTCGGCTAAGCCGCGTCGCGGCGCTCGGCCCGGGACAGCACTTCCAGCGCCAGCGCAGCGATCTCCCCGGCGGCGCGGCTGCGCGGCGCGGCTTCGAGGATGCCCTTGCCCTCGGCGAGCGCGGCGGCCAGCGCCACGCGGTTGCCGATCTGGGCCGCCGCCACCGGCGCGCCGAGCGCGGCGAGCTCGGTGGCCATGGCGTCGGTCAGGTTAGCTCGGGCGGGGACGCGGTTCAGCACCAGCAGCGCCGGCACGCGCTCCTGCCGCGCCAGCTCGAGCGTCGGCCGCGTCGCCCAGACATCCATCGGCGAGGGCTGCACCGGCACCAGCACCAGCGTGGCCAGGCGCACGGCGATCCGCGCCTCGGTCTCGGCATGGGGCGCGCTGTCGATGACGACGACGTCGTGGCTGCGCGCCTGGCGCTCGACCTCGGCGGCAAGCCGCCAGCCGCCCAGCGCCGCGACCTCGATGCCCGGCGCCAGCGCGCCGAGCCGCTCCTGGCGCAACCGGAACCAGGTAGCGAGGCTCGCCTGCGGGTCGATGTCGATGATGGCAACCCGGCTCGTGGCCGCCCAGGCCAAGGCGAGATGCGCCGCCAGCGTCGTCTTGCCGGCACCACCCTTCTGCTGCGCGATGGTAATGATCCTCGCCGCCATTGATCGCCGCTCCCTCGAAAGGCTCGACGCGTGCCCGGCGCGCCCGGGCGAGACAATTTGCCTCACCCGTCACATCATCACTATATCTCGGCGCGTGATGGCCGCCGAGCATTCAATTACTGTGACGGAACGTCTCACCCCGGCCGATCTCGACCGCGCGGCGGAACTGCTGCGCGCGGGCGCGCTGGTCGCTTTTCCGACCGAGACGGTCTATGGCCTCGGCGCCGACGCGACCAACCAGGATGCGGTGGCGGCGATCTTCGCGGCAAAGGCCCGTCCGCGCTTCAACCCCTTGATCATCCACGTCATCGACGTGGCGGCGGCGCGACGGCTGGTGGCGTTCGACGCGCGCGCCGAGCGCCTGGCCGAGCGCTTCTGGCCGGGGCCCCTCACCCTCGTGCTGCCGCGTGGGCCGGGCTGCCCGGTGGCGCTGCTGGCGAGCGCCGGGCTCGACAGCCTCGCCGTGCGCGTGCCGGCGCATCCTCTGCCGCGCGCGCTGCTGCGCGCCGTGGGCCGGCCGATCGCCGCGCCCAGCGCCAACCGCTCCGGCCGCGTCAGCCCCACCACCGCCGAGCATGTACTGGACGAGCTCGACGGACGCATCGCCGCGGTGCTCGACGGCGGCGCCTGCCGGGTCGGGCTCGAATCGACGGTGATCGACCTGACGACGCCACGGGCGACCTTGCTGCGGCCCGGCGGGCTTGCGGCGGAGGCGATCGCGGCGGTCGTGGGGCCGCTCGACCGCGCGGCGTCCGACGAGGCCGCGCCGCGCTCGCCCGGCATGCTGGGGAGCCATTACGCGCCGGCGCTGCCGCTCAGGCTCGAGGCCAAGGAGGTGCGGCCGGGCGAGGCGCTGCTTGCGTTCGGCGGCCGCGCGCCGCGCGGTGCCAAGGAGGTGCGCTGGCTGTCGCGCCGCGGCGACCTCGCCGAGGCGGCGGTCAATCTCTTTGCCGCGCTGCGCGCGCTCGACCGCCCGGAATTCGCGGGCATCGCGGTGATGCCGATCCCCGAGCACGGTCTCGGCCTCGCCATCAACGACCGGCTGCGGCGCGCGGCGGCGCCGCGGCGGTGATCGGCGGGGCGGGGTAGTTCTTGCCGCCGGTTTGCCCAGGGGCTAGATGCAGCAGGGGAAGCGTCGCGGAGGGCAGCAGGTGGGTCGTTCCGTCGATATCCCGATCGCCCAGGCGCTCGAGCAGATCAAGGCGATCGTCGGGCCCAAGGGCTTCATCGCCGATGCCGCGGGCATGGCGCCTTATCTCGAGGAGGAGCGCGGGCTCTATCACGGCGCGGCGCGGCTCGTCATCCGCCCGGCCTCGACCGCGGAGGTGGCCGCGGTCATGCGCTGCTGCGCGGCTGCGCGCCTGCCGGTGGTGCCGCAAGGCGGCAATACCGGTCTCGTCGGCGCGGCGGTGCCGTCGGAGGATGGCCGCGCGGTGGTCCTCAGCCTCGGGCGGATGAACCGGGTGCGCGCCATCGATCCCGTCGACTTCACCATCACCGTCGAGGCGGGCTGCGTCCTCGCCGATATCCAGCGCGCAGCGGCCGAGGCGGACCGCCTCTTCCCGCTCAGCCTCGGCGCCGAGGGCTCCTGCCAGATCGGCGGCAACCTCTCGACCAATGCCGGCGGCATCGCCGTCTTGCGCTACGGCAACACCCGCGAGCTCACCCTCGGCCTCGAGGTAGTGCTGCCGGACGGGCAGGTCTGGGACGGGCTACGCGCGCTGCGCAAGGACAATACTGGCTATGACCTTAAGCAGCTCTTCATCGGCAGCGAAGGCACGCTCGGCGTCATCACCGCCGCGACCCTGAAGCTCTTTCCGCGCCCGCGCGAGGTCGAGACCGCGTTCCTCGCGCTGGCGCGGGTCGAGGACGCGATGGCGCTCTTCGCGCGCGCGCGCAAGGCGAGCGGCGACCAGCTCACCGCCTTCGAGCTGATCCCGCGCCTCGGCCTCGAGATGGCGATGCGCCACACCCCGGGCGTCGGCGATCCGCTCGCCGCGCCGGGGCGCTGGTACACGCTGCTCGAGGTCTCCTCGAGCCAGACCGAGGGCGGGCTCCGGCCGGCGCTCGAGGCGTTCCTCGCCGAGGCGATGGCGGAGGGAACGGTCCAGGACGGCGTCATCGCCAGCAGCAGCGAGCAGGCGCGGGCGCTCTGGCGCATCCGCGAAGGCATGGTCGAGGGCCAGAAGCACGAAGGCGGCAGCATCAAGCATGACATCTCGGTGCCGGTGAGCAAGGTCGCCGCTTTCATCGTCCAGGCAACCGCCGCCGCCGAGGCGCGGCTGCCGGGCATCCGCCCGCTCGCCTTCGGCCATGTCGGCGACGGCAACGTGCATTTCAATTTGAGCCAGCCCAAGGGCGCCGAGACGTGGGTGTTCCTGGCGCGCTGGGAGGAGTTCAACCACCTCGTCCACGATCTCGTCCGCGGCTTCGGCGGCTCGATCAGCGCCGAGCACGGCATCGGCCGGTTGAAGCGCGCGGAGCTGCCGCGCTACAAATCGGCGCTCGAGCTTGAGCTCATGCGCAAGCTGAAGCGCGCCCTCGACCCCGCGGGGCTGATGAACCCGGGAAAGATGCTGGAGCCTTAGGTAGAGAACTTATACCAGCGTTGCTCTGTCTGGTGATTTGTCCTTCCCATTGAACCTGAACGCCCGGCGCGGTGGAGACGTGATCGTGGGGCCGCCGCTATCCGGTGTTGCGCCTGAGGAAATTCAGCGTCTTTTCGTTGAACTCGGCGACGTTCTCGTAGATGGGAGCATGGGCGCAGCCCTCGAAGACCGTCATCTCACTCCGGCCGATGCCGTTCTTCATCGCATCCGCGAAGCGGGTGGAGGTGACCACGTCGTGGCGGCCGAACGTGATCTGGGTCGGGGCCTTGATCCCGGCGAGCGCAGATCCGGCATCGTGGGCGATCACCGCATCGGACTGGCGCAAGAAGGCTTCGAGCGGCTGCGCCGGACGTCCGCGCACGAAGGCGGCGAGCGACTCGATATAGTCCGGCTTCGCCGCGTAGAGCTCCGGCGTGAAGCACCAGGGGAATATGCCCTGGATCACCATGTCGGTGACGCTGCCCAGGCCCTTGGCCATGGTCTGCCAGCCCTGCACCACGACCTTGAGAAACGGGTCCGTCTTCGTCCAGCCGCTATGCAGCGACAGCGATTTTACCTTTTGCGGGTGCCTGGCGGCGAGCCACATTCCGGTTGCCGCACCCAATGACAGACCCGACACGTGCGCCCGATCGACGCCGATCGCCTGCATGAACGCCGCGACGTCGTCGGCGAACAATTGCGTCGAGTACGTGCCAGCCGGCTTGTCGGTCTCGCCCGCACCTCGCGGATCGACCGATATGCAGGTGAAGTGCTTGGCATAGTCCGCGACCTGAAAGGCGTAGCAGGCGTTGTCCGCCGCCAGATAGGGAATGAGGACGAGCGGCTCTCCCGTGCCCTGCTGCTCGTAGTTCATGGTGATGTCATTGACCTTGATCTTAGGCATCTCTTTTTCCTCCCTTGTGGCTCATTTCAAATTAGATGCTCATCCCCTCAGCTCAGCTCGTCTAACAGCGCCTTCGCCTCCTTGAGGTCCGGCGTGTCGAAGCCTTCGGTGAACCAGTTGTAGATGGACGCGAGAAGATCACGGGCTTCGCCGCGCTTGCCCTGTTTGCACCAGAGGCGCGCAAGGCTGATCGATGCCCGCAATTCTAGGAGCTTTGCGCTCTGCCTCTTCGCGACCGCGAGTGCCAGATGATAGTTCCGCTCGGCCGCGGATGGATCGCCCGTGGCATTCAGCAAATAGCCTCGCAACCGATGCAACTCAGCCTCGCTGTTCCGTTCCTCGGTCGTCTCGATTATCCGCGCCGCCTCGGCGAGGCAATTCAGTCCATCGACAGGCTGCCCGATCATTGCGCAGGCCTCGGCGAGCATCACGAGCACATGCGGCGTACGTGCAACAGCTCCGGTAGCGCGTACTGCCACCAGCCCCTGTGTGATCAGCGAGAGGCCTTCCTGTGCTTGCCCAAGCGCGGTCAACGACGCTCCGCGGTATGCTGTTACCCAGCCCAAAAAGTACGAAAAACCGTGCTCGGTCGAGAGAGCCCGAAGTTCCTCGGCGTGCCGCTGCAACTCAGGCGAACGGGTGATCGACGCGATCCAATTCGCATAAACGAGCACGAGAGCTAGAGTGTAGGCATGCCTGAGCCGCCGAGCCTCCGACAATGCCTCGTTCAGTCGAGACCGTGCTTGATCGATGTAGCCCAGGTGCGCCAAGGTCACGGCGAGGTTCGCGAGCATGTGAGCGTAGGGGTCGTCGGGCAGTCCCCCACCGGCGGCGCGATGCGCCGGATCAGCAAGGCCATGACACTGCTCCAGGAGCGCGCGGGCGGCAACGAATTCCCCGAGGTGGCAGCGGGTCCACCCATTCGCGCGGCGACCCTTCAACTGCGCCGCGACATCCTTCCGCGCCTCGCCGATTTTTTCGGCCTGCTCGGCCAGTGACAGCGCCAGCTTGTGCTCGGCTCGGATCAAATGAAACACGCATTGGCCCAAGATCAGCGGCACGACGTACTCGGGTCGATCCAACTCCTCGGCCAGCGCGCGCGCTCGCGCGATGGTCTCGCCCACCTCGGCCGCCGAATAACCTTTCGTGGCAGCCAATGCTGATCCGAGCGCGAGTTGCAGGTCCAGCTCCTGTTGCCGCCGCCCACGGCCGTCCGGCAGGCTGGAGATCACGTCCAGCCCCTTCCGCAACTGCGCATCCGCTTCCGTCATCGCCGAGCGCGCCAGCGCCCTCTGACCGGCCTTGAGCCAATAGACGACCGCCTTCTCCGCCAACCCGGCTTCGGCGCAGTGCCGGGCAAGCAGCGCAGGTTGGGCCGCCACGATCTCCGGGAATTGGTCTTCAAGCGTTGCGGCAATACGGGCATGCAATTGCAGGCGCCGGCTACGCAGCAACGTGCCGTAGGCGGCATCCTGCACCAGAGCGTGCTTGAAGGTGTATTCCGCATCCGGGGGCGTCCCGCGCCGGAAGATCAATTCGGCGCGCACGAGCTGCGCCAAGGCGTCGTCCAGTTGCTGCGGCGGCATCGCCGCGACGGCGCTGATCAGCTCATGGGAAAATTGACGTCCGAGAGCGGCGGCGATTTGCGCCACCTCGCGTATCGGCGCCAGGCGATCAAGCCGCGCCAGGAGCGACGCTTGGAGCGATGTCGGGATCGCTAGCGGCGCAACCGGACCCGTCGCCACGTATCGATCACCGGAGTCCACGAGCAGGCCGCTCTCGACCACGGCCTTGGTCAGTTCCTCGATGAACAGCGGCACGCCATCGGTCCGATCGGTGATCTGATCGGCGATCTCCTTGGGCAAGACCTTGCCGCCGGTCACGTGCGCGATCATCTCGGCGCGTTGGCGGGGTGGCAGTCGGCTGAGGCTGAGCAGTGTCACGTGCGGGCGGCCGATCCAGGATGGCGAGAACTCCGGCCGGAACGTGATGATCACGAGGACGCGCAGAGTGGGCACCCGATCGATGAGCAGGTCCAGCGACTCTCGCGTCGTGGGGTCGCTCCAGTGGACGTCCTCGAACAACATCAGCACCGGTTGACGCGCTGCCAGTCCCTCGATCTGCGCCAACTGCGCGTGAAGTGTCTTCTCCTTGCGCTTCTGCGGGGTGAGGTTGAGCGCGGGATAGCGGTTGCCTGTCGGAATCGACAGCAAATCCGCCAGCAGCGGCGCGGCCTCGCTGAGGTCATTTGTCGCCAGGGCGAGCACCGCCTCCAGTCTGGCCAGCCGTTGCTCGTCCGTGTCATTGCGTCGGAATCCGGCTGCCCGTTCGAGCTGCGTGATGCTCGGGTAGAGCGCGTTGTCCTGGTGGTGTGGCGAGCAGAAATAGCGCAAGCGGGTATGCGGCTCCCCGCTCAGCCGCTCAAGGAGGGTCTGGGCGATCCGCGACTTGCCGATGCCGGGCTCGCCCGTGACCAGTACTACGCAGCCGTCGCCAGCCTTCGCCTGCTCCCAGCGGCGCAGGAGCAGATCGATCTCCTCGCCGCGCCCAACGAGCGGCGTCGTGGTCGCGCGCAGCGCCTCGAACCGGCTCTCGGCGGCGCTCGCGCCAAGCGCCTGCCATGCCGGGACGGTCTCGGCGAAGCCCTTGAGCGCAACGGCCCCGAGATCGCAATAGTCGAACAGGCCGCCGGTTAGCCTGCGTGTGCTCGACGAGATCACCACCGTGCCCGGCTCGGCCAGCGCTTGCAGCCGGGCGGCCAGATTGGGGGTCTCGCCAACGACCGCCTGCTCCTGGGCCGCTCCGGCGCCGATGAGGTCGCCGACCACGACAAGCCCGGTGGCGATGCCGACGCGCACCTGCAAGGGAGCATTGGCGGCGGTCTTGAGCTTCGGCACCGCCTCGACCAGGGCAAGCCCGGCTCGGACCGCGCGCTCGGCGTCATGCTCGTGGGCCTGGGGATAGCCGAAATAGGCCAGCACGCCGTCGCCCATGTACTTGGCGACAAAACCGCCAGTGCGTTCGACCAAGTCGGCGCAGCAGCGGTGATAGGCGCCGATGACGCCTCTGAGGTCCTCGGGGTCGAGCCGCGCCGATAGCGCCGTGGAGCCGACGAGATCGCACAGCATCACCGTGAGCTGGCGGCGCTCGGCGGAGGCCGCAGCTTGGGACGATGGAGCAGCAGGCGGCGTGACAGGTCTGACGGTCGTCTCGAGCTTTGCTGCCGATAACTTCTGTCCGCACTCGGCGCAGAACTTGGCGTCCGCAAGGTTCGGTCTGCCGCAAGACGGACAGCGCGCTTCAAGAGCCGCACCGCACCGGATGCAGAACTTGCTGGTGCCGGGAGTGTCGGAATGGCAGCTTGGACACTCCATGAGCGCCCCCTGATCCGACGAGCCGTGCGTCCACTGTTCCAGAGTTACGGTGGCACGGCAAGTAGGTTGCACGGGCGTGGCAGAAAAGGTCCGATCGCCGACCGACCGGCACGTGACGCGAGATGGACTTCATTCGGAACGGCCGGTACCCGGGAGGACTGCGCAACCCGCCGGTCGCTTCCGGGGAACCCACGCCGTCTGCTAGCGTCTACGCCGTTGCAGAGTTCATCCGGGAAATGCCGGTTGGAGGAGGAGCGCGATGGACGCCAAGATCGGGCTTGAAGAGCATTTTGCGATCACCGACACCTTGTCCGATGCGGGTGGTTTTGTCGGCGGCGCGACCTGGATCGAGGTGCGCGAGCGGCTTCTCGATTTTCAGGACACGCGCCTGAAGCAGATGGACCGCCACGGCATCGCGACCATGATCCTGTCCCTGAACGCGCCCGCGATCCAACATATCGGCGACGCCGCGCGGGCGGTCGAGGTCGCGCGCCGTGCCAACGATCTCCTGGCGGGCGAGATCGCCAAGCGGAGGGACCGTTTCGCCGGCTTTGCCGCCCTGCCGATGCAAGACCCGGAGGCCGCCGCCATCGAGTTGCGGCGCTGCATTAGGGATTACGGTTTCAAGGGCGCGATGGTGAATGGCTATTCCGAAGTCGGCGGTCGCGACAATTGCGTCTATTACGATGTGCCGCGCTATTGGCCGTTTTGGGGCGTGGTCGAGGAACTCGGCGTGCCGTTCTATCTGCATCCGCGCGAGCCGAGCCAGCTTAAGCCCTATGAGGGACATCCCTGGTTGATCGGCCCGGCCTATGGCTTCGCCGCCGAGACCGGTTTGCATGCGCTGCGCCTCTTGGGCAGCGGCCTCTTCGACAAATACCCGAAGCTGATCCTGATCCTCGGACATATGGGTGAGGCGTTGCCGTTCAACCTTTATCGTATCGATCAGCGCATTGGCTGGTCGCCGATGGGCTATCCGGCGAAGCGCAAGATATCGGAATATTTCCAGGACAATGTCTTCATCACGACCGCCGGCAATTTCCGCAGCCAGACGCTGATCGACGCGATCCTGGAGGTCGGTGCCGACCGGATTTTGTTCTCGACCGATTATCCCTTCGAGGAAATCGCCGAGGCAGCCGAATGGTTCGACCGCGCGCCCATCAGCGAGAACGACCGGCTCAAGATCGGCCGGCGCAACGCCCAGCAATTGTTCAGATTGGGCGATTCGCGTTGACGTCGGGCCAACGATCGGAGCGCGACGGCGGCAGGTCCCGGCGCGATCTCGGGTACAGGATCGCCGGTACTAGCCGGCAAGGTCACGGCGCCACGGCGGGCGCGCCCGGCGTCCGCAACGAAGACGGTACGCGGCTCGCGGCCCGGCTCAGGCGATGGAAGATCGCGATGTGCAACGCCGCGAGGCTCGGCACCAGGAAGCACGGGATGATGATCCACGGCAGGGTCGTCATGATCGGACTGCCCGGCGGATCCATGAACAGCCGCAGCGGGCCGGGCGAAGAGGTGGCGCCAAGTCCGATCGCCGCCACCAGATCGAGAAGTCCGATGACATTCCAGGCCAGAACCAGGCCGCGCGCCCGCCCGGCGGCGCGCAGCGCGATCCAGGCCACCGGCCCCGCCGTCGCGCCGACGAAGATGTCACCCCACCCCGCCACCGGCGCGAAGGGCGCCGGAAGTCGCTGCATGGAATAGAGCAGCACGAACGAGACCCCGAGGACGCGGAGGCCATGCACCGCAATGAGGGCCGGCAACGGCATCGCCGACATCGCCGCGCGCGCCGGCGCGATCCTCAGGAACGCAAGGCAGAGCACCGCTGTAGGCACTACGACCGCGACGCCGAGACCGGGGGCGCCCAGGCCGGTTTGATTGTCCAGCGCCCCGGTCGCACCCAAGGCGACGACGATCAGGAACCAGGCGGCCAGGATGGCGGCTGCCCGCAGCCGCCCAGCCGGGATGTTGGCCAAGGCGAAAGCCAAGAACGCGGCGATGATCGCGGCGCTGGCGGTGGTCTCGACGGTCGACAGGATATCGAACAGCATGGGGTCTCTCCTCGGTTTGCAGGAATACCTGCATATACAGATAGTTACGCGTCCGCCGGGCGCGCGGACGCTTGACGCGACGCCCTATATCTGCATATACAGATACATCGCCGGCCGGCGAGAATCAAGCTTCCCGATCGGGAGCCTCGCCACGTGGGAGCAGGTCGAAATGGACAAGGAGCTGCAGGAGATCATGGGATGCACGTGCCTGCGCGTGAGGCGCGCCGCGCGCCGCATCACCCAGATCTATGACCGCGCGCTCGAGCCCGCCGGGATCACTGTCAACCAGTTCGGGCTTTTGACGCATCTCCATGGCGCCCGCCTCGCCGGCGCGAACGGCTTCTCCATCGGAGCGCTCGGCGAGCGCTTGGGGACCGACCCGACGACCCTCAATCGGACGCTCAAGCCGCTGCAGGAGAGAGGCTGGGTGAAGGATGCCGTCGACCCGGCCGACGGCCGCATGCGGATCATAGGGATCACCGACAAGGGACGCCGGGAGCTGCTCAAGGCCCTGCCGCTCTGGCGCAAGGCTCAGGCTCAGCTCGAAAAGGCGCTCGGCGCGACGACGATGCTCGCCTTGAATGAGTTGCTGGATCTTTCCGCGGCGAGGCTCGCGCCGCCGGGCTGAGCCGCGCCGATCCTTACACCGGTGCGACGCGGCGCAACCGTTCGGCGCGCACCGGCGGCGTGTGATCGTGGAGATCGGCGACGAGATCATCGCGCAGCGCGCGGCGGCCGGGCTCGTGCCAGAGATTGCGCCATTGCAAGGGATCCTCGCCGAGGTCGTAGAGCTCGCCCTCGCTGCCGTCATGGAGGCTGCCGGGGTCGCAGATCGTGCAGAGATATCCGTCGCGATAGAGCGTGCGCAGATGGATCTCGACATCGTTGATGTCGCTCGACCATTCCGTGAAGACGCGCTCGCGCCGCTGCGCCACGGCCGCTTGCGGGCTCGCCGGCAGCGCTTGCCCTTGCATCCACGGCGCCGGCGGCAGGCCGGCAATGGCGCAGAAGGTCGGCGCGAGATCGACATGGCCGACCGGCGCCGCGATATGCGCCGGCGCGACCGCAGCCGCCGGCGCCGGCTGCCAGATCAGCGGCAGGCGCATCAGCGCGTCGACATGGTAGGGGCCTTTGAACAGCAGGCCGAAATCGCCTTGGAACTCGCCATGGTCGCTGGTGTAGAGGATGTCGGTCGCGTCGCTCCAGCCGCGCGCCGCGATGCGCTGGAGCACGCGGCCCAGCGCCTCGTCGATGAGTTCGTTCTTGATATGCGCCATGGCGTTGATCTCGCGGATCTCGTCGGCGCCGAGCGTGGCCGGCACGAATTTCGCCGGCGCCTCGAAATTCGACACGATGCGGCCCTCATACCAGTCGAGCCAGTGACGCGGCTTCTCGGCGAGGATCGCGCGCGCACGCTCGGCCGAGCCGGGGTATCCCGCCGGCAAGGCCAGCGCGCGCCAGTCGACGCGGCCGAGCTCCGATTGCGGCGGGTCCCAGGGATGATGCGGGTCGGGAAAGCTCAGCCAGAGGAACCAATCGGCATCCTCGGGCAGCGCGTCGAGATAGGCGATGGCGCGGTCGGCGACCCAGTCGGTGTGGTAGAGGCCGCGCGGGATCGGGTTGTGCTTCACCTGCACCGCGCCGGTGTCGCCGCCGCCGGCGGTGTTCTGCTCGAAGCTCGGCAGCAGCAGCACCGGGTAATAGGCACCGACGAGATCCGGCCGGTGCGCGCGCAGCCAGGCGGGATAGTGCCACGGCCCCATCCCGCCATGCATGGCAAGCTCGAGATGCTCGAAGCCGCGATGCGGCCCGGTCTCGCCGAGCCGCGCCATGCGGTTCTCGTAGAACACCTGCTGCAGATCCAGCACCGGCTCGAAATGCGCCTTGCCGATGAGCGCGGTGCGGTATCCCGCGCGCTCGCGCAGATACTGCGCCACGCTCGGCGCATCGGCGGGCAGCGGCACGCCGTTCATGGTGACGCCGTGGGTGCGCACATACTGGCCGGTCAGCATGGTCGAGCGCGACGGCATGCAGACGACGTTCTGGCAATGGGCGCGTGCGTAGTTGATGCCGGCCCGCGCCACGCCGTCGATCACCGGCGTGCGCGCGATCGTGCCGCCGTTGCAGCCGAGCGCGTCGTAGCGCTGCTGATCGGTGGTGACGAACAGGATCTTCCGCGCCATTCCTTCCCCCCTCGCCGGCCCCGCGTCGGCGCGGAAAACGCGCTCTGGAGCAGGGCGGCGGCAGCCAGTATAAGCTGACTTCGCGCCGTCCCGGAAATGCAGGAGCCCGCCCGTGACCGATTACGCCGCGCCCATCGCCGATATGCGCTTCCAGCTCGCCGAGATCGCCGGCATCGGCGAGATCGCGACGCTGCCGGGCTGCGAGCAGGCGACGCCGGACCTCATCGACGCCGTGCTCGAGGAGGCCGGCAAGCTCGCCGGCGGCGTGCTGGCGCCGCTCAACCGCAGCGGCGACCAGCAGGGCAGCCGGCTCGAGAACGGCGTCGTGCGCACGCCCGAGGGCTTCAAGGAAGCCTATGCGCAGTATGTCGCAGGCGGCTGGAACGCGCTGCCGTTTGCGCCGGAGCATGGCGGCCAGGGCCTGCCGATGGCGCTGGCGACGGCGGTGGCGGAGATGTGGAACTCGGCCAATATGGGCTTTGCGCTCTGCCCGCTGCTCAATGTCGGCGCGGTCGAGGCGCTGACCGCGCATGGCTCGGCCGAGCAGCAGCGCCTCTTCCTGCCGAAGCTGATCGCCGGCGAATGGACCGGGACGATGAATTTGACGGAGCCGCAGGCGGGCTCCGATGTCGGCGCGCTGCGCACCCGCGCGGTGCGCGACGGCGACCATTACCGCATCACCGGGCAGAAGATCTTCATCACCTATGGCGAGCACGACATGGCGGACAACATCGTCCATCTCGTGCTGGCGCGGCTGACCGGGGCGCCGCCGGGCACCAGGGGCATCTCGCTCTTCCTGGTGCCGAAATTCCTGGTCAATGCCGATGGCAGCCTCGGCGCGCGCAACGACGTGCGCTGCGTCAGCCTCGAGCACAAGCTCGGCATCCATGCGAGCCCGACCTGCGTGTTGGCCTATGGCGATGGCGGCGGCGCCATCGGCACGCTCATCGGCGAGGAGAATCGCGGCATGGAGTGCATGTTCACGATGATGAACAATGCACGGCTCAATGTCGGGCTGCAGGGCGTCGCCATCGCCGAGCGCGCCTATCAACAGGCGCGCGACTTCGCCCGCCAGCGCGTGCAGGGCCGGCCGGTGACCGCCAAGACCGCCGGCGCCTATCCCATCATCCACCACCCCGATGTCCGCCGCATGCTGCTGGTGATGCGGGCCGAGACCGAGGCGATGCGCGCTCTCGCCTATTACACGGCGGGCGCCATCGACCGCGCCCGCCACCATCCCGACGACGAGGCGCGCGCGCACCATCAGCACCGGGTCGATCTGCTCATCCCGGTGGTCAAGGCCTGGTGCACCGATCTCGGCGTCGACATCGCGTCGACCGGCGTGCAGGTGCATGGCGGCATGGGCTTCATCGAGGAGACCGGCGCCGCCCAGCATCTGCGCGACGCCCGCATCGCGCCGATCTACGAGGGCACCAACGGCATCCAGGCCAACGACCTCGTCGGCCGCAAGCTGCTGCGCGACCGCGGCGAGGCGGCCGGCGCGCTCATCGCCGAGATGCGCACCGTCGACGCGGCGCTTGCCGCCCGGCCGGGCGACGACCTCGCCGCGCTGCGCGCGCCGCTCGCCGCCGGGCTCGACGCGCTCGAGCGCGCCACGGGCTGGATGGTCGAGCATGCCGCGAGCGACCCGCCGCGCGGCCTTGCCGGAGCCGTGCCTTACCTCAAATTGATGGGCGCGGTGACCGGCGGCTGGCTGATGGCGAAGAGCGCGCTCGCGGCCGAGGCGCTGCTCGCCGGGCGGGCGGGCGATGCCGGGTTCAACGAGGCCAAGCTCGTCACCGCGCGCTGCTTTGCCGAGCAGGTGCTGCCGGCGGCGCCGGCGCTGCTGCCGGCGGTGATGGGCGGCGGCACGGTCATGGGCTTCGACCTCGAACGGTTCTAACCATTTCTTTACCACGGCTCTCTAGTCTCGGCAGGCGATGCCGAGCCTGCGTCTCCTGCCGCTTCTGCTTCCCTTGGCCCTGGCCGCCGGCGCGGCCCAGGCCAGCGAGGTCGTGCTGACCTCGAAATCACCCTATTGGGCGGTCGGCGTGCGCGATGACGGGTTGAGCCGCGCCTGCTCGCTCAACCAGTTCGGGCCGCAGCATCCCGGCGATCTCATCGCCCGCTTCACCGGCAAGGACGGCACCGCGCTGCTCGATGTCGCCAAGGGCACCGGGGTCAATCTGCGCGATCCCAGCCATTTGGCGAAACCGACCGAGGATTATTTCTTCCGCAATGTCGGCACCACCAATTGCGAGGTGCTGGTGGGCGGGCGCAAAGGCGCCAAGAAAGCCGCCGCGCGCTGAGAGGGCGCCGCGCCCGGCTCTTTGCTGAAAGTTAACCGGTGCCTCGATCTAATATCGCGGGGAAAGTCGCATCATCGGGAGATGGCTCCATGGAAGGCGTGACGAGGCTCGATGGTATCAACGTGCTGGTCGTCGATGACGACGAGGCCATGCGCATGCTGGTGTGCCGCATGCTCAAGCGCATGAAGATCGAGCGCGTCATCGAGGCGACGGGCGGCGAGCAGGCGCTCGAGCGGCTCGCAGCGACCCCCGAGGCCATCGACATCGTCATCTGCGATTGGAACATGCCTGGCATGTCCGGCATGGACCTGTTCAAGCAGGTTCACGCCAAGAAGCCGAAGCTCCCCTTCCTGATGCTCACCGGCCGCGCGGATCTCGACTCGGTGGTCGCCGCCAAGAAAGCCGGAATCCACGGCTACGTCGTCAAGCCGA
The DNA here is from genome assembly GCA_052143095.1 of Allostellaceae bacterium. Classification (GTDB taxonomy): domain Bacteria; phylum Pseudomonadota; class Alphaproteobacteria; order ATCC43930; family CGMCC-115725; genus DAHUYF01. Next base: position 14,597 of record JBKQTR010000197.1, read on the forward strand.
TCTCGCCGCAGGAGCTCAAGACCAAGATCAGCTTCGTGCTCGGCAGCGCCGCCGCGCATGGGTGATGACCGGGAGGTCATGCCGGCGGCGGGCGCGGTCGCAGAGGCACCGCCGCCGCGTCCCATCGCGCCGAACATGCCGACCGAGGATGTCCTGCTCGCCTATGTCGAGCAGCTGGCGCACGGGCGCGCCGGCCATCGCGCGCTGTGCTTCCATCTGTCGCGCCTCGATCGCGCCAACCGCCGCGACAAGCACCTGCAGATCGCCACCAATGTGCTGAAGGGGACGGTCGACCAGTTCTCCGGCCGCCTCTTCATGCTGCGCAGCAACGACATCGTCGTCGTCTGCAAGGGCATCACCGCGCGCGCCATCGACCAAGCGATCGACGCGCTGCGCTACCTCTTCAACGACGACAAGCTCGCGCGCAAGGATCAGGAGGCGCGGTTCTACTCGGTGTTCGATCTCGAGATCGGCTATCCGCAGTTCCTGTCGCTGATCGAGGGCATCCGCGACAAGGAGGCCAAGCAGCTGGTCAAGGCGGCGAAGCGTCCGCCGGCAAAGCCGGTGGAGCAGCGGCTCAACCAGCTGCTCGAGGCGCTCTCGGCGACCGATCTGTCGCAGATGGTGCGCCGCCAGACGGTGTGGGCGCTGCAGGCCGACCGCATGCCGGCGGCGAAATTCGACGAGCTCTTCATCTCGATCGACCGGCTCAACGCGGTGATCTCGCCCGATGTCAACCTGGCCAAGGATCGGCAGCTCTTCCAGTACCTCACCCGCTGGCTCGACAAGCACATGCTGACCCGGCTCGCCTGGGAGCAGTTCGGCAACGCGCGCCCGCTCAGCCTCAACATCAACCTGTCGACGCTGCACTCGCCTGAATTCCTCAAATTCGACAATGAGCGGGCGAGCGGCTGGCGCGGCCGGACCATCCTCGAGATGCAGCTCGGCGATCTCTGGGCGGATCTCGCCGCCTATCTCGCCATCGCCGATCTGGTGAAGCAGCGCGGATATCTGCGCTGCCTCGACGGCGTCACCTTCCAGGCCTTCCCCTGCATCAACTTCCAGCCGCTGAAGGTCGATCTGGTCAAGCTGATCTGGGACGACGCCATGCTGCAGCTCGACGAGGCCCAGACGCGCACGCTCTATCAGGCGATGCGGGAGTGCGGCACCGAGCGCATCATCTTCGCGCGCTGCGGCCGCCCCGAGGCGGTGAAGTTCGGCCAGGCGCTCGGCGTGCAGCTCTTCCAGGGCTGGTACCTCGACCGCCTGCACCCCGCCGCGCCGCGCGCTTAGGCGCCGGCTAGACCGGCTTGGCGTTGACGCAGCGCAGCAGCTTCCAATAGCCGAAGAGATTGCTCGGCCGCGTCTCGCGCACCGCCAGCCGGCTTACGGCGAGGAAGCGGTCGAGCGGGAAATCGGCGTGAAAGCCGATCTTGCCGGAGAGCGGCGCCAGGCGCTTCTCGATGAAGCGCATCACCGGGTTCTCGCTGGTGAAATGATTGACTATGACGATCGTGCCGCCGGGCTTGCAGACGCGCCGCATCTCCGCGGCAAGGCGCGCGGGGTCGGGCACCACCGAGGCGACGTAGAGCGCCAGCACGGCGTCGAAGGCATTGTCCGCAAAGCTCATCTGCTCGGCATCCATGACCTGCAGCGCTTCGACCTGCTTGAGCTTCAGCCGCTCGACGCGCCGGCGCGCCTTTGCCAGCATCTCCGCCGACACGTCGATGCCGGTGACGCGGGCGTCACGGCGGAAATGCGGCAGCGACAGGCCGGTGCCGACGCCGACCTCGAGGATGCGCTGCGCCGGCCGGTCATTGGCAATGCGCACCGCTTCCTTGCGGCCGGGATGGAACACCGGGCCGAAAACCAGATCGTAGGACCCGGAAAACAGCCGATACGTCCTGAGCGTGTCCTCGAGATTCATGTTTCCCCCCACACTGCGACCTCTTGCCCACTTTGGGGTACCGTCACAAGCGGCGGCATATCTCTGCCTTGGTCGCATTCCCGTCATCAGAGCGTAACCGCTCGACGACCAGCTTGCCAAGCCCCGGGCGAAACCGGGTGGGACCCGACATGCCATCGTCCGCGCGGCCCCGCCCGACGGTCCTGACCGTGGGCCGAGCCGCCGGCGGAAAAGATTGACCACGGAGACACAGAAAGCACGGAGAAGCTAAGAATGGCGCGCCCTGCCTTCGCCCTGCCCTCCGCACGGCTTCGGGAGGCGGGCGAAGCGAAGGCGCTTCGGCTTCGCGCAGGCAGGTTCGCGCGCCCAATACCTCTTCTCCGTGCCCTCCGTGCCTCCGTGGTGAACTCCATGGGCGATACCCGGTCCTGACGCCGGCGAGTCGCTCAGCCCCAGGCGACCACTTTCTGGCGCTGCTCGCCCAGCCCGGTGACGCCGAGCCGCATGACGTCGCCGGGCTTGAGGAAGCGCTGCGGCTTCATCCCGAGCCCGACGCCGGCGGGCGTGCCGGTGGGGATCACGTCGCCCGGCATCAGCGTCATGAACTGGCTGATGTAGCTGATGATCTTGGTGCAGGCGAAAATCATGTTGCGGGTCGAGCCGTTCTGCATGCGCTGGCCGCTGACCTCGCAGAAGAGGTCGAGCGCCTGCGGGTCCGGCACCTCGTCGGCGGTCACCAGCCACGGGCCCAGCGGACAGAAGGTGTCGGCGCTCTTGCCCTTCGACCAGTTGCCGCCGCGCTCGAGCTGATAGTTGCGCTCGGAGACGTCGTTGACGATGCAATAGCCCGCGACATGCTTCAGCGCGTCGGCCTCGCTGACATACTGCGCCTTGGTGCCGATGACGATGCCGAGCTCGACTTCCCAATCGCCCTTCTGCGCGTCCCTGGGCAGGACCACGTCGTCATTGGGGCCGGTGATCGAGCTGATCGCCTTGAGGAACAGCACCGGCTCGGTCGGGATCTGCATGCCGCCTTCCTTGGCATGATCGACATAGTTGAGCCCGACGCAGACCAGCTTCGGCACCTGCGCGACGCAGGCGCCGAGGCGCGGCGTGCCGGAGACCGCGGGAAGGCTGCTCGGGTTGAGCTTCCGCAGCTTCTCCAGCGAGGTCGGCGACAAGGCATCGGGCGTCAGATCCTTGATCACGCCGGAGAGGTCGCGGAGCTGACCGTCGCGGTCGAGCATCCCGGGTTTCTCCTGGCCGCGCGGGCCATAGCGAAGCAGCTTCATGGGTTCGTCCTCTCCATTGTGATGCGTTCAGAGCGACCAGCCGCCATCGATCAGGTGGATGGCGCCGGTGGTGAAACTGGCCTCGTCGCTGGCGAGATAGACCGCGAGCGCGGCGATCTCCTCGGCGGTGCCGAGCCGGCCCAGCGGCTGGCGCGCGACGAAAGCGTCGCGCACCGCCTGCGTGCCGCCTTGCGCGGCGATGCGGTCGTCGAGCGAAGGCGTGGCGATGGTGCCGGGGCAGATGGCGTTGCAGCGGATGCGCTCTTTGATGAAGTCGATGGCGACCGCCTTGGTGAGGCCGATCACCGCCGCCTTGCTGGTGCCGTAGACGAAGCGGTTGGGCGCGCCTTTGACCGAGGAGGCGCCCGAGGACATATTGATGATCGAGGCACCCGCGCCGCGCTTCAGCATCGCCGGCAGGAAGGCGCGGATCGTCAGATACATGCTGCGCAAATTGAGGTTGAGGGTGAAATCCCAATCCTTCTCCGAGCAGTCCAGCACCGTGCCGTGATGGACGAAGCCCGCGCAATTGAACAGCACGTCGATCGCGCCGAGCTCGCCCGCCAGCGCCGCGACCGCGCCGGCGTCGGTGACGTCGAGCCGGCGGATGTCGAGCGCGCCGCGCGCCGCGTTGCGCAGCTCCTCGAGCTTGGCGGTGTTGATGTCGGTGGCGACGACGCGCGCGCCCTCGGCGGCGAATGCCAGCGCCGAGGCGCGGCCGATGCCTTGCGCGGCGGCGGTGACCAGCGCCGTCTTGCCCTTGAGCCGGTCGGCCATCCCTTCCTCCCCTGTTCCTTCCGAGGGCAAATTGCCACGCCGGGACGCGCACTGTAAATTGCCAAGCGTAAGGAGGCTTGGATGCTGCCGCTCGCCATCCGCCTGAGCCCGGCCGACAACGTCGTCGTCGCCCGCGCCGATCTCCTGCCCGGCACCGCGCTGACCGAGGAGGCGATCGCCTGCCGCAGCCATGTCCCCGCGGGCCACAAGCTCGCGACGGCGGCGATCGCCAGCGGCGAGCCGGTGCGCAAATACAACCAGATCATCGGCTTTGCCACCGCCGGTATCGCGCCGGGCGAGCACGTCCACACGCATAATCTCGCCATGGGCGCTTTCGCCCGCGACTACGCCTTCTGCGCCGATGCGCGGCCGACCGCGATGGTGCCGGCGGGCGAGCGCGCCAGCTTCCAAGGCATCGTCCGCGGCGATGGCCGCGTCGCCACGCGCAACTATCTCGGCATCCTCACCAGCGTCAACTGCTCGGCGAGCGCGGCGAAGCTCATCGCCGACCAGTTCCGCGGCGTAGCACTCGCCGACTTTCCCCACGTCGACGGCGTGGTGGCGCTCGGCCACGGCACCGGCTGCGGCATGGCGAGCGAGGGCGAGGCGATGGATGTGCTGCGCCGGACGCTTGCCGGCTATGCCAGGCATGCGAATTTCGCCGGCGTGCTGATCCTCGGCCTCGGCTGCGAGGCGAACCAGATCGGCGGGCTGATGGCGGCCGAGGGGCTCGCGGCCGGCCCCCTCCTCCATGCCATGACCATCCAGGAGACCGGCGGCACCGCCAAGACCGTGCGCGAGGGCGTGGCGCGGCTCAAGGAGATGCTGCCCGAGGCGAACCGCGCGCGCCGCCAGACGGTGCCGGCGAGCCATATCAAGCTGGCGCTGCAATGCGGCGGCTCCGACGGCTATTCCGGTATCACCGCCAATCCCGCGCTCGGCGCCGCGGTCGATCTGCTGGTGCGCCACGGCGGCACCGCGGTGCTGTCGGAGACGCCGGAGATCTACGGCGCCGAGCATCTGCTGACCCGCCGCGCCTCGAGCCCAGCGGTCGGCGAGGCGCTGATCGCGCGCATCCGCTGGTGGGAAGAGTACACCGCCCGGACCGGCGGCGAGATGAACAACAACCCGTCGCCCGGCAACAAGGCGGGCGGGCTCACCACCATCCTGGAGAAATCGCTGGGCGAGGTGGCCAAGGGCGGCACCACCGACCTCGTCCAAGTCTACCGCTACGCCGAGGCGATCACCGCCAAGGGCTTCGTGTTCATGGACACGCCCGGCTACGACC
>JBKQTR010000198.1:0-27363 GCA_052143095.1 Allostellaceae bacterium
CCCGGCCCCCCCTCGTCCGGGGGTCAGGCCGCCTTCAGCGTGTCCTCGCCCTTCTGCCAGTTGCAGGGGCAGAGCTCGTCGGTCTGCAACGCATCGAGCACGCGCAGCACTTCCTGCGGGTTGCGCCCGACGCTGAGGTCGTTGACCGAGGCGAAGCGGATGACGCCTTGGGGATCGACGACGAAGGTCGCGCGCAGCGCCACACCCTCCTGCTTGTCGAGAATGCCCAGCGCCGAGGACAGCTCGCGCTTGATGTCGGAGAGCCAGGGGAAGGTCACCTTGCCGAGATCGGCGCGGCTCTGCCGCCAGGCGACGTGCACGAACTCGCTGTCGATGGAGAGGCCGAGAAGCTGCGCGTCGCGGTCGCGGAACTCGCGCTCGAGGTCGTTGAATCCCACGATCTCGGTCGGACAGACGAAGGTGAAGTCCTTAGGCCAGGCGAAGACGACCAGCCACTTGCCGGCATAGCTCTCATTGCTCGCCGGCGAGAACGCCGATTTGGGATCGGTGCCGTTGACGGCGGTCAGGGAGAAGTTGGGGAAGGTATCGCCCACGGTCAGCATCGGGAAACGCTCCTTTTAGGGGGATCAGCGAGAGGGGGTTGCGGCGGGCAATAGATGCCCCTACATGACTTATCGATCCAATGAATTATTGCGAACGTTATGATCGGAAAATTCGATGATCGCCCTGCCCAGCCTGCAGCAGCTGCGCTTTCTCGCTGCCTTGGCCGATGAGCGGCATTTCGGCCGCGCCGCGGATGCCTGTACCGTCACCCAATCCACCCTCAGCGCCGGCATCAAGGAGCTGGAGGAGCGCCTGGGCGTGAGCCTGGTCGAGCGGACGCGCCGCCATGTGCTGCTGACGCCGCTCGGCCAGGAGATCGTCGCGCGCGGAAGGCGCCTGCTGCGCGACGCCGAGGAACTGGCCGAGGCGGCGAAAGCCGGGCAGGAGACGCTCTCCGGGCCGCTGCGGCTCGGCGTCATCCCGACCATCGGCACCTATGCGCTCCCGGCGGCGCTGCGCGGCCTCGCGCGCAAATTTCCCAAGCTTAGGCTCTATCTGCGCGAGGAGCAGACCGCGTCGCTGCTGGCCAAGCTGGAGCAGGGGCAGCTCGATCTCGCGCTCATCGCGCTGCCTTACGAGGTCGGCGAGCTCGAGACCATGGCGCTCGGGCCCGACCGCATCGTGGTGGCGCTGCCCAAGGGGCACGCGCTCGCCGCGGGCAAGCGCATCGACCCGGCGGCGCTCGCCGGCGAGGAGCTGCTGCTGATGGAGGACGGGCATTGCCTCAGGAGCCACGCGCTCCAGGCCTGCCGGCTCGCCGGCCCCGACCGCAACGAGGTGTTCCAGGGCACCAGCCTGCGCACCCTGCTGCAGATGGCGGCGGGCCGCGTCGGCATCACCTTGATGCCGGAAATGGCGGTGGCGACCGAGATCACCCCGGCCTCGGGGCTGGTGGCGCGGCCGCTCGAGGGCGACCCCACCCGCACCATCGCGCTCGCCTGGCGCCGCAGCTCCGCGCGCAAGGCGGAGTTCCGCCTGCTGGGCGACTATCTCAAGAGCGTGCTGGAGAAGAAGGCGGCGGGGTAGAGCGTGTTTCCGCTGGATCGATTCGGTGCGTCCTTCGACGGCTCGCTTCGCTCGCGCTCAGGATGAGGCGATTTTCTTTGTGCCATCAATAACTTTCCTCATCCTGAGCTGGCGCGCGCAGCGCGCCTGTCGAAGGACGCATCTGCGCCCATGCAGCGGAAACAGGCGCCAGGAGCCGACGGCGCTACCTCACCCCTCGCGCGCCTTGCGCAGATGCTCCTCCGAGCGCCGGCGCAGCTCTTCCGGCGTCAGAGTCTCCTGGCGCGTCGCGCACCACCAGACATAGCCGAAGGGATCGCGGACCCCGCCGATGCGGTCGCCATAGAACTGGTCCGCGACCGGCCGGGTGACGCTGGCGCCGGCGGCGACCGCGCGCGCGACCCAGGCATCGGCATCGTCGACATAGAGATGGAGCGAGACCGGCGAGCCGCCGAGGCGCTTGGGGCTCAGCGCGTCGAATTCCGGATGCTCGTCGGCGAGCATGAGGCGGCTATCGCCGATGACGATCTCGGCATGGCCGATGGTGCCGCCGGGCCCGTCGAGGCGCAGCGTCTCGATCGCGCCGAAGGCCGCCTTGTAGAAGGCGATGGCGCGCGCCGCGCCGTCGACGATGAGGTAAGGCGTGAGCGTGTGATATCCCTCCGGCACATGGCTTGGTGTTGCAGGCATGGCGGGCTCCTCTCCCCGATCGTTACACGTGTTGGGAACGGCGATGCGCGTCGATCATGTTGATGGCGCGCCGCGCGGAAAGAATGGCGCCTTCCTGCCATGCGCCGACATGGCTTAGATGTTCGCCGGCAAAATAGAAGGGGCCATCGGGCTGGTTGAGCAACGCGTAATCGGACTCCTGTTCGGGGCGCCACCGCGCGGCGATGCCGAGGCTATAGGCTACTTTCGACCACGCGACGGCCATCGGCTTGGCAACGTCCTTGCCGTGACCCGGATGCAGCGCGTCGATCGCGGCCCGCGACAGCTCAAACTGTTGGGCAAGCGGCTTCGACGCCAGCTCTTCGCGCGTCGTGTAGCCGCCGAGGAGAATTCCCTTCGCGGCGAAGAAGCGATCGCTCGGGTACCATACCATTGCGGTTGGCCCCCGGACCCAGGAGATGCCGCCATAGATGTGGTCCTCGCTCTCCCAGAAGCGCGGCGCTTCCCACGCGATCTTGATCGCATTGCCGTAGTCGACGGTGCCGATCGCCGCGACATAGGGCGGCGCGAAATCCGCCTCGATGGCTTTGAGAACCTTGAGCGGGATCGTGACGAGGCAGTAATCGGCCTCGATGGCGGCTGATTTTCCCGCACGTCTGTCCCAGTACTCGACGCGCGCGCCCTTGGCGTTCCGTCGGATCGCCGTGACCTCGCACGACAGCCGGACGCCCGCGCCGAGCCGCCGCGCGAACGCCTGTGGAATTTTGTCCATGCCGCCGACGGGCTGGAACATCGTCGCTTGAAAATCGAAGCCTTCCTCGAACAGCATGGCGTTCCACATCTCTTCGTCGAGGAGCGTGCTGAACGGCAACGGGTCGCGTGGGACGCCGATCCGGTCCGCGGCACCCGGCAGCGTCTTGTAACCCGAGCGCGACGATCCCTTGTAGAGCAGGTCCTCCGTCAGATCGCCGTAATCGCGCAAGAAGGCGAGCATGCGTTCCTTGTCGTGCGGCGTCAGCTCCTGGTCGAGCGCGCCGCGACGGAGCGCCTTGCCGAGCAATTCGGAAATCTCGCCGCGCGTGTCGTTGATCGCCTGCCGCATCTCGATCGGCGCGCCGCCATTGGCCGCCGGGTTCATCAGCCGCGCGCCGCGGCTCGTATTCACCTCGACCTCGAGCTCGACCCCCAATTCGCGGCAATAGCCGAGTACCGCCTGGTGATGGCTCGGCAGCCGGGCGGGACCGGAATTCCAGTAAAGTCCGGGGTCGAAGGCGCAGCGCTGGCGCGTTCCGTCGGTCATGTCGATCCGCGTGCCGTGCCGGATTGTCCAGTTGCGTCCACCGACGCGATCGCGCGCCTCGAGAACGACGCACGCATATCCCGCCTTGCCGAGCTCGTAGGCCGCCGACAGACCGGCGACGCCGGCGCCGAGGATCACGACCTTGGTTCCGTGCGCCTTGCCGGTTTGGATCGCGAGTGGCTCGGCGAGGGCGGTCGTGCTCAGGAGCCCCATCGCCTGCAGGGTCAAATAGACGCTGCGATAGCCGCCGAGGGCCGCGACCTTGGAGAGAAAGTCTCGCCTTGTTCCAGCCATCTCTCCTCCAGCCGACAGCGTCCCGATGACGACGAACCCGCGAGAACGCTAGCATCCCGCCCACCGAGCCGGAAGAACGGTCAGGGAGCGGACCAAGCGGCGTGGGAGCGGTCGCGTTCCGGAAGCCGGCGATCAGGATCGATGATCACGCTCGCGATCGGCTGGCGGCCATCCACGGCGAAAGTGTGGCTGGCGGCGTGGATCCAGGTTTCCACCGGGATGATCACGTCGCTCGTCGTCCCATCCTTGAACGTGATCCTCATCGTCGCCGGCAGCACGAGTTGGCCGCGGTTGCTGACCGCGATGGTCGCGCCCTTGGCGGGATCACCGTCGACATAGGCTACGCCATCAAGCGCGAGATCGAGGGCCCAGTTGTTGAAAAACCACCCGCGCCAGAACCACGAGAGATCCTCGCCGCCCTCGCTGTCCATGGCGCGAAAGAAGTCCGAAGGCTGCGGATGTTTATACGCCCAGTCGCGCATGAACTTGCGGAACGCCGGGTCGAACCGCTCCGGGCCCAGGATGTCTTCGCGCAAGAGAATGAGCCCAAAGGCCGTCTTGAAGTAGCTGACGGGATGGCTGTCGGTGAACGGGATTGCGTCCGCGCGCGTCATGATCGACGGCGCGTTCGGGTCGGCGATCACGGCGGCGATCTCGTCGGCGGGCGCTCCGCCGCCCGGCGCGAACTCCTTATCGCGCTTGGGCCCATACACGCCACCATCGAAGGCGTCGGATTCATAGACATCGATGAAGGTGTTGAGGCCCTCGTCCATCCATGCATGGCGTCGCTCGTCGGTGCCGACGACCATTGGAAAGTAAGTGTGTCCGATCTCGTGCACGGTGATCCAGAAGAGGTCCTTGCCCTTGTCCGCGGCGCCGTCGAATAGGACCGCAGGGTACTCCATGCCGCCCACGGGTCCGGCCACGTTGATGGCGTTGGGCCAGGGGTAGGGGAACCAACGCCGGGAAAAGTCCTCGATCGCGAACTTCAGGTATTCGGTCGACCGTCCCCAGGCGGCGTCACCGGTGCTCTCCACCGGATAGACCGACTGAGCCAGCGCGGTTTTGCCGTCTGGCAGGTTGATGCGCGCGGCGTCCCAGACAAAGGCGCGGGAGGCGGCGAAGGCCACGTCGCGCGTATGGTCCATGCGGAAGCGCCAGGTCTTCGTCCGATCGGACGGCCGAGCGGCGGCGACCTCTTCGGCGGTGCGTATCATGACGGTCTTGTCGCTCGCGCGCGCCGCGCTCAACCGGGTTCGCTCCGTGGACGTCAGCACTTCCCGGGGATTCATAAGCGCCCCGGAGCCGGCAACGATCATGTCGGCCGGCACGGTGATCGCGTAGTCGACATCGCCATAGTCCAGATAGAACTCGTTGCCGAGATAAGGCAGCGGATCCCAACCACGCACATCGTCGTAGACGGCCATGCGCGGATACCATTGGGCGATCTCGTAGATTTCGCCGTTGGGCGTGTCCGTCCAGGCCGTGCGCCCGCCGAATGGTCCGGGCACGGTATAGTGGTAGCTGATGCGCAATCGGGCGCGGCCGCCGGCGGGTCCGAGAGCGGTCGGCAGACGCACCAGCAGCCGCGTGTCGCTGACCAGGTACTTGGCCGCGACGAACTTTCCGCCCGCCGCGATCTCGACCGAGTCCAGCACGTCACCGTCGGTGAACTGCGTGCGGACACGACCACTGGCGACGCCCGCCCGAGCGTCGCGCCGATAAATATTCTGGTCCAGCTGAAGCCAAAGGACATCAAGCACGTCCGGGCTGTTGTTCGTATAGGTGATCGTGACGACGCCGGACAAGGTCTTGGTCTCGGGCGCAAGGCGCGCCGCGATGACGTAGTCGGCGCGGTTCTGCCAATAGTCGGGACCGGGCGCGCCGTTCGCCGACCGATAGCGGTTTGCCGGTTCCGGCAGGGTGAGCGGCGCGAAGACGGCCCGCGGATCATAGGCACCCCGGGCCGCGGGCGCGGGATCGGATCTGTTGTCCGGCGTGGGCGACTGTCCGGCATGCGCAGGGTCAGGCGAACCCAACAGCCCGATGGCGAGGAAGAGCCCGATCAACACGCTTCGCATCAACGGGTCCAGTCTGAATGACGAGGTCGGGCGACGTGTTACGGGGTATTTCGAGCCTTGGGAAGCGGTTTGGCATCCCATCGCCCGCGGATTTGACCGCACGGGGCAACAGGCATAGCCTTTTCGGGTATCGCCGACGCAAGTAAGGGAGGCGAGCGTGAGCAGGGCGCGCGACCGTGAGGATCTGACCCGGGTTGGGCCGGGGAGCGTGATGGGCGAGTTCATGCGGCAATATTGGATTCCGGCCGCCTTGTCCTCGGAGCTTGCCGCCGATGGCGATCCGATGCGGCTGCTGCTGCTCGGCGAAAAGCTCATCGCCTTCCGCGACAGCGCCGGGCGGGTGGGCGTGATGGACCAGCGCTGTCCCCATCGCTGCGCGTCGCTGTTCCTGGGGCGCAACGAGGAGCACGGCATCCGCTGCGTCTATCACGGCTGGAAGTTCAACACCGCCGGCGATTGCGTGGACATGCCGAGCGTGCCGGCGGCGCAGGACTTCAAGGCCAAGGTCAAGGCCAGGGCCTACCGCACGGCGGAGCGCAACGGCCTGATCTGGGTCTATATGGGAGCGCGGCAGGAAGCGCCGCCGCTGCCGGCGATCGAGCCGGCGCTGCTGCCCGCAGCGGAGATGGACCAGCAATTCGTGCAGCGCCGGTGCAACTGGTTGCAGGCGCTCGAGGGCGAGATCGACACCTCGCATTTCGGCTTCCTGCACATGGGGTGCGTCGCCGCCGACGATCTCGATCCCGCGGACATGCTGCGCTACACGGTGATGAACCGCACCCCCGACTATCACGTCTCCGAGGCTCCGTGGGGCACCACCTATGCCGCCTACCGGCCGGCGGACCCGGGACAGAGCTATTGGCGCGTCGCCAATTTCATGTTTCCGTTCTGGACGCAGACGCCCGCCGGTGCCTTCCCGACCCATGTCGGCGCGCGCGCCTGGGTCCCGATGGACGACGAGCACACCATGTTCGTCCACCTGCATTGGAAGGCGGCAGCGCCATCGGTGCCCACCGTGAAGCGCGACGGCACGCGGCCGCTGCATCTGACCCGGACGCATGACTACCTGCCGAACGACACCGATTGGCACGGCCGCTGGCGGCTCCGCGCCAACGAAGACAATGACTGGCAGATCGACCGCGCGGCGCAGCGGGCGGGCAAGAGCTTCACCGGCATCGGCAACATCCATCTTCAGGACCAGGCGGTGACCGAGAGCATGGGCGCGATCATCGACCATGAGCTCGAGCATCTCGGCCCCTCCGACCGCATGATCACCCTCACCCGCCGGCGGCTGCTGCGGGCGGCGCGCGCCTGGCGCGCCGGGGACGCGGTGCCGCCTTGTGTCGACGACCCCGCGCTCTACCTCAACGCGCGCAGCGGCTTTTTCCTCAGCGAGGAGGGCCTCGACTGGCGCGAGGCCTATGCGCGGCAGGTCAAGGCGGCGGCGCGTCCGGTGCCGATACCGCAGGCGGCGGAGTGACTTGATCCTTGCCTGCTATTCCGCGGCGGCGCGGGCCGGAGCGCCGTTCAGCACTTCGGCGGCCTCCTTGGCGACGACCGTGCCGGCGAAGAAGCGCGGGTTCTGCGTGCCCCACAACCGCACGGCATTGGCGAAAGTGAAGTCGCGGAAATCGTCCGGGGTGATGAGCTCCTCTTCGACCAGCTCATAGGCTTCGGGCACGGGTCGCCGCATGTCCGGCACGTCGAAATGCCCGATATCCGAGCTGAAAATCGCATTGATCCGGGCGCCGAACGGGTTCGCCCGCCCGAACGCGGTCACGTTCATTCGGTCGTCGGCCTCGCAGCCGAAATAGAACGGCTTGGCATAGAGCTCGACCCAGTCTTCCTTGCGGGTGATGTCGCACGCCGCGTAATCGTCGAGGACCGGGACGCCGCCGGTGAGCTCGTCCTCCTCGCGGCTGGGCCAGCCGTCGCGCCGCGCCAATTCGGCGGCGATGTCGTCATAGCCGTACTGATCGACGAAGCTCCTGAGCAGCGCGCGGTCGAGCTTTTTCGGGTCCATGTGGGCGATGCCCGCGCGGCCGCGCCGCTCCCAATGCTCGATCAGATCGGCGAAGAGCTGGCAGCCCCAGCCGACGCCGCCTTCGAGGAAGGCGAAGCGCAGCTCGGGGAAGCGCCGCGTCACCCCGCCGAGAAACAGTGCCTTGGCGACGGCGTGCCCGGCGGCGGCGAAGTGGCCGATATGGTTGAAGGTGAAGTTGGTGGGCGAATTGCGCAGACCGAAGCTGCGGCCGCCGGTATGAAAGGTCGGCGCGATACCGAGCTCGCGGCATTTTTGCCAAACGAAATCGTAGTCGTAAGCGCTGTCGAGACCGAACTGATCGTAGGTCACGGCAAAACGGGCGAGCGCGGGATCGGCGCCCTCGGCCGCCGGTACCCGGCGTGCGATGCTGCTGCCGAACATGGCGACCTTCGCGCCGAGCTCTTTCGTCACGTAGTCGAGCTCGGCGATCGCCTCTTCGGGCGTATGCATCGGGATGACCGCCGCGGGGGTCAGCCGGTCGCCGAGCGTCGCGAAAAACTCCGCGGTGACGATATTGAAGCCGCGGATCACGGCGCGCCTGGTCGCGTCGTCGGCGATACGCGGGATGCTGAGGCCGCCGGTCGGGTAGATGATGCCGAAATCGATGCCGATCTCGTCGAGCCGCTCGTAAAGCATGCGCGGCATCATCGCCGTGGCGCGGTCGCGGGTGTTGGTGGACTGGCGGGTCCAATACCCTTCCATGCCGATGCCGCGCTGCTGTCGCTCGGCAATCGACAAGCGAAGCGCGTCGGGGATGCGCCGCTGGCTGGCGAGGAAACCGTCCGCCGCCTTGTCGCCCGCGACCTTGCGCATTCTCTCGGCGAAGACCGGGGTATACTCGACCCAGTGGCCGTCGCCATCGATGACGGGATGCTTGAGACATGCGCGAATTTCCGCGGCACCGCGATGAGGGCTCATGCTCGCCTCCCAGGTCACACTTCGCAACGTGGCCGTGCGGCGTGCCCGACGGCATTGCACACGGCCGAGCTGCGGCTTACCGCTCTTCCGCCACGGCGCTCCGCCACCGCGGCAGCCTTCTTTCGGCACCACCTTGCCGCGAAGAAGCGCGGGCCTCGCCCAAGCTACGGTAACTCTTTCGGCGAGCGCGTGCAACGAACCGCGTCTAATGACCTCAGGGAGACGTCTATGAGGCCCGAGTAAATGCGGTCGACTGGACGTGCGAGGCATTGACCGCGTCGTCCGCCCGCGGCGAAAAGGCGCCCACACCGTCCTTTCATCGCCGCGCTCGCGCAGGAGATGCCTCGATGACCGAAATCAACGGACCGTCGCTGCCATTGAGCGGCCTCGGACGCTGGAGGTCTGTTGTCTAGGGTTGTTCGGATTTAGCGTGGCCATCGTCGCGACCGCCGCTGATGACTCATGCCGGACACGGTAAGACAGAGTAATCACCTACAAATGCCACCCCCTGAACCTTTCCAGCCCGAGGTGGCGGAATGTGATATGGTTTCGGCTGCGTCTGTGGTGATCTGCAAGGGGTATCCCACGGGAGGGGAACCCGGCCCAATGGCTTCGGATCAGGTCAAGCGCAAGCTCGCCGCCATTCTCGCCGCCGACATCGCCGGCTATAGCCGGCTGATGGGTGCGGACGAGGAAGGCACACTCGCCCGCCTCAAGGCGTATCGCAGCGAGCTGATCGATCCCAAGAACAAGCAACACCGCGGCCGCATCGTCAAAACGACGGGAGACGGCATTCTGATAGAGTTTCCGAGCGTTGTGGATGCCGTGCGCTGTGCGATCGAGGTTCAGCAGGGCATGCTCGAGCGCATTGCCCAAGTGCCGCAAGACAAGCGCATCGAGTTTCGCATCGGGATCAATCTCGGCGACGTGATGGTCGAAGGTCGCGACCTTTATGGCGACGGCGTGAACATCGCCGCTCGGCTCGAGGCGCTCGCGGAGCCCGGCGGCATTTGCATCTCCGAGACGGTCCTCAATCACGCGCGCGACAAGGTGTCCTTCGAGGTGGAGGATGCGGGTGAACAGACCCTGAAGAACATCGCCCGCCCCATCCACGTCTACCGCATCATCGTAGCCCCCCGCTGGCCGCAGGCGGCGCCCCGATCCCAGGATCCTGAACTCGCCCTCCCGGACAAACCCTCCATCGCCGTCTTGCCATTCCAGAACATGAGCGGCGATCCGGAGCAGGAATATTTTGTCGATGGCATGGTCGAGGACATTATTACCGCGCTGTCGCGCATGCGCTGGCTGTTCGTGATCGCCCGCAATTCCTCCTTCACCTACAAGGGCCGCGCAGTTGACGTGAAATGGGTCGGCCGCGAATTAGGGGTGCGTTACGTGCTCGAAGGCAGCGTGCGCAAGGCGGCAAACCGGTTACGCATCACCGGCCAGCTCATCGACGCTTCGACGGGCGCGCATTTGTGGGCGGATCGTTTCGACGGCGGTCTCGAAGACGTCTTCGAGCTACAAGACCAGGTGACGTCCAGTGTGATCGGCGCCATCGCACCGAAGCTGGAGCACGCCGAGATCGAGCGCGCCAAGCGCAAGCCGACCGAGAGCCTCGACGCCTATGACTACTACCTCCGTGGATTGGCGAGCCTCTATCATTGGACCAAGGAGGGCGTCACCGACGCGCTACGGCTGTTCTCCAGGGCCATCGAGCTCGACCCCGATTTCGCGTCGGCGTATGGAATGGCGGCTTGGTGCTACTACTGGCGTATGGCAAATGGCTGGATGACCGACCGCGTGCAAGAGACCGCGGAAACTACTCGGCTGGCCGATAGGGCGGCAGAGACGGGCAAGGATGATGCGGTGGCGCTCTCTTACGGCGCGCTCGCGCTTTGCTACGTTGCCGGTGACGTTGCGGCAGCTATCGTGCTGGTCGATCGTGCGCTCGCGCTCAATCCGAACCTGGCTTCCGCTTGGACCGCCAGCGGGGTCCTGCGAGCCATTCGTGGCGATCCGGACGTGGCCATAGAGCATCTGTCGCGTGCCATGCGGCTCAGCCCTCTCGATCCATTGCTGTTCTTTATGCAGAGCTATGCCGCACTCGCTCATTTCAGTGCTGGCCGGTATGACGAGGCGTGGCCCTTGGCGGAGAAGGCGTGCCGCGAGCAGCCGCATTTTTTGGGCGCCCTACGGATGGCCGCCGCAAGTAACGCCGGCGCCGGACGTTTAGAGGAAGCGCGGGGGTGCATTGCGCGCGCGCTTCAACTCGATCCTGATATGCGTATTTCCAATCTGAGGGATCGGATCGCCCCGTTTCGACCGGACGTTGCTGTTAAATACGTCGAGGCCTTGCGAAAGGCGGGAATACCAGAGTGATCAGCCCCTTGCTCACTGGCGCGAGTGAGGCGATCCTCTACCTCGAGTCGGCGAGCTTCGTGACCGGCGAGATCCTCCACGTCGACGGCGGCCAGAGCGCCGGCCATTGACACCGCACCGGAACGGGCCGGGCGTCCCCCGCTCCGGCGACCGTCGCAGGGAGAGCGACACGGCGATGACGCAGGCTTACGAGATCATTGAACACCGCTATGACGTGGTGATCGTCGGTGCCGGTGGCGCGGGGCTGCGCGCCGCCCTGGGAATGGCGTCCTCGGGATTGAAGACGGCGTGCGTCACGAAGGTCTTCCCGACGCGCAGCCATACCGTGGCGGCGCAAGGCGGCATGGCGGCCTCGCTCGGCAACATGGGCGACGAGGACAACTGGCGCTTTCACATGTACGACACCGTCAAGGGCTCCGACTGGCTCGGCGACCAGGACGCCATCGAGTACATGTGCCGGCAGGCGGTGCCCGCGGTGCTGGAGCTGGAGCATTACGGCGTGGCTTTTTCGCGCACGGAGGACGGCCGGATCTATCAGCGTCCTTTTGGTGGACAGACCATCGAGTACGGAAAGAAGATGGCGCAGCGCACCTGCGCAGCGGCGGACCGAACCGGTCACGCCATCTTGCACACGCTCTATCAGCAGTGCCTGAAGCACAACACGGAGTTCTTCGT
Source organism: Allostellaceae bacterium (assembly GCA_052143095.1). GTDB lineage: Bacteria > Pseudomonadota > Alphaproteobacteria > ATCC43930 > CGMCC-115725 > DAHUYF01. The sequence continues at coordinate 11,933 of JBKQTR010000198.1, forward strand.
CGAATATGCGGCGCTCGACCTGCTGATGGACCAGGACGGCGCCTGTCGCGGCCTGCTTGCCTGGAATATGGATGATGGCACGCTCCATCGCTTCCGCGCCCATCGCACGATCTTGGCGACCGGCGGCTACGGCCGCGTGTACTTCTCCTGCACCGCCGCCCATACCTGCACCGGCGACGGCAATGCCATGGCGTTGCGCGCGGGGCTGCCGCTCGAGGACATGGAGTTTACGCAATTTCACCCCACCGGCATCTACGGCTCCGGCTGCCTCATCACCGAAGGCGCACGCGGCGAGGGCGGCTATCTCACCAACTCCGATGGCGAGCGCTTCATGGAACGCTATGCGCCAAGCGCGAAAGACCTGGCCGGACGGGACGTCGTCTGCCGCGCGATGACGATTGAAATCAACGAGGGTCGTGGCTGCGGCCCGCAGAAGGATCACATTCTGCTCCACTTGGAGCACCTCGGTGCGCAGCTCCTGCATCGGCGTCTTCCCGGTATCAGCGAGACAGCGAGGATCTTCGCGGGCGTCGATGTGACGCGCGAGCCCATCCCGGTGGTGCCGACCGTCCACTACAACATGGGAGGCGTGCCGACCAATCGGCACGGCGAGGTCGTTACGATGCGCGACGGCAATGCCGGAGCGGTCGTTCCCGGACTGATGGCGATCGGCGAAGCCGCCTGCGTCTCGGTTCATGGCGCTAACCGGCTTGGGTCCAACTCGCTTCTGGACATCATCGTGTTTGGCCGGGCGGCCGCGTACCGGGTGGTAGAGACCGTGCGGCGAGGCGAGAGCCACGCTCCGGCCCCTAAAGAGGCAAGCGACCGCGCGGTCGCCCGGCTTGACCGGATCAGGTGGTCAAAAGGTGGGACGCTGCCCGGGGCGATCCGTTTGGCCATGCAGCAGACGATGCAGCGTCACTGCGCCGTCTTCCGCGACGGCCCGCTGCTGCGGGACGGTTTGCGCGCGCTCGACGGTGTCATCGACATGATGCGGGATGATCTTAGCCTCAGTGATCGCTCCATGATCTTCAACACGGATCTCGCTGAAACGCTCGAGCTCGACAATATGCTGGCGCAAGCGAGCGTCAGCCTTCATTCAGCCCTCGGACGAACGGAAAGCCGCGGCGCTCATGCTCGGGAAGACTTTCCGAAGCGAGATGATGAACATTGGTTGAAACACACCCTTTCCTGGCTCGATGACGAGGGTCGTGTTCGGCTCGATTACAAGCCGGTCCATTTGCAACCACTTTCGAACGAGGTGTCCTCGATACCTCCGAAGGCGCGTGTGTACTGATGTGCGATCCCGCCGAGAGACGCAAGCGGCAGGACAGGTGATCTTCAGCGTGGACCGACACCGTCAACGAGCATAGGTTCTTCCATGGAACGCGCGATCCGCTTCACACGATAGCCGATCTTTCGACCTGCACGGATGTATCGGCGTTCCCGAACCCACTGGTTGAGGTTTTCTGAAATCGCCGGGAGGATTTCATATGCGAGCCGATATTGTTCCAGGGGCTGTCTTCCCCGACTACGAGCTTTCCGACCACACCGCGAAGCGACGGAAGCTCTCCGAACTGCAAGGACAACATCCAATGGTGCTCGTCCTCAGCCGCGGAGGTTACTGCCCGAAGGACCGCCGGCAGGCTGAAGGGCTTGTTCAACTCCATCGTGAGCTCGAGGTCGCCTATTGCCGGCTTGTCACGATCAGCACCGACAACATCACTCAGACGAATGAATATCGCAGCGGGGTCGGTGCCCACTGGCCTTTCCTCTCCGACACGAGGCGTCTCGTCCAAAAAGATCTCGACATCGCCGAATACACTGATCCCGCCAACAATCCCATGATCCCTCACGTGATCGTCCTCGAGCCCGGTCTCGCTATCTATAAGATCTACAACGGCTACTGGTTCTTCGGGCGGCCCACTCTGGAGGATCTCCGCCAGGACCTGCGTGTCGTCACCAAGAAATGCCGGCCGGACTGGGACATCACAACGCCCGAACTCAAGGCGGCGTGGCAGCAAGGCCGCAAGGAACTGTTCTATCCCTACGGCAAGACCTACGTCCAAATTCTCGCTGAACAGGACTAGGTGGTGCTCCGCCGCGTCGCGCGAGACGCCCTCACACCCGCTTCCCGCTCTCGCGATCGAAGAGATGGAGCCGGCGCGGGTCGACGGCGAGCGGCAGGCGGTCGCCGGGCCTGGCGCGCTCGGTGCCGGGGAGCCGCGCCTGCAGCAGCGTGCCGTCGCCGAGCCGGCCATGGACGATGGTGTCGGCGCCAAGCATTTCGGCGAGCTCGACCGTGACCGTCAGCGCCGCGACGGCGCCGCCGGCAGCGAGATGCTCGGGCCGGACGCCGAGGGTCAGTGCGCGGCCGGGGGCGAGCGCGACACTGTCCGCCGGGCGCGGCAGAAGCGTGCCGTCGGCCAGCGCGACTCCCTCCCCCGCCGCCACCGCGGGCAAGAAATTCATCGCCGGCGAGCCGATGAATCCCGCGACGAAGACGGTCTCGGGCCGCTCATAGAGGTCGAGCGGCGCGCCGATCTGCTCGGCGATCCCCGCATGCATGACGATGAGCCGGTCGGCGAGCGTCATCGCCTCGACCTGGTCGTGCGTCACATAGATCGCGGTGGTGGCGAGCGATTGCTGCAGCCGCTTGATCTCGACGCGCATCTGCACCCGGAGCTGCGCATCGAGGTTGGAGAGCGGCTCGTCGAACAGGAAGACCTGCGGGTCGCGCACGATGGCGCGGCCCATGGCGACGCGCTGGCGCTGGCCACCGGAGAGCTGGCGCGGCTTGCGGTCGAGGAGTGCCTCGAGCTGCAGGATGCCGGCGGCGCGCCGCACCCGCGCGTCGATCTCGGCGCGCGTGAGCTTCCGGATGCGGAGCCCATAGGCCATGTTGTCGCGCACCGTCATATGCGGATAGAGCGCGTAGTTCTGGAACACCATGGCGATGTCGCGATCCCTGGGCTCGACCGCGTTCACCACCTTGCCGGCAATCACGATCTCGCCGGCGGTGATGTCCTCGAGCCCCGCTACCATGCGCAGCAAGGTCGACTTGCCGCAGCCGGAGGGGCCAACCACGACGACGAGCTCGCCATCGGCGATGTCGCAGGAGACGCCGTGGATGACCTCGGTGGCGCCATAGGATTTGCGTAAGGCCCGGAGAGAGACTTCGGCCATCACTTCTCGCTTTCGACCAGGCCCTTGACGAACCAGCGCTGCATCAGCAGCACCACCAGCGCCGGCGGCAGCATGGCGAGCATGGCGGTGGCCATGACGATGTCCCAATCGGTGCGGCCGTCGCCGGTGCCGATCATGCGGGTGAGACCGATGACGATGGTGGTCATCGAGGCGCTGTTGGTGATGAGCAACGGCCAGAGGAACTGGTTCCAGCCATAGATGAAGAGGATGACGAAAAGCGCCGCGAGGTTGGTGCGCGACAGCGGGATCACGGTGTCGACGAGGAAGCGCAGCGGGCCGGCGCCGTCGATCTTGGCCGCCTCCACCAGCTCGTCGGGGATGGTGAGAAAGAACTGGCGAAAGAGCAGCGTCGCGGTCGCCGAGGCGATCAGCGGGATGGTGAGGCCGGCGAAGCTGTCGATCATGCCGAGATCGGCCACTACCTTGTAGGTCGGCACGATGCGCACCTCGACCGGCAGCATCAAGGTCACGAAGATCATCCAGAAGACCACCATGCGCAGCGGAAAGCGGAAGAACACCACCGCATAGGCCGAGAGCAGCGAAATCGCGATCTTGCCCACCGCGATGATCAGCGCCATCACCAGCGTGTTCCACAGCATCCGCGCCACCGATTCGCCGCTGGTGGCGGCGACGCCGTTGACCAGCGCGTCGCGGTAGTTCTGGAAGAGATGCGGGCCCGGCAGCAGCTTCATGCCGGCGAGGATGTCCTGCGGCGTCAAACTCGAGGCGACGAAGGTGATGTAAATCGGGAAGGCGATGATGCCGGCGCCGGCGCAGAGCACGAGATGCGGCAGCCAGTCGAGCGGGGCCTGGTTCGCGCGCATCAGTAATGCACCCGGCGCTCGACGTAGCGGAATTGCAGCGCGGTGAGCGCCACCACGATCGCCATCAGGATCACCGATTGCGCCGCCGAGGCGTTGAGATCCTGCGCCTCCCAGCCGTCGTAATAGACCTTGTAGACCAGGATCTCCGTCGCCTTGCCGGGGCCGCCGCGCGTCACGCTGCGGATGACCGCGAACGTGTCGAAGAAGGCGTAGACGATGTCGACGACGATGAGGAAGAACGCGGTCGGCGACAGCAGCGGGAAGACGATCGTCCAGAAGCGCCGGCGGGCGTTGGCGCCGTCGATCGCCGCCGCCTCGAGCAGCGATTTCGGGATCGATTGCAGCCCCGCGAGGAAGAAGAGGAAGTTGTAGCTGATCTGCTTCCAGGCGGCGGCGATGACGACGAGCACCATCGCCTGCGTGCCGTTGAGGAAGTAATTCCACTCGACGCCGAGATGCTGCAGCGCGCGGCCGAGCAGGCCGACATTGGGATAGAACAGGAAGAGCCATAGCACCCCGGCCACCGCCGGCGCCACGGCGTAAGGCAGCAGCAGCACCGTCTTGTAGGTGGCGGCCGCCTTGACGACGCGGTCGGCCATCACCGCCAGCAGCAGGGCCGGCACCAGCACCAGCGCGGTGACGGCGACGCTGAAGACGATTGTGCGCAGGACGGCGTCGGCATAATCGGGGTCGGCCAGCACCGCGGCGAAATTGTCCAATCCGACGAAGCGCGAGGAGAGGCCGAAGGGGTCCTCGCGGTGCAGCGATTGCCAGAAGGCCTGCCCCGCCGGCCAGAAGAAGAACACCAGCGTCACCGCCAGCTGCGGCGCCACCAGCAGCCACGGCAGCAACGTGCCGCGGAAGATGACGCGCCGCTGCATCGCCCGCGACCTCTGCTACTTCGTCGCCGCTTCGAACTGGCGCAGCACGAGGTTGCCGCGCTTCACCGCGTTGTCGAGCGCCTGCTGCGCGCTCGCCTTGCCGGCGAACGCGCCCTCGAGCTCTTCGGCGATGATGTCGCGGATCTGCACGAGATTGCCGAAGCGCAAGCCGCGCGAGTTCTCGGTCGGCGGCCGCGCGGTCATCTGGATGATCGGCAGCTCGGTGCCGGGATGCTCGTTGTAGAAGCCGCTGTCGCGCGCCGATTCATAGGCCGCCTTGGTGATCGGCAGATAGCCGGTGGCCTCGTGGAAGCGCACTTGTTGCGGCGTCTGCGACACGAAAGTGAGGAACTGGGCGACGCCCTTGTACTCCTCCGGCTTCTTGCCGGCCATCACCCAGAGGCTGGCGCCGCCGATGATCGAGTTCTGCGGCGCGCCCTTGACGTCGGGATAATAGGGCAGCTCGCCGACGCCGAAGGGGAATTTGGCGCCGGCCTTGGCGAGGCCGAAGAAGCCCGAGGAGTTGAGCGTCATGCCGCATTCGCCGCTGACGAATTTCTGATCGGGCTCGATGGTGCGGCCGCCGTAGTCGAAGGTCTTGTCCTGCTGCGCCTCGGCGAGGTTGGCGATGTGGCGCGCCAGGATCGGATTGTTGAAGTCGAGCGCCGTGTCGGTGCCGTCCATGCCATTCGCCTTGGTGCCGAGCGGCAGATTGTGCCAGGCGCTGAACTGCTCCACCTGGATCCAGGAGAGCCACGAGCTGGTGAAGCCGCAGGCATAACCCGCGGCGCGGATCTTCTTGGCGTCGGCGAAAAGCTCGGGCCAGGTCTTGGGCGGCGTCGCGGGATCGATTCCGGCTTTGGCGAAGGCGTCCTTGTTGTAATAGAGGATCGCCGTCGAGCTGTTGAACGGCAGCGACAACATCTTGCCGTCGGTGGTGCTGTAATATCCGGCGATCGCCGGCAGATACGCGCCGGGATCGAAGCTCTCGCCGGCTTCCGCCATGAGCTGATAGACCGGCTTCACCGCGCCTTTCGCGGCCATCATCGTCGCCGTGCCGACCTCGAAGATCTGCACGATCGCCGGCGGCTCGCCGGCGCGGAACGCGGCGATCGCCGCTTGCATGGTGTCGGCGTAGCCGCCCTTGTAGACGGGCACGATCTTGTAGCGGCTTTGCGCGCGGTTGAACTCGTCGGCCATCTTGTTGACGAGCTCGCCATTGACGCTGGTCATGGCATGCCACCATTGGATCTCGACGGGCGCGTCCTCGGCGAGCGCGGCCGGCATCACGGCAAGCGCCAGCGCCGCCGCCAGCAGCCAGGTCTTCAGCACGGACATTCTCGATCCTCCCCCGAACGCGCGCCGCGATCGCGCGGCGCTTGTCGTTCTAATCCGCGGAACCTTGCCGAATTGCGTCGGTCTTGTGAAGCCGGGATGACACCCGGCATTAATCAAGATTACCCCGAGCCGACGCTATTTTGTTAAGCTTGTTGCCCACTTGCGGGAAGTACGCGGGACAGGGTATTTACGAAGTCGTGAAAACCACAGCGCCCATTCGCATGACTTTGCCGAACCAGCTGGCACACCCTGCCGGCCGGGTGCCGGTACGGGTGCGGGTGAGCCGGCGCGCCCAGCGCCTGGCGCTTAAGATCGACGCCGTCGGCGATGCCGTGGAGCTGGTCCTGCCGCCGCGGACCTCCCTCCCGCGGGCGTTGAATTTCCTTAAATCAAATCGTGATTGGGTAGAACGCCGCCTGGCGGCGTTGCCGCCGCGGATCACTTTTTCGGATGGCGAGCGGGTGCCGGTGCTGGGTGTGACGCACCGCATCCGCCATGTCGCGCGCGAATGGGGGCGCGGGCCGGTCTGGATCGAGGCGGGCGAGATCCGCGTCAGCGGCGAGAAGCCGCATATCGCGCGGCGGGTGCGCGACTTCCTGAGGGAGCGCGCGCGCCAGGAAGTCGGCCGCCGCGCCCGCCGGATCGCCCTCGAGATCGACCGCACGGTGGGGCGCATCAGCGTGCGCGATACCACGACGCGCTGGGGCAGCTGCTCGGCCAACGGCAACATGGCCTTCTCCTGGCGGCTGGTCATGGCGCCCGAGGCGGTGCTGCACTATGTCGTGGCGCATGAGGTGGCGCATCTGGTCGAGATGAACCATGGGCCGCGTTTCTGGAAGCTGGTCGACAAGCTGGTGCCGCAGGTCGAGCGCCAGCGCGACTGGCTCAACGCCAACCGCGCCTGGCTGCTGCGCATCGGCTGATCATGCCGCCGGCGCGGCGCCGAGCCGGCGCCTGAGCCAGAGCAGCAGCGCGAGGCTGGGCAGGCAGGCGGCGGTGGCGATCAGGAAGAACGGAATCCAGTCGAGACGATCGACCAGCCAGCCGGCCGGCGCCGAGAGGAAGCGCGTCGGCACCGCCGCGAGCGAGGAGAAGAGCGCGTATTGCGTGGCGGTGAAGGCGAGGCTGCACAAGCCTGAGAGATAGGCCACGAAGGCGGCCGACGCCATGCCGCCGGTGAAGTTCTCGCCGAAGATCGAGGCGGCCAGCATCAGGTCGTTGTGGCCGCTCAGCAGCAGCGCGATGTAGAGCAGGTTCGACAGCATCTGCAGCACGCCGCCGAGCAGCAGCGCGCTGAAGACGCCGAGGCGCGCCACCATGGCGCCGCCGAGTGCCACGCCCGAGAGCGAAGCGGCGAAGCTGACGATCTTGCCGATATTGCCGACCTCGAGCTTGCTGAAGCCCAACTCCTGATAGAGCGGGTTCGACATCGTCCCGGCCAGCGCCTCGCCGAATTTATAGGTGACGATGAAGACCAGCATCAGCAGCCAGCCGCGCCGGCGCATGAAATCACCGAACGGCATGACGATCGCCTGGCGCGACCAGTCGGCGAGCCGCTCGAGGCGGTTGCCGCCGCGCGCGTGGGCAAGCGTCGCCGGCGGCACCGCCGGCTCGGGGGTTAGCAGCACCGTGACCAGCCCGACCAGCATCAGCGCCGCCATGATGCCGTAGGCAAGCCGCCAGCCGCCGAAAGCGGCGGCGTCGAAGGCGCCGGTGGTGGCGGCCAACAGGCCGATGCGGTAGCCCCACTGCGTCGCCGCCGCGCCGGCGCCCTGCTCCTCCGGCCGCAGCAGCTCGATGCGGTAGGCGTCGATGACGATGTCCTGGCTCGCCGAGAGAAAGGCCACGAGCACGGCAAGCAGCGCGGTCGCGGCGAGGTCGGCTCTGGGATCGCCCCGCCCCAAGGCGACGATCGCCGCCATCAGCAGCAGCTGGATGACCACCGCCCAGCTGCGTCGCCGCCCGAGCCGGCGAGTGAGGTAGGGGATCGGCAGGCGGTCGATGAAGGGCGACCAGAGGAATTTGTAATTGTAGGAGAAGCCCACCAGCACGAAGAAGCCGATCGCGGTGCGCGACACGCCGGCCTCGGATAGCCAGTAGGACAAGGTGCCGAAGGTGAGCGGCAGCGGCAGCCCGCTGGAGAAGCCCATGCACAGGATCGCCAGCAGGCGGCGGTTGCGATAGACCGCGAGCGCCTGGCGCCAGGATGTCATCGAGCTTTACGCTCTTGCTTATCGGAGTCACCCGTCGCGCGCCCCCTCCCCCCTTGAGGGGGAGGTCGGCAGCGCCCGCGCGAGCGCGGAGCGCTCGTCGCGCGCGCTGCCGGGTGGGGGGTGGCCGCAGGCTCCGCTGTATGCAAAATCGCCGCGGGACATCGCCACCGGCGCGCAGATTGCGCATAGCTCCGACCGACAACGCGCGCTTCTATCGTGTCATCCGTTTCTGGAACAACGACGTGCTTGGCAACACTCAGAGTGTGCTGGTGGTAATTCTTGACGCGCTCCGCGCATGACCCCCCACCTGCCCGAGGCCTTTGGCCTCGGGCACCCTCCCCCTCAAGGGGGGAGGGGCTGCGGAACGATGAAGGAACGTCGGCACTCATCTGTTAGCGACACAACACTACTTCTCCGCGGCGTCGGCGGCGACCTGCAGGCGGATGATGCTGTCGGGATCCTCGACCGCGCCGTTGTCGCCGTCATCGCCCTTCTTGATGGCGTCGATATGCTCCATCCCCGACACCACCTGGCCCCAGACGGTGTATTTGCCGTCGAGGAAGGGCGACGGCGCGAAGCAGATGAAGAACTGGCTGTCGGCGCTGTCCGGGCTCTGCGAGCGCGCCATCGAGCAGGTGCCGCGCACATGCTTGCCCTTGTTGAACTCGGCCTTGAGCTTCCTGCCGGAGCCGCCGGTGCCGTCGCCATCGGGGTCGCCGGTCTGCGCCATGAAGCCGTCGATGACGCGGTGGAAGACGATGCCGTCATAGAAGCCCTCGCGCGCCAGCTCCTTGATGCGCGCGACATGGTTGGGCGCGAGATCGGGCTTGAGCTCGATGACGACGCGGCCTGCCGGCACATCGAGATAGAGCGTATTCTCCAGATCCGCCGCGCTCATGCTGCACCTCCCGTCAGAGACGGGCGGGTTATCCCACGCCGGCCCGGCAGCGGCAAGCCGCGCTCAGTTCTTTTTCTGCCGGTCGGCGTCGGCCGCCACCTGCATGCGCAGCATGCGGTCGGGATTGGCAACCATGCCGTTCTGGCCGGAATCGCCCTTCTTGATCGCGTCGACCAATTCCATCCCCGAGATCACCTGGCCGAAGATGGTGTATTTGCCGTCGAGGAAGGATGCGGGCTTGAAGCAGATGAAGAACTGGCTGTCGCCGCTGTCGGGATCGTTGCTGCGGGCGAGGCCCACCGTGCCGCGCACGAAGTGGCCCTGGCTGAACTCCGCCTTGACGTTCTTTCCGGAGCCGCCGCTGCCATTGCCCCTGGGATCGCCGGTCTGCGCCATGAAGCCCTCGATGACGCGGTGGAAGCTCAGCCCGTCATAGAAGCCGCGCCGCGTCAGCTCCTTGATATGCGCCACGGTCATCGGCGCGAGGTCGGGCTTGAGCTCGATGACGACGCGGCCGGAAGCCAAGTCGATATAGATCGTGTTCTCGGGGTCGGCGGCGCGCGCCGGCACGAGCGCGAGCAGCAGGAGACCGGCGACGAAGGCAAAAGCTGTCAAACGCATCGGTGCGATCCGCCTAGCGGTGAGCGAGGCGGCGACGATAGCGGAGAAGGCGGAAGCTGTCAGCCTCGGCGATCGCGGGTCGGCCGGCGCGAGCGGCGCCCGGAAACGGCCGGCGGCGGCGCGTCAGGCCGTCGCGGCGGCGCGCGCCTGGCGCTTGCGCTCGTTGGGATCGAGGAAGCGCTTGCGCAGGCGGATCGAGCGCGGCGTCACCTCGACGAGCTCGTCATCGGCGATATAGGCGATCGCCTGCTCCAGCGTCATCAGGATCGGCGGCGTCAGCCGCACCGCCTCGTCCTTGGCGGTGGTGCGGATGTTGGTGAGCTGCTTGCCCTTCAGCGGGTTGACGTCGAGATCGTTGTCGCGGGTATGGGCGCCGACGATCATGCCCTGATAGACCTGGGTCCCCGGCACGATGAACATCGGCCCGCGATCCTCGAGGTTCCACAGCGCGTAGGCCACCGCAACGCCGTCGCCGGTGGAGATGAGCACGCCGTTGCGCCTGCCGTCGATCGCGCCTTTCCACGGCGCATAGCCGTGGAAGAGCCGGCTCATGATGCCGGTGCCGCGGGTGTCGGTGAGGAACTCGCCTTGATAGCCGATGAGGCCGCGCGTCGGCGCGTAGAACGTCAGGCGCTGCTTGGCGCCGCCCGACGGGCGCAGATCGACCATCTCGGCCTTGCGCTGCGCCATCTTCTCGACGACGATGCCGGCGAACTCCTCATCGACATCGACCAGCACCTCCTCGATCGGCTCGAGGCGCTGGCCGGTGGCGGCATCGGTCTTGAACAGCACGCGCGGCCGCGAGATGGCGAGCTCGTAGCCTTCGCGCCGCATGGTCTCGATCAGCACGCCGAGCTGCAGCTCGCCGCGCCCGGCGACCTCGATCGCGTCCTTGTCCTCGGTCTCGCGCACCTTGATGGCGACATTGCCCTCGGCCTCGCGGTGCAGGCGCTCGATGATCATGCGCGAGGTGACCTTGCTGCCTTCGCGCCCGGCGATCGGGCTGTCATTGACCGAGAAGGTCATGGCGAGCGTCGGCGGATCGACCGGGGTCGAGGGCAGCGGCGCCGTCACCTCGGGCGCGCAGAGCGTGTCGGCGACCGTGGTCTCGGCAAGGCCGGCGATGGCGATGATGTCGCCGGCCCGCGCTTCCTCGATCGGGCGGCGATCGAGCCCGCGGAAGGCGAGCAGCTTGGTCAGCCGCGCCTGCTCGATGAGCTTGCCGTCGCGCGACAGCGCCTTCACCGGCATGTTCATCCGCGCGACGCCGCTATGGATGAGGCCGGTCAGCACCCGGCCGAGATAGGGATCGCTCTCCAGCGTGGTGACGAGCATGGTGAAGGGCTGGTCGGGATCGGCCACCGGCGCCGGCACGTGGCGGATGATGAGCTCGAACAGCGCGTGCAGATCCTGGCGCGGCGCCTCGAGATCGGCGACCGCCCAGCCGGCGCGGCCGGAAGCGTAGAGGGTCGGGAAATCGAGCTGCTCGTCGCTGGCCTCGAGCGCGGCGAAGAGGTCGAAGATCTCATCATGCACCTGGTGCACGCGCGCATCGGGGCGGTCGACCTTGTTGATGACGACGATCGGCCGCAAGCCCTGGCGCAGCGCCTTGGAGACGACGAATTTGGTCTGCGGCATCGGCCCTTCGGCGGCGTCCACCAGCACCACGACGCCGTCGACCATGCTGAGGATGCGCTCGACCTCGCCGCCGAAATCGGCATGGCCGGGCGTGTCGACGATGTTGATGCGCGTGCCCTGCCACAGCACCGAGGTGCATTTGGCGAGGATGGTGATGCCGCGCTCGCGCTCGAGATCATTGCTGTCGAGCGCCCGCTCCATCACCTGCTGATTGGCGCGGAAGGCGCCGCTCTGGCGCAGCAGCGCATCGACCAGCGTGGTCTTGCCGTGGTCGACATGCGCGATGATGGCAATGTTGCGGATATTCATGGGCGCGGGAGGATGGGGCAAAAGGGTTAAGATCGGATGACAGGCCAGATGGGGACGCCCGCGCCGAAGGACAATGGCGGCGGTGATATAGCGGAGAAGGAGTGCTTCGTCGAGCGTCGGGCGGCGCCGCCCGACGGCGCGGCTCTGAGCAGGCCGGCCTGCTGTTGCAGCGCCTTGAGCGAGGCCTCCGGCCGGGCGCCGTAATGGCCGATCACCTCGGCGGCGGCGAGGCTGCCGAGGCGGCCCGAGGCGGCGAGGTCGCGGCCATGGGTGAGGCCGAACAGCACGCCCGACGCGTAGAGGTCGCCGGCGCCGGTGGTGTCGACCAGCCGGTCGATGCGCGCGGCCGGAACGGCATGCGTCTCGTCCCTTGTGACCAGCACCGAGCCCTTTTCGCTGCGCGTCAGCGCGGCGATGGCGCAATGGCCGCGCACCGCCCGCAGCGCCTCGTCGAAGGCGGCGGTCTCATAGAGCGCGGTGATCTCCGCCTCGTTGGCGAAGAGGATGTCGACATGGCCCTCGATCAGGGCGCGGAACTCGGCGCGGTAGCGCTCGACACAGAAGGCATCCGACAAGGTCAGGCTCACCTTGCGTCCGGCGGCATGGGCAAGCTGGGCGGCCTTCTGGAAGGCCGCCTTGGCGCGCGGCGGGTCGAAGAGATAGCCTTCGAGATATGTGACCTGCGCCGAGGCGATCAGCGCCGGCGCGATGTCCTCGGGACCGAGCTCGATGCACGCGCCGAGAAAGGTGTTCATGGTGCGCTGGGCATCCGGCGTCACCAGGATGAGCGAGCGCGCGGTGGGCGGCCCCGCGGCCAGCGGCGGCGTGTCGAAGCGCACGCCGATGGCGCGCATGTCATGCGCGAAGACGCGGCCGAGCTCGTCCTCGCTCACCTTGCCGATATAGGCGCCGGCGCCGCCGAGCGAGGCGAGGCCGGCCATGGTGTTGCCGGCGGAGCCGCCGGACATCTCCAGCGCCGCGCCCATCTCGGCGTAAAGCGTCTCGGCGCGCGCGGCGTCGATGAGCTGCATCGAGCCCTTGGCGAGGCCCTGGCCCGCGAGAAAGGCGTCGTCGGCCCGCGCGATGACATCGACGATGGCATTGCCGATGCCGACGACGTCGAGAGAAGGAGACGCCATGACCCTCATCCGTGCCGGGAAAAAGCGGCGCCGAGTATAGGTGGCTTTGCCGCTCGGGCAAGCTTGAGCGAAAGGCGCGCCGATTGCGCGGCAACGGGACTTGCCTCCGACGGCACTTGGCGCGAGGCTGCAGCGCGCCGCAGCGACCGGTTCCGACAGCATGCTGACCGCCTTCCGCCTTGCGCTCGAAGACACCATCGCGCCGCAGCAGCGCCGCGCCATCGGCATCAGCCTTGCGCTCGCGGCGCTGCTGCTGGCGCTGCTCTGGCTCGGCATCGGCCTGGTGCTCGCCCAGAGCCGAGTCGCCGGGATTTGGTGGCTGGACGCGTTGATCAATCTTGCCGGGGACGCGGCGGCGCTGCTGCTCGCCTGGATGCTGTTTCCGGCGATGACGATGCTGATCCTGGGATTTTTTCTCGACGGCATCGTCGCGGCGGTGGAAAGCCGCAGATATCCGGGGCTTGGGCCGATCCGCCGCCGCGGCGCCGCCGGCGGGCTGGCCGGGACGCTCCGCCTCCTGGGGCTGGCGCTGGTGCTCAACCTGCTGGTACTGCCGCTTTATCTCCTCCCGGTGATAAACCTCTTTATCTACTACCTATTGAATGGTTATCTTATCGGGCGCGAATATTTTGAGCTTGTCGCGCTTCGTCGGGTAGACGAAGGGGTAGCGCGGGCGATGTGGCGGCGGCATCGCGGTCGGCTGGTCCTGGCCGGAGTGGTCGTCGTCTTCTTGTTGTCGTTGCCCTTGGTCAATCTGGTGGCGCCGGTGATGGCGGCAGCGTTCATGCTGCATGTCTTCGAGGGGCTGCGACGGGGCGAGACGGTCGAAACTTTTGCGGGCTCGCGGCAGGTAGGGTTAATACAAGATTAATAACTCGGCGCGAGTCTGGCCCCCGTACAACAAACCCTCGCAGGTGTTACCGCCATGTTCGGCCGCAAAAAGCACACCGCTGACGACAAACTCCTGCCGGAGATCGGCGACGAGCTGGGCCTTCCGGCAAAGCCCGGCCCACGCCCCTCGGGCGCCGCTCCCACCCCCGCCCCCGCCCGTCCGCCCGTGACCGCCGCCGCGCGACCGCTGAGCGCCGAGCCGCTCAAGCCCGTCGACGCGGCGAAGCCGGGGGCGCAAAGCGAGACGCCGCGGCCGCCGCCGATCGTGCCGACACCGGTGAAGCGCGACGCCGAGACCCGCAAGCTCATCGTCGGCCGCGAGATCTCGCTCTCCGGCGAGATCACCGCCTGCGACCGGCTGGTGGTCGAAGGCAGCGTCGAGGCCAACCTCGCCAATTGCCGCGACATCGACATCGCCGAGAGCGGCCTGTTCAAGGGCTCGGCGTCGATCGACGATGCCGAGGTCCGCGGGCGATTTGAAGGAACCCTTAACGTTCGCAGGCGTCTACTTATTCGCGCCTCGGGCCGGGTCATCGGCACGGTCCGCTATGGCCAGATCGAGATCGAATGCGGCGGCCAGATTTCGGGCGACATCCAGGCCCAACCCTTGAGCGATACCGGCGACGCGCCGCTGACGGCACCGCGTCCAACCATCCTGTCACTGGCGGACGAGGCGAAGGCGAGCTAACGCGTCGGGGCGCTTCGGCGCCCCGGGAGAACATTCAGATGGTCGGGTCGCTTGATGCGGCTGATGCGGCCAAGGCGGCAAACGGCGAGGGGATCGCAGCATGGCGCGCTCCCCTCCGCCGTTTTTTTTGCGCCGGCGCGGCGCTGGCGCTGCTCGCCGGCTGCAGCGCCGCCGCACCCGAGCCGCCGGGCGCGGCAACCCAGCTGCCGGCGGCGCCTGAGCCGGCGATGGCGGCCGCGGCGCAACCCCTGATGCGGCCGCTCACCGGGCTCAGTGCGAAAGAGGTGGTGGCGCTGCTCGGCGAGCCCGATTTCCGCCGCGCCGAGCCGCCGGCCGAGCTCTGGCAATACCGCAGCGCCGATTGCGTGCTCGATCTCTTCCTCTACGGCGACGCCGCCGGCGTGCATGTCATTTATAGCGAGACGCGCGACCGCAGCCTCGTCCAAGCCGGCGCCGGCCATTGCCCCGGCGGCGGCGAGCCCTTCGTCAGCCGCACCCGCCAAACCCGGCTTTAAGAGGCTTGCCGGAAGAGGCTTGCCGGACGCGCCGGCGGCGACAACAGCCGCCGCGGCACCATCGTTCCCGGATTAAATCGCCGTAATCCTTGGGCGCGGCGCCGCACCACGGGCCGTATCACTCCCCAAGCGCCTGTCGCGCCCTGGGAGAAAGCTCATGAAACGCTTGCTGATGCTGACGCTGCTCGCCCTGCCGCTGCTGACCTCGCTCGGCGGCTGCATCGTCTATGACGAGCATGGCGGCTACCACCATCCCTACTACTGGCACT
>JBKQTR010000199.1:0-3182 GCA_052143095.1 Allostellaceae bacterium
GAGACGCGGCGCTGCGCGCCGCTCCTCAGGATGAGGAAGCATTGAGGATGGCACCGACCGATGATGGCCGATTCAATCTCTCCTCATCCTGAGGAGCGATGCGAAGCATCGCGTCTCGAAGGACGCACCGACTTGACCCAGCGAAAACATGCTCTAGATCGCGAATTCGGGATCGGCGCCGCCGCCTTTGACGGCGAGGTCGAGGTCCTCGAGGATGCGCTCCTTCCAGGCTTGCAGCCGCGCCTCGGTGCGCCGGCGCGGCCGCGGCAGGTCGATGCGGTACTGCGCATGGATGCGGCCGGGCTTGGCGCGCATGACGACGACGCGGTCGCTCAGCACCAGCGCCTCCTCGATGTCATGCGTGACGAACAGCATGGTCGGCTGATCGGCGCGCCAGATGTCGAGCAGATGATCCTGCAGGCCGAAGCGGGTGAAGGCGTCGAGCGCGCTGAAGGGCTCGTCGAGCAGCAGCACCTGCGGCCGCGCCACCAGCGCGCGGGCGATGGCGGCGCGCTGCGCCATGCCGCCGGACAGCGCCCGCGGCAGCGCCTCGGCGACGGCGCCGAGGCCGACCCGCGCCAGCGCCGCCTCGGCGAGCGGCCGGCGCTGGTTGCGCTTGTGCCGGGCGAGCGCGAACTCGACATTCGCGCGCACGCTGAGCCAGGGCATGAGGCGCGGCTCCTGGAAGACGAGCCCGACCTCGGGCCGCGGCCCCGAGACAGCGACGCCGTCGAGCACGACGCTGCCGGAAGACGGCTGCTCCAGGCCGCCGACGATGCGCAGCAGCGTGCTCTTGCCGCAGCCGCTGGTGCCGACGATGCCGGTGATCTCGCCGCGGTCGACGGCGAGGTCGATCTCGGCGAGCGCGGCAAAGCCGTCAAATCTCTTGGAGACGCGGCGGATCTGCAGCATCGGCTTTCTTCTCCTCCGCGCGTTGGAAGGAATCCTGCCAGGAGACGAAATGCCGGCCGAGTGCGGCGAGCGCCAGGTCGCTCGCCTTGCCGAAGACGGCGAAGAGCAGCACGGCGGCGATGATGTTCGCGGGCCGCCCGGTCTGCTGGCCGTCGATCAGCAGGAAGCCCAGCCCCTCGCTCGCGCCCATGAACTCGGCGGCGACGACGAACATCCAGGCGAGCCCGAGCCCGCCGCGCAGGCCCGTGACATAGGCGGGTAACGTCGCCGGCAGCAGCACGCGCCGCACCAGCGCCACGCCGCCATAGCCGTGGATGCGCGCCACCTCGACCAGCTTGCGGTCGACCTGCTGGATGCCGGCCATGGTGTTGAGATAGACCGGGAAGAACGCGCCCACCGCGATCAGCGTCAGCTTCGAGGCCTCGAAGATGCCGAGCCAGAGCACGAAGAGCGGGATCCACGCGAAAGACGGGATGCTGCGCAGCGCCTGGAAGGTGGGATCGAGCAGGCGCCGCCACAGCGCCGAATACCCCGTGAGCGCCCCCAGCACGGTGGCGACCGCGGTGCCGAGCAGGAAGCCCAGCAGCACGCGGATGAGCGTGATCTCGATATCGCCCCAGAGCTCGCCGGAGAGCCAAAGGCCGCTTAGCGCGCGCAGCACCGCCGACGGCGCCGGCAGCAGGTTCGACGGCACCAGGCCGGAGCGCGACAGCGCCTCCCACAGCGCCAGCAGCAGCGCCGGCAGCGCCAGCCCGGCGGCGCCGCTGCGCAGCGCGAAGCGGGCGCGCATCCTCAGCGCTCGGCCTGCAGGCGCTTCGACACCCGCTCGATGTATTGCGGATCGATCAGCGCGGCGGCGACCGTCGCCACATCGGCATCGGCCGGCATCGCGCCGCTCTGCTGCAGCACCTCGCCGGCGGCGATGATGGTGTCGCGCTGCGGCTTGCCGATCAGCCCGCTGGAGAGATCGTTGCGCTGGAGCTGTCGGGCGACGACCTCGTCGCTCTGCTTCTCGGCCTTGGCGACGATGGCTTTGAGCTCGTCGGGATGCGCCAGCGACCACGCCCTCGCCTTCTCGTAGACGGTGAGCACGCGCTCGATGATATCGGCATGCGCGGCGGCGAAATCCTCGCGCACGTTGAGCACGCCGTAGGTGTTGAAATCGGCGTTGCGGTAGAAGAGGCGCGAGCCCTTCTCGAGCTCGGTCTGCGCCATATAGGGATCGAGCCCGGCCCAGGCGTCGACATCGCCGCGCTCCAGCGCCACCTTGCCGTCGGGATGCTGCAGCAGCACCGTCTTCACGTCCTGCACCTTGAGCCCGTTGCTCGCCAGCGCCCGCACCAGGAAGATATAGGGGTCGGTGCCCTTGGTGACGGCGATGCGCTTGCCGCGCAGATCCGCGACGCTCTCGATCGGCCCGTCCCTAAGGGTGACGAGCGCGGTCCATTCCGGCTTGGAATAGACATAGACGCTCTTGACCGGGTTTCCGTTCGCCTTGCCGAGCAAGGCCGCGGCGCCGGCGGTCGAGCCGAAATCGACACTGTTGCCGCTGAGGAATTCCAGCGCCTTGTTGCTGCCGAGGCTCAGCACCCAGTCGATCTTGATGCCGTCCTTGGCGAATTCCTGCTCGATCAGCCCCTTGTCCCTGAGCACGAGGCTCACGGGGTTGTAATAGGCGTAGTCGAGCCGCAGCGTGGTGAGCGTCTCGGCCGCCGCTGCCGGCGCCGCGGCAAGCGCCAGCAGCGCCAAGGCAAGGGCGGAGCGGAAGGCGCGGCGGACGATGGTCGGCATGGTCCCGATCTCCTCGAGCATCGCCTGGGCGGGATCAGGGCAAAAAAGAAAAACCCGCCGCAGCTGTGGCCGGGGCGGATCACCCCTCGCTTTAGCCGCATTTCTAAAGCGCCCGCAAGCTGAAGCTCAAATCGGCGCTGAGGGAAAGCTAATCTCCCACGCCAAAGTCGTCAATGGTAAGATTTATACATATATGAAATGTTGTTAAGGTGCGACAGCGCTGGGCGCGGGCCACGACACCCTTCCGTCGTCATGCGCGGGCTTGACCCGCGCATCCACGCCGTGCGGCGCGCTGGTTGCAAGACGTGGATGCCCGGGACTCGGCCTGCGGCCGGCCCGGGCATGATGATTGAGGGCATTGGCACGTCGCGGGAGGAGCGTGAGTCGCGACAAAACCTCAACCGGACAGGCGCGGGCTTGACCCGCATCCACGTCGTGCTGCGCGCTCGTTGCACGACGTGGATGCCCGGGTCTCGGCC
>JBKQTR010000200.1:0-23583 GCA_052143095.1 Allostellaceae bacterium
GTCGGTGCGGTCCTTGTTGACCCAGGCGCCGCCATGGATCTGCAGCATCGCCGGGAACGGCCCCGCGCCGCTCGGCCGGTAGAACCGCGCCAACAGCGCGCGTCCGCCCTGGCGCTGATACTCGACATCCTCGATCGCGACCTCGTGGCGGGCCTCTTCTGCAAGCGTGATCGCCATTTTTCTCCTCCCTCGGCGCTGCTCGCCCAGTCTAAGCAGGACGGGGCGCGTTGGCACATCTTTTCCCTCGCCCCCGAGACGTGGCCAAGGTCATCGGAAAGGGGGTGCACCACGGAGGCACGGAGGTCACGGAGAAGAGGTGTTGCGCACGCTCCCCACGCGTTGAGTGCACCGTTCTTCGCTTCTCCGTGTCCTCCGTGCCTCCGTGGTCAATCTTCCTCGCTCACGGCTCGGCGGCCCAGGCGGCGGTCCCGCAAACGAAAACGCCGCGCCGGTGGGAGCCGGCGCGGCGTCGAAAGCGGTCGTGGGAAGCGTCAGGCGGCGGGGGTGAACTGCACGGCGCGAGCGCCGAGCTCCACCGTGGTGGTCCAGAAGCGGTCGAGCCGGCGCAGCGCGGCAAACGCGGCGGTCAAATCCTGCTCGGTGAGCGGACCCTTGGACAGCGCCTCGATATGGCGCTCATGCATCTTGACGATCTTCTGGCGCAGCGCCTGGCCCTTCTCGGAGAGCCGCACGCGCACCGAGCGGCGGTCATGCGCCGAACGCTCCTGCACGAGATAGTCGGCCTCGACCATCTTCTTGACGTTGTAGGAGACGTTGGAGCCGAGATAGCAGCCCCGAAGCGTCAACTCGCCGACCGTCATTTCGAGGTCGCCGATGTTGAACAGGATCATGGCCTGCACGTTGTTGATGTCGTGCACTCCCTGGGTGTCAAGCTCGAGCTTGACCACTTCCAGGAATTGGCGGTGCAGGCGTTCGATGAGCGCGATGACGTCGAGATAAGCGGTCTGCATGCTACCCTCGCTAGCCCCCGGCTGTCGCTGATGCGGGCACGCGTCCAAGGTAATTCTCGGGGGTTAATTAATCATTTAAAGCAAGGCCGCCCGAGCGCGCCCCGCCGGGCGCCGGCCGCACACGCAAAAACCGGAGAAAACCGCGGCAAAATCGCCTTTGTGCCGGAAGCGGCAGGGGCTAGACGAAGTGTCCCTTGGTCTCCGGGATGATCGCGCCGCCGATGAGGTAGAGCAGGAAAACCGCGGCGGCGAAGACCGCCAGCGCCGTCGGCAGGCCCTGCGCCGAGCCGCTCGCCAGCGAGACGAAGGTCGGCATGGTGCCGCCGAGCGCGAAACCGATGTTCCAGGAGAGGCCGGTGCCGGTGGCGCGCAGCGCCGTCGGGAAGCGCTCGTTAAGGAAGATCAGGATCGGCGCATAGCCGGCATTGCCGAGGAAGGTGATCGCCAGACCGTAGCCCAGCAGCGCGGTGAAATCGCTCGCCGCCGCCATGCGCAGATAGAGATAGGGCAGCAGCACCAGGCACAGCACGCCGGTGATGAGGAAGGTGCGCTTGCGCCCGAGCACATCGCTGAGCGCGCCGACCAGCGTCGCCGAGATCATCGCCATCACGCTCGCCAGCATCAGGATCGCTGCGGCGCTGCCGCTGGTCACGCCGTTCACCAGCTTGAGGAATGTGGGCATATAGCCGGAGGTGAGGTAATAGCCGGCGCCGCCGCCGAAGGTGATGAGCAAATTGACCAGCAGCACCGAAAGATGCGGGCGCGAGAACAGCGTCCTGACCGGCGCATGCGCCTCCTTGGCGCCGGCGCGCTCAGCGGCGAGTTGCTTGAAGAACGGCGATTCCTCGAGCGTGGTGAAGATCACCAGCCCCAGCACGGCGCTGAGGATGCCGCTGAAGAACATCACCCGCCATCCCCAGACCGCGAAAGCCGGGCCCGGAAAAAGCGAGGAGGTGATGAGATAGATGATCGAGGCGAGCAGCGCCCCCATCCCGGCGCCGCCGCCGCCGATGAAGCCGGACATGAAGCCGCGCCAGCGCGGCGCCACCGATTCCGTGCCGATGGTATGCGTCGAGGCGACCACGCCGCCGACGAACACGCCCTGCACCAGGCGCAGCAGCAGGAAGATCACGGGCGCGATGAATCCGGCCTGAGCGATCGTCGGCAGCGCGCCGAACAGCGCCGTGCTGACGCCGACGCCGGTGACCGCGACGATCATCGCGCCGCGCCGCCCGTGCCGGTCGGCATAGGAGCCGAACAGCGCCGAGCCGACCGGCCGCATCAGCAGCGTCACCGCGAAGGAGGCATAGACCGCGGCCAGCGACAATGTGGGCACCGAGGAGGGAAAGAACAGCTGGCCCACCACCGGCGCGACATAGAGCAGGATGAAGAGATCGAAGAGATCAAGCGACCAGCCGAGCCAGGAGGCGATGATCGCCGCGATTTTCTGGCGGCTCGTCGCCGCCGCCTCCCCGCGCTGGGGGATGACTATGGTTGCCGACACGCCTTCCTCCCGACGTATTTTTATTGCCGCTTCACGGGAATTATCTCGGAACGCCACGCCGGCCTCAAGTCGAGAAGCGACGGGACGCTAATATTCGCAGATGCGATTACACTGTCCACTTGTCGGCGGACCCCCGTCCCGACTCAGAACGCAACCTGGCTGCGCAGGGCAGGCGTCCATCCTGACGCCACCGAGGATGCCGCAGCCTTTCCGTTCGGTCCCCCACACCCCGGCCTGCCGACGCGCGAGCCGGTTTCGGGGCGAAGCGGCCATTCGGTGAAAATCAGGGCTGAGATTTTGGCGTGTCGGTCCTCAATATAAAGGATTTTTAATGATCTTTAGATACCTTTTGCCGATATTTGATGGAGCGAACCGATGTGGTCGACCCTCCGTCGTTTCCGGATCATGCACCGCGTGGTGCTGGCGCTGCACGTTCCGATGCTCGCTTTCGCTTTCGCGGCGGCGCTGTTCGTCGTCGACAAGCGCGCGATCGTCACGCAGATGGACAAGCTCTCGACGTTGGGCGGGCTCGCCACCCCGATCAGCGCCCTCGTCCATGAGCTGCAAAAGGAGCGCGGCGCTTCAGCGCTCTTCATCGGCAGCAAAGGCACGAAATTCGTCAGCGAGCTGCCGGGCCAGCAGCGAGCGACGGACGGAGTCCGCGTCCGCCTCGCCGAGGCGCTCAAGGACGTCAATGTGGCAGCGGCGGGCGGCGATCTCGCTGCCACCCTTCGCGACGCGATGGATCGCCTGGCTCAGCTCGACGCCAAGCGCCAGGACGTCGGCGCGCTGCGGCTGCCGCTCGCGGACGCGACCGGCTATTACACCGCCGCCATCCAACGCCTCCTCGACGCCGAGTTCGAGATCGCGAAACTGGTGACCGACGACGAGGTCGCCGCCTTATTGTCCGCTTACGTGAATTTCATGCAGGCCAAGGAGCGCGCTGGCCAGGAGCGCGCCTCGGGCGCGGCCGGGTTCGCCGTCGGCGCCTTCGACCTGGCAATGTACCGCCGCTTCGCGGGACTCGGCGCCGAGCAGGACACGTATCTGCGCCTCTTCCGCTCCTATGCGACGCCGGAGGAGCAGGAGTTTCTGACGCGCACCGTGACCGGCGATTTGGTATCGCGGGTCGAGCGGATGCGAAAAACCGCCTTAGAGACCAAGCCGGGCGAGACGCTCGCCGACATCGACGGCGCCGAGTGGTTTCACGCGGCCACGGAACGCATCGATCTCATGAAGAAGGTCGAGGATCATCTCGCCGATGACCTCAAGGCGCTCGCCGGGCGGGTGGGCCAAGCAGCACGGTCCGCGTTTTGGCTGGCGCTCGGGACGGCGCTGGCCCTGCTTGCCATCACCATGGCTCTCGGCATCCTTATCATCCGCGGTATCACGCGGCCCCTCGGCGCGATGACCGCTGCCATGCAAAAGCTGGCCGGCGGCGACAAGACCGTCGTTATCCCGGCGCAAGGCCGGACGGACGAGATCGGCGAGATGGCCGGTGCCGTCGAAATATTCAAGCACAACATGATCGAGGCCGACCACCTGCGCGTTGAGCAAGAGCAGATGAAGGCGCAGGCCGAAACCGAGAAGCGGACGACGCTGGGCAAGATCGCCGACGATTTCGAAGCGGGCGTCAAGGGCATCGTGCAGATGGTATCGTCGGCCTCGACCGAGCTTCAGGCCACCGCCCAAACGATGTCGGCGACCGCCGAGGAGACCCAGCGGCAGTCGACGGCGGTCTCGGCGGCTTCTGAGCTGGCCTCCACCAACGTGCAGACCGTCTCGAGCGCCGCCGAGGAGCTCGCGGCCTCGACCGCCGAGATCGGCCGGCAAGTCAGCGAATCCGCGCGCATCGCCGGCCAGGCGGTCGAGGATGCGAACCGCACCAACGCGCAGGTCCAGGCGCTCGTAGACTCCGCGCAGAAGATCGGTGACGTGGTCAAGCTGATCAGCGACATCGCCGGGCAGACCAATTTGCTGGCGCTGAATGCCACGATCGAGGCGGCGCGCGCCGGCGATGCCGGCAAGGGCTTCGCGGTCGTGGCCTCCGAGGTCAAGAGCCTCGCCACGCAGACCGCCAAGGCCACCGAGGACATCGCCAGCCAGATCAATGCGATCCAGGGCGCCACCGGCGCTTCGGTCGAGGCCATCCAAGGCATCGGCCAGACCATCGGGCGCCTGAGCGAGATCGCGACCGCCATCGCCTCGGCGGTCGAGGAGCAGGGGGCGGCAACCAAGGAGATCGCGCGCAACGTCCAGCAGGCTTCGGCGGGCACCAACGAGGTATCGTCCAACATCACCGGCGTCGCCAAGGCTGCGGCCGATACGGGGACCGCCGCCGGCCAAGTGCTGGTCGCCGCAGGCGAGCTCTCGAAGCAGTCCGAAAACCTGCACGCCCAGGTCGATGCGTTCATCGGCAAGATCCGCACGGCGTGAGCGCGCGGAATTTCTCGCGATCCCGGAACGATCTCTGGTCTCGATTTTTGCCGGGCCCGTCGGGTAGCGCTTGACTTCCTCCTCGGTTGCAGCCATCCGGCCCGCCATCATCGGGTCCACATCCCGAGCTTGAAGCACACTCCGCCGCACCGCTCCAGGCATTTTCAAAAGGTCTCTTAGCGGTTGAAATGCCGCCGGGACGGATCGAGAATGCCCAACAGCATCCCGGCGCGGCGGAACGACCGGGCAAGCACCGGGAGGTCTGCATGGACACGCATCATTCGGCGCGGGAGGATCGCGAGATCGCGCGGCTGCGGCAGTTCCGCGCGCAGTATGTCGCCGCCACGCCCTCCTGGTATCGTGGCGAATATCATCTCGCCTTCATGCTGCTGGTGACCTTGGGCACGATCGGCTTTTGCTGGGCCCGCCTCGATCATCCGACGCTGGGACAGGGATTGGTGCTGGTGCCGATGCTGCTGTTCGGCAATTGGGTCGAATGGGCCGGCCATCGCTATCTGCTGCATCGTCCGGTGAAGGGGCTGGAGATGGTCTACAAGCGCCATTGCGCGGTGCACCATCAGTTCTTCACCGACCGCGACCTCACCTACAAAGGCCAGCGCGAGTGGCGCGCCCTGCTCTTTCCGCCCTTTGCGCCGATCGCCTTCCTGCTGGTGGCGCTGCCGCCGGCGCTGTTGCTCGCGGCGCTGTGGTCGGCGAACGCCGGCTATATCGCCATGGTCGGCATGGCCGCCTATTACCTCATGTATGAGGGGCTGCACACGCTCTCCCATCTCGACGACCGCCGCCACCCCGTGCTCAAGCGCATCCCGCTGGTCAACACGGTGCGGCGCATGCATGTGACGCATCACAAGCTCGCCTTCATGCAGACGCGCAACTTCAACCTGACCTTTCCGCTGTGCGATGCGCTGTTCGGCACCAGCGATCTCGACCGCGGCTTGCTCGGCACGCTGTTCAACGGGCCGAGCGAGGCGCATCTGCGCCGCGACCTGAAGCCGGGCCGGCCGCCGCCCGAGTTCTACCCGCCCGAGGACGGAAGCGCGGGCTGAGCCTTCCGTCTAACGGCCGCCGCGGATCAGCGTGAAGATCGCCGAGAAATCCTTGGCCCCGGCGCCGGTGTTGGCCAGCATCTGGAACAGCGCCGCCGCCTCGGCGCCGAGCGGCGTGGTGGCGCCCGATGCCTGCGCCGCCTGCTGCGCCAGCTTCAGATCCTTCAGCATCATGTCGGCGGTGAAGCCCGCCTGATAGTCGCGGTTCGACGGCGCCGCCGGCACCGGCCCGGGCGCCGGGCAATAGCTCGTCATCGCCCAGCACTGGCCCGAGGATTTCGCGCTGATGTCGAACAGCTTCTGCCAGTCGAGGCCGAGCTTCTCGGCCAGCGCGAAGCCCTCGCACACCGCGATCATGTTGATGCCGAGGATCATGTTGTTGCAGATCTTCGCCGCCTGGCCGTTGCCCGCCGGACCCGCATGGACGATGGTCTTGCCCATCGCCTGCAGCACCGGCAGCGCGCGCGCGAAGCCCGCCTCGCTGCCGCCCACCATGAAGGTGAGCGTGCCCCCCGCAGCACCCCCGACGCCGCCCGAGACCGGTGCGTCGAGCATGTCGAAGCCGCGCTCGGCCGCCGCCTTGCTGACCCATCGCGCCGTCTCGACATCGATGGTGGAGCTGTCGATCAGCAGCGCGCCGTTGCGCGCCGCGCCGAGGATGCCGCCGTCGCCGGCATAGACCTGGCGCACCTGGGGTCCTGCCGGCAGCATGGTGATGACGATCTCCGCCTCGGCCGCGGCCGCGCCGGTGCTCGCCGCCGCGTTGCCGCCGGCCTTGGCGAGCGCCTCCAGCAGCGGCTTTGCCAGGTCGAAACCGGTCACCTCGTGCTTCGCCTTGAGCAGATTGGCGGCCATCGGCCCGCCCATATTGCCCAGCCCGATGAAGCCGACCTTCATGGCTCTCCTCCTTCTGTGCGCCTTAGGAAAAGCGCAGCTCGCGCTCGCCCAGGCTTGCGAAATAGCCCGCCACCTCTGCCGCGCTCACTTCCGCCAGCGAGGCCCGCTGCCAGCGCGGCGCGTTGTCCTTGTCGACCAGCAGCGCCCGGATGCCTTCGAAGAAATCGTGGCCCTGCATGACATGCTGCGTCATCCGGTATTCCAGCGCCAGCGCCGCCTCGATCTCCATGCCGCGCCCGAGCTCGAGCTGATGGAAGGTGATCTTGAGGCTCACGGGCGAGGCGCGCTCGATCTGCGCCAGCGCCTCCTTGGCCCAGGCCGCGCTCTCGCGGCCGAGCGCCGCGACGATCTCCTCGACCGAGCCGCCGGCAAAGCAGCGGTCGATCTCGGGCTGCAGCGCCGGCAGCGAGGCGGGGCCGGGATCCCCGGTAAAGCGCGCGATTGCGGCATCGACGAGCTGGCGGGGCTCGCCCGCGCGCCAGTCGATCGCCGCCAGCGCCTGCGTGAGCTCGCCGAGCCGCGCATGCGGCACGTAATGCGTGGCGAAGCCGCAATAGAGCGCGTCGGCGGCGCGGATGCGCGTGCCGGTCAGCGCCAGGTAGCGGCCGATCCGGCCGGGGCAACGGGTGAGGAAGCGGCTGGCGCCGACATCGGGGAAGAGCCCGATATGCACCTCGGGCATCGCGAAGATCGTGCGCTCCGTCACCACCCGGTGCGAGCCGTTGATCGAGATGCCGCAGCCGCCGCCCATGGTGATGCCGTCGCACAGCGCGAGATAGGGCTTGGGGAAGCGGTGGACGCGCTGGATCAGGCAGTATTCCTCGCGGAAGAAATCCGCCTTGTAGTCGCCGGGCCCGCCGGGCTGGTGGCGCGCCTCGCAGATCGCCCGCACATCGCCGCCGGCGCAGAAGGCGCGTTCGCCGGCGCCGCGCACCACCAGCGCCTGGACGCCCGGCTCCCGGCCCCAGGCGAGGAGCTGCGGGTCGAAGACGCGGTACATCGCCAGCGACAGCGTGTTGAGCGCCTTGGGACGGTTGAGGGTGATGATGCCGAGCCCGTCCTGGCGCTCCAGCAGTATCTCGTCGGTTGGGGTCATGATCCCTGGTTGGCGGCGGCGAGCAGGCGGCGGGCGATGATGACGCGCATGATCTCGTTGGTGCCTTCGAGGATTTGGTGCACGCGCACGTCGCGCAGATAGCGCTCGATGGGGAAGTCCTTCAAATAGCCGTAGCCGCCATGGAGCTGCAGCGCCTCGTTGCAGACGGCAAAGCCGGCATCGGTGGCAAAGCGCTTGGCCATCGCGCAATGCATCACCGCCTCGGGATCGCCGGAATCCAGGCTCAGGGCGGCGCGCCACACCATCAGACGCGCCGCCTCGAGCTCGGTCGCCATGTCGGCAAGGCGGAATTGCAGCGCCTGGAACTCGGCGAGCTTGCGGCCGAATTGCGAGCGCTCGCCGAGATAGGCCTGGGTCGCCTCGAGCGAGGCGCGCGCGCCGCCGAGCGAGCAGGCGGAGATGTTGAGCCGGCCGCCGTCGAGCCCCATCATCGCGATCTTGAAGCCGTCGCCCTCCTCGCCCAGGCGGTTGGCCACCGGCACGCGGCAATTCTCGAACATCACCATGGCTGTCGGCTGGCTGTTCCAGCCGAGCTTCCGCTCCTTCTTGCCGAAGGAGAGGCCGGGGGTGCCCTTCTCGACGACGAGGCAGGAGATGCCTTTCGGCCCTTCGCCGCCGGTGCGCAGCATGCAGACATAGACGTCGCTGGCGCCGCCGCCGGAGATGAAGGCCTTGGCGCCGTCGACGACGTAATGGTCGCCCTGGCGCACCGCCCGCGTCTTCAGCGCGGCGGCGTCCGAGCCCGCGCCCGGCTCGGTCAGGCAATAGCTGGCGAAATGCTCCATGCTGGCGAGCTTCGGCAGGAAGCGCCGGCGCTGCCCCTCGTCGCCGAAGCGGTCGATCATCCACGCCGCCATGTTGTGGATCGAGAGATAGGCCGATGTGGAGACGCAGCCGGTGGCGAGCTCCTCGAAGATCAGCGCCGCGTCGAGCCGGGAAAGGCCGGAGCCGCCCATGGCCTCGTTGACATAGATCCCGGCAAAGCCCAGCGCCGCCGCCTGGCGCAGCGCATCGACCGGGAATAGGCACTCCTCGTCCCAGCGCGCCGCGTAAGGCCGGAACTCGCGCTCGGCGAACTCCCGCGCCGTCTCCCGGATCGCCCGCTGCTCTTCGGTGAGAGTGAAATCCATGCGCGGGATGATAGCGGCGCCCGGCTCGCGCGCAATATCCGGCGATCGGGTCACCTTGAGCCTTGGCGGCTAAGGGGTGCGATCTTACCATGGGGCCCGAGCCGGTCTGCGGCGACGCTACGTCAGCGGCGCGGATAAAATTTTTGTCGACGGTGTACACCAGCGGCGTAGGGCCGGCGCCGCGGTTGCGACTGTCGCATTAGAGCGTCAGTCCGCCGGCGGTGGAAACTCGACCATGGCTTCGCCGCGGGCGACCTGCTCGCCGCGTTGATTGCGGACCGCGATGTCGAGGATGACCCAGCGGCTCCCAGCCGTGGTCTTTTCCGCCGCGATGATCCCATGCGGTTGGATGCAATCGCCCGGTCGCACCGGCGCGAGCCAGCGCGTCTCGAGCCGGCGATGGATGCCGCCCCGAGGATAAAGCCAATCGGTCAGCATACGAGTGATCAGGCCGAAATTGGTCATGCCGTGCATGATCACGCCGCCGAACTGGGTTTTGCCGAAGCTACCCCGCATGAAGTCGTCGTCGAGATGCAGCGGGTTGTAGTCGAGCGAGCCGTCGCAGAATTCACGGATGGTCTCGCGGGTCACGGCAAAGCGCGGTCCCTCGATTGTGTCGCCCACTTGCGGCGCGTCGAATGCGGCGGTCATCGAAACTCCCTATATCGGCCGAATGGTCCAGCCGCGGCCGGAACAGATGACCTGATTCGCCTGATTGAAGAATACATTGTCGTGGATCACGAACAGCCGATCCTTCTTGATGAACTTGTCGAGCGCGCGCGCCTGCAGGGCGATGGTGTCGTTGGGGCGCGCCGGAATATTGTAGCTCCAAGACTGGCCCGCATTGATGGTGCCGGGGCTGCGCATCCAGTCGTGCATCGGTGTGCAGGCGAACATGAGCAAGATATGGATCGACGGTGGTGCGATGATGCCTTTCCATGGCGTGGTCCGGGCATAGGCTTCGTCGAAATAGAGCGGATTCAGATCGCCGACCGAGCGGCAGTATTTCTGAATGGCCTCCAAGGTCAGCACATAGGGGATGGTCTCGCGCGGCTCGCCTGGAACGATCTCGTCCCAAGTCTTGCGCAAGGTGGCATCCTTCCAGAAATCAGTCTCGGTCGCGGCGGACATCAGCCGACATTCCCCTCGTGGCCAACCGCTCCAGTCTTCCTGGGAAAGAGTACGCCTGGCGCGACGGCCGACAAAGCCGGAATTCGGCCTTGCTGAGCCCAATTCAGGAAAACCGTGGCGCACCCCGTGGGCGACGCGCGGCAGCTGCCCGCAATCGCGAAAGCCCGCAAGGCGCGGGCTCTCGCGGTTGCAAGAGCAACCGCCGCCGCCCGCCCCTTCACCTTCGCCTCGCGCTCGGCGAACTCCCGCGCTGTTTTCCGGATCGCCCGCTGCTCTTCGGTGAGGGCGAATCCCTGCGCGGCAGATGATCGCCCCGGGGGTCACGAAGCGGCTTTGCGATCGGGGTCGCTCCCCCGTCGCCCCTTCGGGCTCCTTTGGACCACGGCCTTCCCACCGTCAGTTTCCTTCGATGTTCAGATATTCCAGAAGCCGCTTTTCAATGAGAGCCGCGAGGTCCGCCCCAGTAAAGGCCTTGAGCGGGTATCTTTGAGGATCGCGCTTGTGCTCCGCCACGGCCTCCCGTTGGATCGCTTGATATTCGTCGGCGGCCGATTGGCGGATGCGGTCCACCTCCTTCTTGTCGACAACGAAAAAGCTCGAGCCGTCTCCCGACAAGCGGAAATGCGGCGGCACGGCAATCACGATCGGCATCGCGACATAGGACGCGCCAGCAAGCAGCACCGTGCCATCCGGCAAGCTGGCAGCCGTCAATACCGGGGCGACGATCCGCGCCGAGGCATGAGGCGGCGCAAATAGCTCCTCTTCACAGCGAAACGCGGGCGTCAGCGCCACCGGTTTCCGAAAGACATAGAGAAGCACCTTCTCTTCGACGACGCCACGACGCTCGATGCGCATGAAGCTTGCCGCCGGGTCAAGACAGGATTCCCAGAAATACTCATTATAAAAATTGACGCTGTCATGGGGTGTTACCCAGCTGGAAGTGAGGAAGGTTATCGTCGTCCCATCGTCCGCACGGATGATATGATCGTCGAGAGTATTGTCAGTATTCCAACCCATGTCGCTGTTGCGCGGATTCGGATACAGCACCGTGGTATTTTGTGGATATAGCTGCTTCAGCTCCTTCGGGTTTAATACAGCATGCGACACGAGATCATCTACTTCAAACCACAGATCATTCTCAGCACGCCGAACGGCGTAAATTCCGATATGCGTGGGACCCAACCTCTTAAATTCCACGCTCCGAACCGTGCGGAAATCCAGATCGAGCGGATAAGTACGGACGGATGTCGTTCCCGATAAGATGCTGCTCTCGGCGCTCGACGCTGGGGAGCCGGCCTTTTGCGCGGCAGCCGCGACTTCCGGTGCGACGAGGGTCTGCGGCGAGGCAGATTGCGCAAGCGCTTCGCCGATGACCGCCTGCCGAGGGCCGGATGCGGCAGCGTTCGCGGCCGCCGCTCCCGCTAGAACAATGACGAAGGCCCATCTACGCGTCATTTCACCTCGCGGTGCCGGAGAGGCAGGGTCGTATGGTCGCACGGCGCGGGCCCTCGCGATTGCTGCGCAACCGCTGCCGCCCGCCGCGGACGAACGCGCAAAGCGCGTTCGCCGTTACCCCTTCGCCTTCGCCTTTTGCTCGCGCTCGGCCTTGTGCTTGGCGAACATCGCTTGCGCCGCCGCCTGGCTCATCGCCATCAGCTCCTGATTGTGCGCCGTTGTCCACTCCAGCGATTGCTGGCGATGCGCGTTCGCCTTGCGGAAATGCGGCACCACATAGCGCGCATAGAGCTCGTAGGATTTCTTCGTCCCTTCCCAATTCGCCCAGTTATGCGCGAGCTGCAGGAAGACGCCGAACTCGCCCTGCTTGGCGTAGAGCCGGTCGAGCTGCTTGATCGCGTCCTCGGGCGTGCCGACGACGATGGCGCCGGCGGCGATCAGGATGTCGAGCGGATCGCCTTTCGGCAGGCTGGCGTAGCGCGCGGGGTTGATGCGCTGGAAATAGTCGAACCATTTATAGAAGCCGAAATTGGCATTCCGGCGCGCCTCCTCGCGGGTCTCGGCGATGTGCATCGCGCCGACCAGGCGCAGCCGCGCCGCATCCATCGTGCGGCCATGCTCGGCGGCGATCTCCTTCGCCGTGTTCCAGTTGACGGCGAGCGTGTCGAAGCCGTCGGGCTGGGTGGCGGCGACGCAGAGCATGCCGAGATCATAGGTGCCGGCGGCGCGCCCGCCCGACGGCGTCACCGTGCTGGCGACGCAGACCTCGGGATGGGGCCTGGTATAGGGCAGCAGATGCAGCTTCGCCGCCTTGAGCGTGTACCACTCGGTGGTCTCGGTCACGCTCTCGCCGCGGAAGAGGCGCAGGATGACGTCGAGCGCCTGGATCATGCGGTCGCGCTGCTGCATCGGGTCTATGCCGAGCATCATCGCATCCGAGGTGAGGAGGCCGGGCCCGGCGCCGAACATGACGCGGCCCATGGTCATGTGGTCGAGCTGGATGATGCGGTTCGCCGTCATCAGCGGGTTGTGATAGGGCAGCGACACCACGCCGGTGCCGAGCCTGATGCGCTTCGTCCGCTCGGCGGCGGCGGCGATGAACAGCTCGGGCGAGGAGATGATCTCGAACCCCGCCGAGTGATGCTCGCCGATCCACGCCTCCTCATAGCCCAGCCGGTCGAGCCATTCGACCAGCTCGAGATCGCGCCGGATGGCCAGCGTCGGATCCTCCTCGGTCGGGTGGAACGGCGCCAAAAAGATGCCGCTGCGCAGGATCGGATCGGCCATGAACTCTGCTCTCCCGTTGCTCTTGTCGCGCCGGAGACAGGGGCCCCGGACGCGGCATTCTGCCCGCGATCGCGCTTACCGACAACCGCCGGGGTGCCGCCATGGGCGAGCGCCCTGATTTGACCGCCGCTGTCATCAAAGCATGACCGAGGATCGCCTAGGATATTGCGTCCCCTGTCCGTCATGCCCTACGCCCCGTCCATGCGCATCCTCCTGGTGACCGACAGCCATCTCGCGCCGAGCGTGCCGCCCTGCAACGCCAATTGGCGCGCCGCGAAGGCGTTCGCGCGCGATGCCGGCGCGGACCTTACCATCCATCTCGGCGACATCACCCTTGACGGCACCGAAGAGCCCGCGCAGCACGATTGGGCGCTGGCCGAAAGCGCCGATTGGCCGACGACGCTGCGCTTCCTGCCCGGCAATCACGATATCGGCGACAACCCGCCGGGCCCAGGCCTGCCGGCGAAACAGCCGCTGCGTCTCGACCAGCTTGCCGCCTATCGCCGCTCCTACGGCAGCGACTACTGGGCGATCGATGCCGCTCCCTGGCTGCTGGTCGGCCTCGACGCGCAGCTTTTCGCCAGCGACACCGCGGCGGAAGCGGAGCAATGGGCATGGCTCAGCGCACGCCTTGCCGAGGCGCGCGGGCGTCCCATCGCCTTGCTGCTGCACAAGCCGCTCTACCTCGACGACCCCGCCGATGCCACCCCGCACATCCGCTACGTGCCGCTGGCGCCGCGCCGCCGGCTGCTGGAGCTGCTTGCGTCGTGCGATGTGCGGCTCGTGCTGAGCGGTCACGCGCATCAATATCTCGACCGAATCCTCGCGGGCACGCGGCACGTCTGGCTGCCCTCGACCGCCTTCATCATCCCCGACGAGATGCAGGAGCGCATCGGCGAGAAGCGCACCGGATTGGCCGTGCTCGAGCTGGCGCCGGACGGCTTTGGCTTCGCGCTGGCCTCGCCCGCCGGCATGGCCCAGCACCGGCTTTCCGACCCGGCTTTCGACGCGGTCCGCAAGCCGCGCTGAGCCCCGCTCGGGCGCGCGGTTGTCAGCGCCGCCGCCCGCGCCTATCATCCGGCCCCGATCCGTTCCGCCGTCGAGGCCACCCCGTTGACCCGCCCGCCCGCTCAACCGCTCGGCGCCTATCCCCGCCTCCGGCTCCGCCGCAACCGGCGGGACGACTGGTCGCGCCGGCTCACCGCCGAGCACCGGCTGAGCACTTCCGATCTCATCTGGCCGGTCTTCGTCCATGACGAGCCGGAAGCGCGCACGCCGATTGCCTCGATGCCGGGGGTCGACCGCCTTTCGATCCCGGCGCTGGTCGATGCCGCGGGCGAGGCGCAGGCGCTCGGCATCCCGCTCATCGCCATCTTCCCGGCGACCCCTGCGCGGCGGAAGAGCCCGGAAGGCGAGGAGGCGGTCAACCCCGAGAACCTGGTCTGCCGCGCCGTGCGCGCGGTGAAGCAGGCGCTGCCGCAGCTCGGCCTGCTCTGCGACGTGGCATTGGACCCCTTTACCACCCACGGTCACGACGGCGTGCTGCGCCAGGGCGACGTCCACAATGACGAGACGGTGGCGATCCTTTGCCGCCAGGCGCTGGTGCAGGCCGAGGCGGGCTGCGACGTCATCGCGCCCTCGGACATGATGGACGGACGGGTCGGCGCCATCCGCGACGCGCTCGACGCCCAGGGCTTCGAGCACGTGCGCATCATGTCCTATGCGGCGAAATACGCCTCCGCCTTCTACGGCCCCTTCCGCGACGCCATCGGCTCCAAATCCTCGCTCGGCAAGGCCGACAAGCGCACCTATCAGATGGACCCCGCCAACAGCGACGAGGCGCTGCGCGAGGTCGCGCTCGACCTTGCCGAGGGCGCCGATATGGTGATGGTGAAGCCGGGCCTGCCCTATCTCGACATCATCCGCCGGGTCAAGGATCGCTTCGGCGCGCCGACCTATGCCTATCAGGTGAGCGGCGAATACTCGATGCTGGTCGGCGCGGTCGAGCGCGGCTGGCTCGACCCCGCGGTCATGCTGGAGACCCTGATCGGCTTCAAGCGCGCCGGCGCCGACGGCATCCTGACCTACGCCGCCATCGACGCCGCCAGGCGCCTCAAAGCCGGCTGATCGTCCGCTTTAACAGTGACGGCTACAGCGTTGTGAGTTATCAGTTATCAGTCATCAGTAGTCAGTTACTGAAAACTGACGACTGACAACTTATACCGAAGCCAAAAACCGCTCGATACAGAGGTCGTGCCAGGCGACGCGGTGGTCGCGGCCAAGGAAGCCGACATGGCCGCCTTGGCGCGACAGCAGCGGCACCAGGCTCGGATTGCGCCGCCACTCATGGGCGAGATAGGCGTCGGCCGGAATCCAGGGGTCGTCGAGTGCATGGATCACCAGGGTCGGCACGGCAATGCCGTCGAGGAAGCGGCGCGAGGCGTTGCGCGCGTAATATTCCTCGGCGCCGGCAAAGCCGTTGCGCGGCGCGCTGAAGCCATGGTCGAACGCCCAGATGCTGCGCGCGCCGGCAATCGCGGCGCGCTCGCCGGCGCTGAGCTCGGCGCCGGGTGCGACCGCCTCGCGCTTCATCTCCCGTAGCAGGTAATTCTGATAAAACACGTTGCGCGCACGCAAAAACCAGCGCGAGGTATCCGCGAGATCGAGCGGCGCCGAGACCGAGACCGCGGCCCGGACCGCCGCCGCGCTGCCATGCTCGCCGAGATATTTGAGCAGCATGTTGGCGCCCAGCGAGTAACCGATTGCGACGACGCCGGCAGCGGTGAGCACTGGCGGCAGCCTCGCCAGCACCGCGGCGAAATCCTCGCTGCGCCCGGCATGGTATTGAAAGCGGCAGAACGGCCGTGACGGCCCGGCGCCGCGCTGGTTGAGCCGCAGCACCGGAAAGCCCAGCGTCAAGAGATGCGCCGCCGTGTTGCGCAGATAGAAGCTCTCCTCGCAGCCGGTGAGCCCATGCACCAGCACCACGAGCGGCCGCGCCGCCGGCGCCGACAGCGGCCGGTTCAGCACCGCCAGCAGCACATCGCCGCTACCGTCATCCATGGCGAGGCTCAGCCGCTCGGCGGGATAGGCATCGAGCCGGCCATGGCGGCGGACGAAGAAGTTGCGCAGCGTCTGCAGATCCCCGCCCCACCACGGTGCCCGCGCCGCGAATGGTGGAAAGGCTGGGGCCGGCCGCACCGCCGCGGAGCGACTCAGCTCAATCGTATCCATGTCAGCTCGTGCTTATTGTGGTGGAGGTGGAGCAGGCGGGAGCCCGGAATGGCAGCGAAGCGGCGGGCGGTCTCATGGTCGGTCGGTCCTTGGAACTTGAGCGTGCAGACGAAGCGCCGGCAGGTCCCCGCCGCCAGCCAGCGCTCTACCAGGGCGAGAAGACGCCCCGGATAACAGACAACGTCTGAGAACAGCCAATCTATCCCGCCGATTTTCTCGGGCTCGAGCGCGAACGCGCTTTCTTGCCGGAACTCGATCCCGGGCAGCGCGGCGATGCGCGGGTCGAGCGGTGCCTTGTCGACGCTGATGACCCGCGCCCCCAGACGCTGCAGCACCCAGCTCCAGCCGCCGGGGCTGCTGCCGAGATCGAGGCAGACCTCGCCCGGCCCCGGCTTCTCGCCGAGCAGCGTGAGCGCCTCCCAGAGCTTGAGATAAGCGCGGCTCGGTGGCGCCGTCCGGTCCTCGACGAAGCGCACCTCGCCATTGGGAAAGGGGCTGGAGCAGCGAGCGCTGGCGAGCAGCGTCCCGGCATCGAGCAGCGTCCAGGAGCCGAGCGGCGCCGCCGGCGCCGGGGCGCCGAAGGCGAGCGGCTTCGCCGACACCTTGGGCAGGCGCTCGGCGATGAGCGCGGCGCGGCGGTGATGCGCCTGGGAATAAAGCGCCCAGTTGCGCTGGATCGCTCTGAGCTGGCGCGCGCCATCGGCAATCGAGGCGATCTCGAGACGCTGCGGCGCGTGCCAGAGATTGGCGACCCAGGCGGCCGGGCGCGGCGGCCCCGCCGCCAGCACCAGCCGCCCATGGACCGCGCTCACCCCCGGGCCGAGCTCGGCAAGGAGATCCTCGACAAAGCCCTCCGGCGCGAGATAGCCCGTGACCTCCGCCTCAGCCAAGCAGGAAATCGCGGACCGCCGCGATCTGGTCCTCCGCCATCAGCGCCGGCGCGTGGCCGATGCCCGGAAACTCCACCAGCCGCGCCTTGGGGCCGCGCCGGGTCATCGCCTGCGCGTCTTCGGCGCGCAGCACGTCAGATTGGGCGCCGCGCAGCACCAGGGTCGGGCAGGCGATCGCGTCCCATTGCGCCCAGAGATCGATATCGACTTCGGGCGCGTCGCGGAAGGCGTCGCCGATATGCGGGTCATAGGCGAAGCCGAGGCTGCCATCGGGCTTGCGCCGCGTGCTGACCGCCGCCAGATGGCGCCATTGCGCGTCGCTCAGCGGGCCGAAAGCGGCGGCGATCTGGCGCAGGGTTGCCTCGAGCGCCGCCGCATCGGCGAAGCTCGGGTCGCGCCCGACATAGCTGCCGATGCGCGCCAGCCCCTCCTTGGCGATGAGCGGGCCGATGTCGTTCACCACCAGCCGGCGGATCGGCGCCCCCCGCTGCGCCGCCAGCAGCATGCCGGTGAGCCCGCCCATCGAGGTGCCGACCCAGTCGAGCGTGTCGACGTCGAGCCGCGCGATCAGCGCCGCCATGTCGGCAAGGTAGAGCGGATAGCCGTAATCGGCAGGATGGCTCAGCCACTCGCTGCCGCCGCGGCCGGGAAAATCGGGGCAGATGACATTGGCCTCGGCCGAGAGCGCTTCTGCCAGCGCATCGAAGTCGCGGCCGTTGCGGGTGAGCCCGTGCACGCACAGCACGGTGCGCGCACCTGGCGGGCCCGGCCATTCCCAATAGGCGAGGCGGTGGAAGCCGTGCGGCCCGAGACAGGCGAGGCTGCGGGGGATCATGGACATGGCGCGGCATCCCGTGTTAGCTGCGCGACCATCGCCCACCCGGCCGGAGGGATCAAGCCCGCCATGGAAGACATCAGCATCGGACCGCCCGAGGCGCGCGATTACGCTGATTGGCGCCGGCTCTACGAGGGCTACGCCACCTTTTACAAGATGCCGATGAGCGACGCGATCGCCGGCACGGTCTGGCACTGGCTGCTCGACCCCGCGCATGACCTCGAGGCGCTGCTCGCCCGCAGCGGCGACGGGCGGGTCGTCGGCCTCGCCCATTTCCGCCCGATGCCGCGCCCCTTGACCGGCACCACCGCGGGCTTCCTCGACGATCTCTTCGTCGACCCGGGGGTGCGCGGCAAGCGCGTCGCCGACCGGCTCCTCGAGGCGATGGCGGAGGTGGCGCGCGGGCGCGGCTGGACGCTTATCCGCTGGCTCACCGGCGACAACAACTATCGCGCGCGCGGCGTCTACGACCGGTTGGCGACGCGGACGACTTGGATCACCTACCAGATGGATCTTTCACCGCGCAAATGAACCTTTGCCGGTGATCACCGTTCGTCGCCGATCGGATCGCCTCGTGCGATCCCGGGAAGCATGATCGGGGAACCCCCGCTTTATGATCACCGAGATTCCGCTCGCCTGCTCGCGCTGCCGCCAGTCGACGGTGAAGCCGGTCTCGTGGGTGCAACAGAATACCTTCTTCACCTGCGAGTTTTGCGGCACGGCGGTGATGATCGACAAGGATCGCTGCGCCGAGATGGTGGCGCGCCTGGAGATGCAGCAGCGCTCCTGAGCCCGATTGCCGCGCCGGCCGGGCTGCGCTAAGAGGCGGCCTGCGCCGATTACAGGCAGGGTTCAGCAGCAATGGCCGCTTCGGGGCCGCTCGCCGGCATCACCGTCATCGATCTCTCGCGCATTCTCGCGGGACCGTATTGCACCTTTCTCATGGCCGAGCTCGGCGCCCGCGTCATCAAGGTCGAGCCGCCCGGTAAGGGCGACGACGCGCGCGAATACGGCCCCTTCGTCAAGGGCAAGTCGACCTATTTCTCCTCGGTCAACCGCGGCAAGGAATCGATCGCGCTCGACCTCAAATCCGCCGGAGATCAGCGCATCTTCGAGGCGCTGCTCGCCAAGGCCGACGTCGTCGTCGAGAATTTCCGGCCGGGCACGATGGAGAAGCTGGGGTACGGCTGGGAAAGCCTGCACCCGCGCTACCCCAGGCTGATCTACGCCTCGGCCTCGGGCTTCGGCCACACCGGGCCTTATGCGCATTACCCCGCCTATGACATGGTGGTGCAGGGCCTCGGCGGCATCATGAGCATCACCGGCCATCCCGACCAGCCGCCGGTACGCATCGGCATGTCGATCGGCGATATCGGCGCCGGGCTCTACACCGCCGTCGCCGTCAACGCGGCCCTCCTCCATCGCGAGAAGACCGGCGAGGCGACCAAAATCGACATCGCCATGTTCGACTGCCAGCTCGCGCTGCTCGAGAATGCGATCATGCGCTATACCGTAACGGGCGAAGTGCCAGGCCCGCTCGGCGCGCGCCACCCCTCGATCACGCCGTTCGAGGCCTTTTCCACCGCCGATGGCGCGATGATCATCGCCGCCGGCAACGACGCGCTCTATCTGAAGCTGTGCGACGCGCTCGGCCGCCCTGATCTCGCCACGGCACCGCAATACGCGACCAACAACAGCCGCAACCGCAACCAGGCGGCGCTCAAATCCGAGATCGAGACCGAGCTCAAGAAGCGGCCGACCGCCGCCTGGATCGAGATCATCGAGCGGGCCGGCATCCCCTGTGGCCCCATCAACACCGTGGCGCAGGCGCTCGCCCATCCCCAGGTCGAGGCGCGCAACATGCTGGTGACGGTCGAGGATCCCGTTGCCGGCACCTTGACGCTCGCCGGCAATCCGCTGAAGCTTTCCGCCTTCCCCGACCCGCCGACCCGTCCCCCCGCCCCCGCCCTCGACGCCGACCGCGCCAAGCTGCTCAAGGAGCTCGGGATTGAGGGGTAGTGGGAGTCACTCCCTCGCCGCCCCTTTGGGGCGGAGAGGGTTGGGGTGAGGTGGGGTTTTCGCGCGTACGCTTGGCTTGCGGCGTTTGATGATCTCGTCCACCTCGGCGAGCATTTGTTGCGCGGGCGCGCTGTCGCCGCGATCGAGTTCGGCGATCGCCTCGGCATCTTCGATCAGCGCCGCGCCCTCGGTTTTCAGGTAGTGCCGGAGCGCCCGCTCCATGATCCAGGAGCGCGGTCGCCCGAGGAGCACCGCCAGTCTATCGAGCGTCGCAGCACTATTGCTCGATAGGCGCAGCGTGACATCGGTCGAGGGAGAGGTACGGTCGGGCATTCTTGCTTTCCCGCTCACTGTGGGACAGCGTAACGTGCGCCGGCGTCGATGGTCCAGCAGCGCCCTGCACGGCCATTGGATGAAGCATCAATAAGGTTCACCACGGAGGCACGGAGAGCACGGAGAAAGACAAGATTCCCCGGGCCGCTTCGCGGCCCATTGCACTCGATCTCCGTGTCCTCCGTGCCTCCGTGGTCTATCTTAAGCGCTTCACCCAATTGACCTGCCCCGGCGCAAGCCGACGCCGGCACCCTCCGTCTCCCTGTTGGGGCGACCGTCGTCCCCAGGGGGTAGCAGCGGTCGCCGGGATGTGTATAACGTGGCGGAGGTTTGCGCGCGCTCCCGGCGGAGCGGCAGCAGCGCGTGCCCGGACGTAAAGGAGAGGAAAAGATGCTGCAGAACCGGCTTGAGCCCGTGCTCGACCCGCGCATTTTGGCGCGCGAGCTCTCCAACAAGCTGCTGATCGACGGCGCGCTGGTGCCGGCGGTAACCGGCCGCACCTTCCCGGTGGTCAATCCCGCCACCCAGGAGCAGGTGGCGCTGGCCGCCGAGGGCACCGCG
This sequence comes from Allostellaceae bacterium, assembly GCA_052143095.1. Taxonomy (GTDB): domain Bacteria; phylum Pseudomonadota; class Alphaproteobacteria; order ATCC43930; family CGMCC-115725; genus DAHUYF01. The sequence continues at coordinate 20,868 of JBKQTR010000200.1, forward strand.
CCCGATGTCGATGTCGCGGTCAAGGCGGCGCGCCAGGCGCAGCGCGCCTGGGCGAAGCTCGCCGCGCGCGAGCGCGGCAAGCTGGTCTATGACTGCGGCAAGCTGCTCAATGACCATGTCGAGGAGATCGCGCGGCTGATCACCCTGGAGACCGGCAAGGCGATCCGCACCGAGAGCCGGGTCGAGGCCGGCGTCTTCGCCGATGTGCTGATCTTCTACGGCGGGCTCGGCTCCGAGCTCAAGGGCGAGAGCGTGCCGTTCAAGCCCGGCATGCTCACCATCACCCAACGCGAGCCGATCGGCGTCGTCGGCGCCATCATCCCGTGGAACGTGCCGCTGCTGCTGATGGCGCTCAAGATCGCGCCGGCGCTGGTGGCGGGCAACGCCGTGGTGGTGAAATCGGCCGAGGAGGCGCCGCTCGCGGTGCTGCGCGCCTGCCAGATCATGAACCAGGTGCTGCCGCCCGGCATCCTCAACATCCTCTCCGGCGACGGGCCCGGCTGCGGCGCGCCGCTGGTCGAGCACAAGGGCGTCGGCAAGGTGACCTTCACCGGCTCGGTCGAGACCGGCAAGCTGGTCTACCGCATGGCCTCCGACAAGCTCATCCCGGTGACGCTCGAATTGGGCGGCAAGAGCCCGATGATCGTCATGGGCGATGCCGATATCGAGAAGGCGGTGGACGGCGCGGTGATCGGCATGCGCTTCACCCGCCAGGGCCAGAGCTGCACCGCGGCGAGCCGCATCTTCGTCCACGAGACCATCCACGACGCCTTCGTCGCCAAGCTCAAAGCCAAGGTCGATGCCATGCGCATGGGCGATCCGCTGGACGAGGCGACCGATATCGGCACCATCATCTCCAAGCAGCAATTCGACAAGGTGCGCAACTACATCAAGCTCGGCGAGGAGACCGCGGGCGCGACCGCGCTGCGCTGCTCGGCGATGCCCGCCGACCAGAAGCTCGCCCGCGGCTATTTTGTGCAGCCGGTGATCTTCACCGGCATCGCCAATGACAACCGGCTCTGCCGCGAGGAGATCTTCGGCCCCGTCACCTGCGTCCTCAAATTCCGGGATTACGAGGACGCCATCCGCCAGGCGAACGATACCGAGTATGGGCTTGCCGCCACCATCTGGACGCGCGACCTCAAGACCGCGCTCGACGCCACCCAGCGGCTCGAGGCCGGGCTCGTCCAGGTCAACCAGAATTTGGTGGTGCAGGCCAACATGTCCTATGGCGGCATCAAGAATTCCGGCCTCGGCAAGGAAGCCTCGCTCGAATCCATGCTCGAGCATTTCACCCAGAAAAAGACCATCATCCTGAATCTGGGTTGATCGCAGCCGGCGCGGGCGGAGTGGCGGCATGGTGAGGCTGATCATCCGCGCTCTGCTGCTCGCGCCGCTGATCGTGATCGCCGGCGGGCTGCTCTGGCTGCGCTCCTCGCTGCCACCGAGCGACGGCCGCCTGGTGCTTGACGGGCTCGCCGCCGAGGCGAGCATCACGCGCGACGCCCATGGCATTCCGACCATCCGCGCCGCCAGCGAGCGCGACGCCGCCTTCGCCTTGGGCTTCGTCCATGCCGAGGACCGGCTCTTCCAGATGGATCTGATGCGGCGCGCCGGCGCCGGCCGGTTGTCCCTATGGTTCGGCACGCGCAGCCTCGGCATCGACCGCTTCATGCGCACCATCGGCCTCTACCGCGCCGCCGAGCGGCAATATGCGCTGCTGTCGCCGGAGTCGCGCGCGGCGCTCGACGCCTATGCCGCCGGCGTCAACGCCTATCTCGCCCAGCGCCGCGGCGCGCTGCCGGCGGAATATTATCTCCTCAACGTCGCGCCGGAGCCGTGGCGGCCCTCCGACACGCTGGTCTGGGGCAAGCTCATGGCGCTGCAGCTCGCGGGCAATTTCCGCCGCGAGCTGCTGCATGCGCGCCTCGCCCAGCGCCTCTCGCCGGAAGAGCTGGAGCTGCTCTACCCGCCCTATCCCAATGACGCGCCGGCGACGCTGGGCGAGGCCGGCCGCTGGCTCGAGGGCCTCAATCTGGCCGAGATCGAGGCGCTTCTGCCGAGCGTCGTCGGGCCCGCCTTCGCCTCCAACAACTGGGTGGTCGACGGCGCCCACAGCGTCTCCGGCAAGCCGCTGCTCGCCAACGACCCGCATCTCGGCCTCTCCGCCCCCAGCGTCTGGTATCTCGTGCGCATCGAGACCCCTGGCCGCACGCTCGCCGGCGTCACCGCGCCGGGCGCGCCTGCCGTCGTCCTCGGCCACAACCAGCGCATCGCCTGGGGCTTCACCAACACCGAGAGCGATGTCGAGGATCTCTTCATCGAGCGCATCGACCCCGCCGACCCCACGCATTATCTCACCCCCGGCGGCAGCGAGCCCTTCACCACCCGCAGCGAGACCATCGGCGTGCGCGGCGGCGCGCCAGCGACCCTCGCGGTGCGCGAGACGCGGCACGGGCCGGTGATCTCCGATCTCGGCGGCAGCTATGCCGAGCCCGCCGCCGCCGGCACCGTGCTGGCGCTGCAGGCGACCTTCCTGACCGGCGACGACCGCACGCCCGAGGCGCTCTGGGCGCTGAACCGCGCCGGCAATTGGGACGAATTTCGCGCCGCGCTCAGGGACTTCGTCGCACCCGAGCAGAACATGGTCTACGCCGATATCGACGGCAATATCGGCTTCATCGCGCCCGGGCGCGTGCCGATCCGCGCCAAGGGC
>JBKQTR010000201.1:0-51592 GCA_052143095.1 Allostellaceae bacterium
TCCTCCCGCGACGCGCCAATGCCCTCAATCGTCATGCCCGGGCCTGCCTGCGCGAAGCCGAAGCGGCTTCGCTTCGGCGAAGGCAGGCCGGCCGCAGGCCGAGTCCCGGGCATCCACGTCTTGCAACCAGCGCGCCGCACGACGTGGATGCGCGGGTCAAGCCCGCGCATGACGACAGAAGGGTGTAGGCGAGTAGCGCCTTTGCCACCGCTTGCCCTCAACCGGACAGCCGTGGCCTTGTGCCGGGCATCCACGTCTTGCGAGCGTCGCCGGAAAGGCGTGGATGGCCGGGTCAAGCCAGGTCAAGCCCGGCCATGACGATAAAAGCGAGTCTGCCAGTGTAGGTTTGCAACCGCATTTCTTTCCCCGGACAGCTCTGCGCGAAAGCGGGGACCCAGTGCAAGCGACGCGCGTTTGCCCCTGGGCCCCGGCTTTCGCCGGGGCGGCGGAGATGGTTCGAGCTTTTCGGAATCCGCTTCAGTGGAGAGCGGGCACATGCGCCCCAGGGCGGCTTATAGGGACACGCCGCTAATCCCCCTCGCCCTGGGTCGCGTCGCGGCGGAAGGGGTGGCCGGGATAGACGCCGAGGATCCGGACCTCGTGCGAGAAAAAGCGCAGCTCCTCCAGCGCCAGCTTGAGCGGCCGGTCCTCGGGATGCGCCTCGACATCGGCATAGAACTGGGTGGCGGTGAAGCGGCCGCCCAGCATGTAGCTCTCGAGCTTGGTCATGTTGACGCCGTTGGTGGCGAAGCCGCCCATGGCCTTGTAGAGCGCCGCCGGCACGTTGCGCACGCGGAACACGAAGGTGGTGACGACCAGGCCGGCGCCGCGGCGCGCCGGCTTGGGCTTGCGCGCCATGACGAGAAAGCGCGTCGTGTTGTGCTCGGCATCCTCGATGTTCCGCTTGAGCGAGACCAGGCCGTAGGTCGCGCCGGCCAGCGCCGAGGCGATCGCCGCCTCGCTGGGATCACCGCGCTCGGCCACCTCGGCGGCGGCGCCTGCGGTATCGGCGGCGACGATCGCCTTCAAACCGAGCTTGCGGATGAGCGCGCGGCATTGCGACAGCGCATGGACGTGGCTGCGCACCGTCTTGAGGCTCTTCAGCGTCGCCCCTTTCGGCGCCAACAGGTGATGGTTCACCCGCTGGAAATGCTCGCCGATGATATGGAGGCCCGATTCCGGCATGAGATGGTGGATGTCGGCGACGCGGCCGGCGACGGAGTTTTCGATCGGCAGCATGGCGAGCCGCGCGCGGCCGTGGCGCACCGCGGCGATCGCGTCCTCGAAGCCGGCGCAAGGCAAGGTCTGGAGCTTCGGAAAGACCTCGCGGCAGGCGAGATCGGAATAGGCGCCGGGCGCGCCTTGGAAGGCGATGAGCGAAGCCGGAGTTTTGCGCGCGGTCATGAGTTCTGCGGCGGGAGGCCGGCCGGCGCGAGCAAGGTGCGGGCGCGGTCGAGGTCGGCGGGAGTATCGACACCGAACGGAAGAGTGTCAACGAGTGCCACGTCGATGCGCATGCCGGCCTGCAGCGCGCGCAGCTGCTCCAACTGCTCGCGCCGCTCCAGCACGCTCGGCGCCAGAGCGATGAAGCGCTCGAGCGCGGCGCGGCGATAGGCGTAGATGCCGATATGGTGATAGTGCTCGCCCGCGCCGGACGGCACCGGCAGCCGACTGAAATAAAGCGCGCGGGCGATGCGCTGGCCCGCGGCAAAGCCGGCCGCGGCCTTCACCACGTTGGGATTGTCGCGCTCGGCCGGGTCGCGGATGGCAAAGGCGATGGTGGCGATGTCGACGGCGGGATCGGCAAGCGGCGAGAGCACGGCGCGCAGGATCGCCGGATCGACCATCGGCAGATCGCCTTGCAGGTTCACCACCACATCGTGTCGGCGCTGCGGATCGGCGAGCCCCAGCGCCTCGTGGATGCGGTCGGAGCCCGAGGGGTGGTCGGGCCGGGTGAGCACCGCCTGCCCGCCGGACCGCTCCACCGCTGCCTTGATCTCCGCCTCGGCGCAGGCCACCAGCACCGGGCCGATCGCCGCCGCGGCGGCGCGGCGCAGCACATGGACGATCATCGGCTCGCCATGGATGTCGGCCAGCGGCTTGCCCGGAAGCCGGGTGGACGCCATGCGCGCCGGGATGACCACGATCGGTCGGAAGCTCGGTACTATGGCTGCGCTCACGGACACCTCTCTCCCTTGCCTGCACACTCCGGGCTTGCGGCGTTATGCCGCATGAAAACCGGGTCGGCCAGCGCATTGGTCGCGCTATTGTCCGGCCGCTTCAATCACATTTCGTTTGAGTTGTCAGCGAAAATTGGGTTTTCTCCGCGGCCAGAGCCGCTTGCCCGAGGGTGGGGAATGTCGTCTTTCGAGTGGAACAAGATCATCGGCGCGGTTCTCGCCTCGATGATTCTGGCGATGGTATCAGGCATCATCGCCGGCAATCTGGTGAAGCCCATCGTGCCGGCGAAGCCGGTCTATGTCGTGGCCGGCGAGGCGCCGGCGGCGCAGCAGGCCGCGGCCGCCGCGCCGGCAGGGCCCGAGCCGATCGCGCCGCTGCTGGCCAAAGCCGACGCCAGTGCGGGCAAGGATCAGGCGAAGAAATGCACGGTCTGCCACACCTTCGACAAGGGCGGCGCCAACCGCATCGGCCCGAACCTGTGGAACGTGATCGGCGAGCCCATCGCCGAGGATCGCGGCGGCTACCAGTTCTCACCGGCACTCACCGCGCATAAGGGCCAGAAATGGACGGCCGACGAGCTCAACCAATGGCTCTTCAGCCCGCAGGCCTTCGCCAAGGGCACCAAGATGACCTTCGCCGGCCTGCCGAAGGCGCAGGACCGCGCCGATGTGGTCGCCTATCTCAACACGCTGAGCGACACGCCGCAGCCGCTCGGCACCAAGTAACGCCGCGGCCGGCGGCATGACGGGCGCGGTCGCCGCCGCCGAGATCGCGCTCGCCGAGGCGCTGGCCGACGCGGCGCGCGGCATCATCCGCGGCTATTTCCGCCGCGAGATCGCCGTCGACGACAAGAGCGACCTGACGCCGGTGACCATCGCCGACCGCGAGGCGGAGGCGGCGATGCGGGCGCTGATCGAGCGGCATTTTCCCGCCCACGGCATCATCGGCGAGGAGCACGGGCGGCTGCGCGAGGACGCCGAGTCGGTCTGGGTGCTCGACCCGATCGACGGCACCAACTCCTTCATCGGCGGCATCCCGCTGTTCGGCACGCTCATCGCCTTGACCCGAAGCGGCCGGCCGGTGCTGGGCATCATCGACCAGCCGATCCTGGGCGAGCGCTGGCTCGGCGCGGAAGGCCGCGCCACGACGCTCAACGGCGCGCCGGCGCGGACGCGGCAATGCCGGGCGCTGGGCCAGGCGACGCTTTTCTCGACGGCGCCGGAGCTCATGTTCGAGGGCAAGGACGCGGCCGGCTTCGCCGGCTTGCGCGGCGCGGTCAAGCTCACGCGCGCCGGCGCCGATTGCTACGCCTATGCGCTGCTCGCCAGCGGCTTCATCGATCTCGTCGTCGAAGGCGGGCTCAAGCCCTATGACTATTGCGCGCTCGCGCCGGTGATCGCCGGCGCCGGCGGCGTCATCACCGACTGGCAGGGCCGCGCGCTCGATCTCGCCTCCGACGGCCGCGTCGTCGCCTGCGGCGACCCGGCGCTCGCCGCGCCGGCGCGCGCGCTGCTGGCGGGCGGCGGTTGTACCGGGGGCGCGCGGGTTCGTGCTGCCGCGGCGGCGCGTTTCCTCTAGACTGCCGACAATGAGACTCCGAGGAAATGCCGCCATGCGCGCTCTGCTTGTCGCTCTTGCGCTCGCCGCCGCCGCCGGACTCGTCCCCGCCGCCGCCGAAGACGGCGTCACCAGGAGCCACGGCCTCTCGCTCTTCGGCGACCTGAAATACGGCGCCGACTTCAAGAATTTCGACTACGCCAACCCTGACGCGCCCAAGGGCGGCAGCGTGCGCTACGCCGCGGTCGGCACGTTCGACACGCTCAACCCCTACCAGCTCAAGGGCAACAAGGCGGCGGGCCTCGCCCTGCTCTTCGATACGCTGATGGCGGCTTCTTACGACGAGCCGAGCTCGGAATACGGCCTCGTCGCCGAAAGCGTGGACCTGCCTAGGGATCGCCGTTGGGTGCAGTACAATTTGCGCCCCGAGGCGCGCTTTCACGACGGCAGCCCGATCACCCCCGAGGACGTGATCTGGACGCTCGACACGCTGAAGACGAAGGGCGACCCGCACTACCGCCTCTATTACGCCGATGTGATCAAGGCGGAGAAGGTCGGCGAGCATGGCGTCAGATTCACCTTCCGCAGCGGCGACAACCGCGAGCTGCCGGACATCGTCGGCCAGCTGCCGGTGCTGCCGCGGACGTACTGGGAGGGGCGCGACTTCGAGAAGACGACGCTCGAGCCGCCGCTCGGCAGCGGGCCGTACAAGATCGACAGCGTCGATGCCGGCCGCTACATCGTCTATCGCCGCGTCGCCGACTACTGGGCCAAGGACCTGCCGGTAGCCCGCGGGCGCAACAATTTCGACGTGCTGCGCTATGATTTCTATCGCGACCGGCAGATCGCGCTGGAGGCCTTCAAGGCCGGCGCCTACGACATCCGCGAGGAGTTCACCTCGAAGAACTGGGCGATCGGCTACGACAGCCCGGCGCTGCGCGAGGGTTTGTTCAAGAAGGAGGACATTCCGAACAAGATGCCGCAAGGCATGCAGGGCCTCGTCTACAATTTGCGCCGGCCGCTGTTTGGGGACCGGCGCGTGCGCGCGGCGCTCGACTACCTCTTCGATTTCGAGTGGACCAACAAGAACCTGTTCTACGGCGCCTACAAGCGCACCAAGAGCTATTTCCCCAACACCGATCTCGCCGCCACCGGCCTGCCGACGCCGCAGGAGCTGCAGATCCTCACCCAATACAAGGGCGAGATTCCCGACGAGGTCTTCACCGAGGCCTACGAGCCGCCCACGACCGACGCCTCGGGCAACATCCGCGACAACATCCGCCAGGCGCTGCGGCTGCTCAAGGAGGCCGGCTGGTCGGTCAAGAACGAGCGGTTGGTCAATGACGAGACCGGCCAGCCCTTCGAGTTCGAGTTCCTCTATCCCGAGGCCGATTTCGAGCGCATCTTCCTGCCGTTCAAGCAGAACCTGGCGCGCATCGGCATCGTCATGAACCTGCGCAACGTCGATCCCGCGCAGTATCAGAACCGGATGAACAAATTCGACTACGACATGACCATGGTGCGCTTTCCGGCGACGCTCTCGCCGGGGAACGAGCAGCGCGACCTCTTCGGCTCGGCGGCGGCGGACGAGGAGGGCAGCGACAACATCATGGGCGTCAAGAGCAAGGCGGTCGACGCCCTCATCGATCTCATCGTCAGCGCGCCCAGCCGCCCGGAGCTCATGGTTCGCGCACACGCCTATGACCGCGTGCTGCTGCAGGGCCACTATCTCATCACCGGCTGGTACCAGTCCTCCTTCCACGTGACTTTCTGGGACAGGTTCGGCCGGCCGAAGGAGAATCCGCCCTACGCGCTCGCCACCGATACCTGGTGGATCGACCCGCAGCGCGAGCAGGCGGTCGAGGCGCGCAAGGCGCAGGAGCCGAAAAAGCAGTGAGCGCCTGAACCAGCAATGAGCGCCTGAACCAACAATGCTCGCCTATGCCGTCCGCCGCATCCTGCTGATGATCCCGACCTTGTTCGCGATCATCCTGGTCAATTTCGTCATCGTGCAGGCGGCGCCGGGCGGCCCGGTCGACCAGATGATCGCCCAGCTCAAGGGCAGCGACACCAGCGCCATCGGCCGGGTCACCGGCGGCAGCGCCGAGGTCGCGACCTCCTCGGGCCCGAACCAGTCGCGCGGCGCACGCGGCCTCGATCCCGAATTCGTCAAGCAGCTGAACAAGCTCTACGGCTTCGACAAGCCGCCGGCCGAGCGCTTCTGGACGATGGTCCGCAACTATCTCGCCTTCGATTTCGGCTCGAGCTTCTATCGCGACCGGCCGGTCATCAGCCTCATCGCCGACAAGCTGCCGGTATCGATCTCGCTCGGCCTCTGGGCGACGCTCATCAGCTATCTCGTCTCGATCCCGCTCGGCATCCGCAAGGCGGTGCGCGACGGCAGCAGCTTCGACATCTGGACGAGCGCCGTCGTCATCGTCGGCTACGCCATACCGGGCTTCCTTTTCGCCGTGCTGCTCATCGTGCTGTTCGCCGGCGGCAGCTATCTTCAATGGTTCCCGCTGCGCGGCATCGTCTCGGACGACTGGTCGAGCTTCTCGCTGACGCACAAGTTCATCGACTACTTCTGGCACATCACTCTGCCGGTTGTGTCGCTGCTGATCGGCAGCTTCGCCAGCCTCACCATGCTGACCAAGAATTCCTTCCTCGAGGAGATCAACAAGCAGTATGTCGTGACCGCGCGCGCCAAGGGGCTTTCGGAGCTGCGCGTGCTTTATGGCCATGTCTTCCGCAACGCCATGCTGCTGGTGATCGCCGGCTTCCCGGCGGCGTTCATCGGCATTCTCTTCACCGGCGCGCTGCTGGTGGAGGTGATCTTCTCGCTCGACGGGCTGGGCTATCTCGGCTTCCAGGCGGTGATCGGCCGCGATTACCCCATCATGTTCGGCACGCTCTACATCTACACGCTGATCGGCCTCGTCATGACGCTGGTGCGCGACCTCACCTACATGTGGGTCGATCCGCGCATCGATTTCGCGACTCGCCAGGCATGAGCAATCTCGCCTCCGCGCTCAGCCGATCGCCGACGCGGCGCGTGCTCGGGCTGCGTCTGACGCCGCTGGCGCGCCGGCGGCTGGCGAATTTCCGCGCCAACCGCCGCGGCTTCTGGTCGCTCTGGCTCTTCCTCGTGATCTTCGTGACCAGCCTTTTCGCCGAGTTCATCGCCAATGACCGGCCTTTCCTCGTCTCCTATGAGGGCCAGCTCAATTTCCCGGTCTTCACCGACTATCCCGAGACGAATTTCGGCGGCGAGTTCGCGACCGCGGCCGACTACCGCGACGCCTATGTGCGCCAGCACATCGACGCGCATGGCTGGGCGATCTGGCCGCTCATCCCCTTCAGCTACAAGACGATCAACTACAACCTGCCGAGCCCGGCCCCCTCGCCGCCCGACGCCGTCAACTGGCTCGGCACGGACGACCAGGGCCGCGACGTCATGGCGCGGCTCATCTACGGCTTCCGCATCTCCGTGCTGTTCGGCCTCGTGCTCACCGTGCTGAGCTCGATCGTCGGCGTCGCCGCCGGCGCGATCCAGGGCTATTACGGCGGGCTCACCGACCTGCTGTTCCAGCGCTTCATCGAGGTCTGGTCCGGCCTGCCGGTGCTCTTCCTGCTGATCATCCTGTCGAGCATCATCCAGCCGAATTTCTGGTGGCTGCTCGGCATCATGCTGCTGTTCTCCTGGATGTCGCTGGTCGATCTCGTGCGCGCCGAGTTCCTGCGCGCGCGCAATTTCGACTACGTCCGCGCCGCGCGCGCGCTCGGCGTCGCCAATCCGGTGATCATCTGGCGCCACGTGCTGCCCAACGCGATGGTGGCGACGCTCACCTTCATGCCGTTCATCCTCAACGGCTCCATCACCACGCTCACCTCGCTGGATTTCCTCGGTTTCGGCCTGCCGCCGGGCTCGCCCTCGCTGGGCGAGCTGCTGGCGCAGGGCAAGAACAACCTGCAAGCGCCATGGCTCGGCCTCACCGCCTTTCTCGTGCTGGCGGTCATGCTGAGCCTGCTGATTTTCATCGGCGAGGCGGTGAGGGATGCGTTTGATCCGAGGAAGGTGAAATGAAGCTATCAGCTATCAGCTATCAGCCAGGAGCGACGATGCAGAACTTTCGCGACTTGAAGGTCTGGCACAGGGCCCACGCAATGACCTTGGAGATCTACACGCTGACGGAAACGTTCCCGGCAACGGAGCGCTACGGGCTCACCAGCCAGATGCGGAGAGCCGCAGCCTCGGTTCCATCCAACATCGCCGAGGGGTGCGTGCGTTCGTCGGATGCGGACTTTGCGCGTTTTCTGTATGTGGCGCTGGGTTCGGCCAACGAGCTCGAGTATTTTGCCTTGCTTGCGCGCGACCTCAAGCTGCTGGCCCATGCCAGCTACGAGCAGGTTGCCGCCGACATTCAGGAGGTAAAGCGAATGCTCGCAGCGCTCGTCGCTCGCCTAAAAGCTGACAGCTGACAGCTGATAGCTGACGGCTTGTCCCCCATGCCCCTCCTCTCGCTGCGCGATCTCTCCGTCACCTTCGCCGTGCCCGACGGCGCCGTCGAGGCGGTGAAAGGCGTGTCGTTCGATCTCGATCGCGGCGAGACGCTGGCGCTGGTCGGCGAGAGCGGCTCGGGAAAATCCGTCACCGCGCTGTCGATCCTGCAGCTGCTGCCCTACCCCATGGCGAGCCACGGCACCGCCAGCAGCATCGTCTTCGACGGCACGGAGCTGGTGGGCGCGGCGGAACGGGTGATGCGCGATATCCGCGGCAACCGCATCGCCATGGTGTTCCAGGAGCCGATGACCTCGTTGAACCCGCTCCACACCATCGAGAAGCAGATCGCCGAGACGCTCTTCCTCCACAAGCACATGACCGCGCCGGCGGCGCGGGCGCGGGTCGTCGAGCTGCTGCGTCTGGTCGGTCTCGGCGACGCGGAAAAGCGCCTCGACGCCTATCCGCATCAGCTCTCCGGCGGCCAGCGCCAGCGCGTCATGATCGCCATGGCGCTCGCCAACGAGCCCGACATCCTCATCGCCGACGAGCCCACCACCGCGCTCGACGTCACCATCCAGGCGCAGATCCTGAAGCTGCTCAAGGAGCTGCAGGCGCGCTTCGGCATGGCGCTGCTGCTCATCACCCATGACCTCGGCATCGTGCGCAAGATGGCCGAGACGGTGCTGGTGATGACCAAGGGCGAGGTGGTCGAGGCCGGGCCCACGCGCGAGGTCTTCGCCCGGCCGCAGCACGCCTATACCCGCCACTTGCTGGCCGCCGAGCCCAAGGGCGCGCCGCCGGTCGCCGAAGCAGCGGCGCCCCGCCTGCTCGAGGCGGAGAGCCTCAAAGTGTGGTTCCCGCTCCGCAGCGGGCTGTTGCGCCGCGTCACCGGCCATGTCAAGGCGGTGGACGGCGTCGGCTTCAACCTCGCCCAGGGCGAGACGCTGGGCGTCGTCGGTGAGAGCGGCTCGGGCAAGACCACGCTCGGCCTCGCCCTGTTGCGCCTCATCGCCAGCGAAGGCGCGATCCGTTTCGACGGCCGGCGGCTCGACGGCATCGGCGAGCGCGCCATGCGGCCGTTGCGGCGCGAGATGCAGGTCATGTTCCAGGACCCGTTCTCGAGCCTGTCGCCGCGGCTCTCGGTGGCGCAGATCGTCGAGGAGGGGCTCAAGGTGCATCGCATCGGCCGCACCGCCGCCGAGCGCCGCGCGCTCATCGAGCAGGCGCTGCTCGAGGTCGGCCTCGACCCCGACTCGGCCGAGCGCTATCCGCATGAGTTCTCCGGCGGGCAGCGTCAGCGCATCGCCGTGGCGCGCGCCATGGTGCTGAAGCCGCGCTTCGTGGTGCTGGACGAGCCGACCTCGGCGCTCGACATGTCGGTGCAGGCGCAGGTGGTCGACCTGCTGCGCGACCTGCAGCGCCGCCACCGGCTGTCCTATCTCTTCATCAGCCACGATTTGCGCGTGGTGCGCGCGCTGGCGCATCACGTGCTGGTGATGAAGGACGGCAAGATCGTCGAGGCCGGCCCGGCGGCGCGGCTGTTCGAACAGCCGCAGCATCCCTATACGCGCGCGCTCATGGCCGCCGCGTTCGATCTCGAAGTGGTGGAGAGTGCCGCCACGGCACAGTAGAGTGGGCTTCGGATGATCCTGCTCTTCCTTTCCGCCGTCGACAGCGCCGCCGACTGGCAAGCCGAGCTGCGCAAGCTCCTGCCCGAGGTCGAGCTGCGCGTCTGGCCCGATCTCGGCGATCCCACCGAGATCGACGCGGCGCTGGTGTGGCGGCCGCCGCCGGGACTGCTCGACCAGCTTCCCAACCTCAAGCTCATCATTTCGCTCGGGGCCGGCGTCGACCACGTCCTCGCCGATCCGTCGCTGCCGCCAGGCGTGCCCATCCTGCGCCTGGTCGATCCCTACATGACCGCGGCGATGAGCGAGTATGTGCAGCTGCAGGTGCTGCGCCTCCACCGCCAGGATCCGGCCTATCTCGCGCAGCAGCACGCCCGCGTATGGCGGCCGCTGCCGCAGCCCAACGCCGCCGAGCGCCGCGTCGGCGTGCTCGGCCTGGGCGCGCTGGGCGGCGATGCCGCGTTGAAGCTCAAGGTGCTGGGCTTCGACGTCGCCGGCTGGAGCCGCACCGAGCGGAAGCTCCCGGGCATCCCGAGCTTTCATGGGCCGGAGGGGCTCGCAGCGCTGCTCGCGCGCTCGGAGATCCTGGTGTGCCTGTTGCCGCTGACCCCGGCGACCCAAGGCATTCTCGATGCGCGGCTATTCGCCCGCCTGCCCAAGGGGGCGGCGATCGTCAATTGCGCGCGCGGCGGCCACCTCGTCGAGGCCGACCTCCTCGCCGCCCTCGACGGCGGTCAGCTCTCGGCGGCGGCGCTCGACGTGTTCGGCGACGAGCCGCTGCCGCAGCAGCACCCGTTCTGGCACCACCCGCGCATCCTGATCACGCCGCATGTCGCCGCGGCGACGCATCCGCCGACCGCAGCGGCGGCGGTGGCGGACAACCTGCGGCGCCAGCGCGAAGGCCGGCCGCTGCTCAACCGTGTGGATGTCTCAGTGCGCTATTGAGCGCTCGTAGGGCGCGAGCGCGCCGGCACGCTGCTGCTGCTCGAGGCTGCGGCTGGCGGCCGCGACGGTCTCGGCAAAGTCGCTGAGGAACACCGAGCCCTTGACCGTGCGCTGCACCAGCACCGAGCGCCGGTCCTGCTCGTCGCGCCGGCGCCGCGCCAGGCCGAGCATGCCGAGCCGGTCGAGCGCCCGGGTGACGGCGGGCTTGGAGATGCGCAGCAGCGCCGCTAGCCCGCGCACGGTGTGCGGCGGCGGCGTCAGATAGACGGTGAGGACGATGGCCAGCTGGCGCGCCGACAGGTCGGGGCCGGCGGTGCGCACCGTCTCGATCAGCACGTTGCGCCAGAGATCCAGCGCTTGGCTTGGCTTAAGCTCGGCCATCCCGGCCCTCCGCTGCCTAGCCTGGAAGTGTCGATGACTTACGGTTGAGAAAACGTAAAGGGCGAGCACTTTCCTGTGGATAATCTTGGGCGGCGGGATAAGCCTTTGCCGTCAGGGCATTGCCGAGCTAGCCACGGCCGAAGCGTTGCTCGATCAGGCGGTAGAGCGCGCGCAGCGCCAGCGCCTCGCCGCCTTCGGGGCGGCCCGGCCGGGCGGCGGCGTTCCAGGCATAGGTGTCGATATGCGCCCAGGGCGTCCCAGCCGAAACGAACTCCTCGAGATAGAGCGCCGCGGTGATGGCGCCGGCAAAGGCCGAATCGGAGACGTTGTTGATGTCGGCCACGGGGCTTTTGAGCATCTTGCGGTAAGGCTGCCACAACGGCAGGCGCCACAGCGGGTCCTGCTCCGCCTCGGCGGTCCGCAGCAGATCCGCGGCGAGCGCGTCGTCATTGCTGAAGAGCGCCGGCAGCTCCGGCCCGAGCGCGGTGCGAGCGGCGCCGGTGAGCGTCGCCATGTCGATCAGCAGCGCCGGCTTTTCGGCATCGGCCTCGGCCAGCGCATCGCACAGGATGAGCCGGCCCTCGGCATCGGTGTTGCCGACCTCCACCGTGATGCCCTTGCGCGTGCGAATGACGTCGAGCGGACGGAAGGCATTGGCGGAGACGGCATTTTCGACCGCCGGCACCAGCAGGCGCAGCCGCAACTTCAGCCCGGCATCGATGATGGCGCCGGCCAGGCCGATGAGGGTGGCGGCGCCGCCCATGTCCTTTTTCATCAGCCGCATACCGTTTGCCGGCTTCAAATCGAGCCCGCCGCTGTCGAAGCACACGCCCTTGCCGACCAGCGTCAGCTTGGGCGCCGCCGCATCGCCCCAGGTGAGATCCGCCAGCGCCGGCGGCCGGACGCTGGCGCGGCCCACGGCATGGATCGTCGGATAGTTCTCGCGCAGCAGCGCCTCGCCGGCGATGATGCGGCAGCGCGCGCCGGCGCGCGCGGCAAGCTCTTCGACGGCGCCAGCAAGCTCGGTCGGGCCCATATCCTCGGCCGGCGTGTTGATGAGATCGCGCGCCCGCGCGATGCCGAGGGCCAGGCGCTCGACCAGGCCGCGATCGGCCGCCTTGGGCCAGAGCAGATCGGCAAAGCCGCGCTTGCGCTCCTTGTAGCGGGTGAAGGCATAGCAGCCGAGCGCCCAGCCCAGCGCCAGCCGCGTCGCCGCCGGCGCCTCGGGCGCGGGGTCGAGGCGGTAGCGCCCCTCGGGCAGCGCCTCCGGCAGCCCGGCCAGCGCCCAAAGCTCGTCGCCGCGGGTGACGCCCACCAGCACCCGGGCGAGCCCGCCGCCGGCATCCGGCAGCAGCGCCAGCTTGCCGGCTTCGGCGGTGAAGCCGATGGCGCCGATCCAGCGCCTTCCGGCCTCGTCCAGCATCGCTGTCGCCGCGGCGAGATCGTCGGCCGTCACCGGCGTTATCGGTATTGCGTCACCGGCGACGCTGACGAGATGAGACAACACGAGCGGTCTCCTTTTGCCCTGGTAGCGAGACTTGAGCCGACGGACACACCCTTCTAGAAAGATTGCGCCGTGGCCCGGCTCCCGCCAGAGTGAGGCGGGCAACGGGAGGGGAGGATAGCCGATGGCAGACTTCACCATCTATATCGGCAACAAGAACTATTCTTCCTGGTCGCTGCGCGGCTGGCTGGCGCTGAAGCATACCGGGGTCGCGTTCGAGGAAGAAGTGATCCCGCTGGACGAGGCCAATACCCGAGGCAACATCCTGCGCCGCTCGCCGTCGGGACGGGTGCCGGCGTTGCGGCATGGCGACCAGGTCGTCTGGGAGTCGCTGGCGATCGGCGAATACCTGGCCGAGCTCTTTCCCAAGGCGCAGCTCTGGCCGAGCGCGATCAAGGCGCGCGCCGCGGCGCGCGCGGTGAGCGCGGAGATGCATGCCGGCTTCGCCGCGCTGCGCACGCATCTGCCGATGAACATCCGCTCTTCTTTCCCCAACCGCGGCGTCACCCCCGAGGCGCAGGCCGACATCAACCGCATCACCGCCTCCTGGCGCGACTGCCGCAAGCGCTTCGGCGCGGGCGGCGAGTTCCTGTTCGGCCATTTCACCGTCGCCGATGCCATGTACGCGCCGGTGGTGAGCCGCTTCCGCACCTACAAGATCGAGCTCGAGGAAGAGACGCAGCGCTACGCCGACGCCGTCTGGGCGCTGCCGGCGATGCAGGAATGGGCCGCCGCCGCCCGCAACGAGCCGATGGTCATCGAGCGGCACGAGTTCTAGCCGGGATTTTAGCCCTGAACGCGCGCAAAATTTCATGCTATGAGCGCGGCCGGCCGCAATCGGCGACGCAGGAGGAAGCGGCGGGACGGCCCCGCCGCCGAGAGGAAAGAGAGCCATGACACTGGACACAGCCGCGCTCCCCGAAGGCGTCGAGATCCGCGGTCCGATCCGCCCGGGATATGAGAAGATCCTGACCCCGGCGGCGCTCGCCTTCATCGCCGAGCTCGAGCGCAGATTCGGCGCCGAGCGCCGGCGCCTCCTGGCGCGCCGCGCCGAGCTGCAGGCGCGCCTCGACCAGGGCTGGAAGCCCGATTTCCTCGCCGAGACCCGCACGGTGCGCGACAGCGACTGGACCGTGGCGCCGATCCCCAGGGACCTGCTCGACCGCCGCGTCGAGATCACCGGGCCGGTCGACCGCAAGATGGTGATCAACGCGCTCAATTCCGGCGCCAATGTCTACATGGCGGATTTCGAGGATGCGAGCACGCCGAGCTGGGACAACCTCATCGAGGGGCATGTCAATCTCGCCGACGCGGTGCGCCGCTCGATCACCTTCGCCGACCCCGCCAGCGGCAGGCAGTATCAGCTCAACGCTGAGATCGCGACCTTGCTGGTGCGGCCGCGCGGCTGGCATTTGCCCGAGGCGCATCTGCTGGTCGACGGCGCGGAGATGTCCGGCTCGCTGTTCGATTTCGGCCTCTATTTCTTCCACAACGCCAAGGAGCTGGTGCGGCACGGCACCGGCCCCTACTTCTACCTGCCGAAGCTCGAGAGCCATCTCGAGGCGCGGCTGTGGAACGCGGTGTTCGTCCATGCGCAAGCCGCGCTGGGCCTGCCCAAGGGCACGGTCAAGGCGACGGTGCTGATCGAGTCCATCATGGCCGCATTCGAGATGGACGAGATCATCTTCGAGCTCAGGGAGCATATGGGCGGGCTCAATTGCGGCCGCTGGGACTATATCTACAGCGTCATCAAGAAATTCGCCGAGGATCCCGGCATGGTGCTGCCGGACCGGGCGCAGGTGACGATGACGACGCATTTCCTGCAGAGCTATGTGCGCCTGCTGATCAAGACCTGCCACCGCCGCAACGTCCACGCCATGGGCGGCATGGCGGCGCAGATCCCGATCAAGAACGACCCCGCCGCCAACGACGCGGCGATGGCGAAGGTTCGCGCCGACAAGGAGCGCGAGGTGAGCGAGGGCCATGACGGCACCTGGGTGGCGCATCCGGGCCTGGTGGCGCTTGCCAAGGAAGTCTTCGACAAGGGCATGCCTGAGGCCAACCAGATCGCCCGCAAGCGCCAGGACGTGCACATCACCGCCGCCGATCTCCTCAAGGTGCCGCACGGCGCCATCACCGAGGCGGGCTTGCGCGCCAACGTCAATGTCGGCCTCGGCTATGTCGAATCCTGGCTGCGCGGCGTCGGCTGCGTGCCGCTCTACAATCTGATGGAGGACGCGGCCACCGCCGAGATCAGCCGCAGCCAGGTCTGGCAATGGATCCGACACGGCGCCACGCTCGCCGACGGCCGCAGCGTGACGCGCGAGCTCTGCCACAAGACGCTCGAGGAGGAGCTGCTGAAGCTGAAGCAGGGCGCGAGCGCCGGCAACCGCTACGACGATGCCGCCAAGCTCTTCCGCGAGCTCATCGACGCCGAGCGCTTCGTCGAGTTCCTGACGCTGCCGGCCTACGCGCAGATCGTGCGCGAGGGGGCGTGAGGCAGGCGCCTATTTCGGTGCGGGACATCTTCGCTGCGCTGCCAGTGCTGCTTGTCATCATGGCCGCCCTTTTCGGTTTTGGCTGCCTGCTCATCCATCCGCCGTCCGAGCTTCGGGGCGAGGTTGTTGTCGGTGTTATCACGGTGAAATCAGTCCCGGCGACAAAACGGCCCCGCGGTCGGGGGGACGAACCGCGGGGCCGAATGATCCGCTCTAGGAGCAACGGATCGCCTTCCCTGAATGCGCATATATAAACCGATTACTGCATTAATGATAAGAACAGTCGCCGCGCATTTTACTAAAATCATCGGCATCGCGATGACGACGCGGGAAGGAGCCCGAGGCGCCGTCAGCGCGTCCACTTCAGGGCTAGATTGTAGGAGAACTGATCGCTCTGGCGAGCGTCGACAATTCCAGTATTGACTGAGCCGATTAGGTGCCACGTGTCATTGAAATCGTAGAGCGCGGTCAGTCCGACTGCCGTGCTGGCGCCTTCGCTGACCGAAGCGCGCGTCTGGCCGAACAATTCGCCGCCCAGCGCCAGGTTGTCGGTTACCTGGTGCTGCAGCGCCCAACCATAGACGATGAAATTCCTATTACCTGCCCCGGGGTTATTGGTGTAACCGCCGCCGCCGAAGGTCGTCCAAGTCCCGAAGGACTTTTGCATCCAGATGGGCAGAAGCTCGGTCGTGGGCGTGCCGCGCGAGGCGGAACCTACGGGAATGAAGATCTGGGGAAATATCGCCACTTGCGGCCGCCAGCCGTCGCCATCCTCTTGGATGAAGCGGTATTTGACGCCGCCTCCGAGAGGCGGCCACACGAGTCCCATTCCGCCGGGCCCGGGATTGGGGTTAAGAGGCACGGCCAGCGACAGTTGGGTGTCCGCGACCGCGCCGTAATTGATCTCGATGCCTACACCCGGCTCGAGAGCCTCGCCGGAAACACGCGTGCCTTGCGTATAGAGGTAGTTCTCGAAATGGCCGGTATCGGTCGGCTCGGGATCATCGGTCACGAAAGGCGGCCCAGCTATCGCTAGTCTCGGGATCGCCAGCACGGCCAAAAGAATCCAGCGTGCGCCGAGGATATGGATTTGAACCCCGTGGATGCGGCGGCGGCGGGATCTCAAAGGCTGGCTTCTGTTTCAGCCACTTTGGCCTCAAGCTCGGCGGCAACCTCGGCTAGCTTCGCGGCGATGGCGACGTTGCCGGCCAGCCTGTGCTCGTTCGCGAGCCTCTTCATCTGAGCAGCCTTCTCTCGCTACTTCATCGTCACGTAGCGCAGCGCGAAGTAGTCGTCGGCCTGCTGCACCAGCTCGACATTGTCGCGCGTCGCCCAGAACAGCACCTGCTGGTGCAAGGGGATGGTGGCGATGTCGTCCTTGACGAGCTTCAGCGCCTCGTGCAGCTCGTCGGTGCGCTTGGCGGGATCGATCTCCGACTGGATCTGATCGACCAGCGTCTCGAGCCTGGGGTTGGAATATCCCCCGGAATTGTAGTCGCCGCGGCCCTTGCCGGTGCGCTTCACCAGCAGATTGATCAGCATGTTGTGCGCGTCGTAGGTCGCCGGCGTCCAGCCCAGCATGAAGAAGCTGGTGTTGTAGCCGGGGCCGAGGATCTTGGCGAAGTACTTGGCGCGGGTCTGGATCAGCGGGTTCACCTTGATGCCGATCCGGGCGAGCATGACCGCGACCGCGGTGCAGATGCCCTCGTCGTTGACGTAGCGGTCGTTGGGGCAGTCCATGCCGATCTCGAAGCCCGAGGGATAGCCCGCCTCCGCCAGCAGCTTCTTCGCCGCCGCGGGATCATAGGGCAGCAGGCGCTTGTTGAGCGCCTCGTCGAAGCCGTTGATGCCCTTGCCCACCATCAGCGCCGTCGGCGTGGCATAGCCGCGCATCACCTTGTTCTTGATCGCGTCCTCGTCGATCGCCTGATAGAAGGCCTGGCGCACCCGGATGTCCTTCATCGGGTTCTTGCCCTTGACGTCGCTCTCGAGCAGCTCCGGGCGGTCGACGTCGAAGCCGAGATAGATCGTGCGCAGCTCCGGCCCGCTGATGACCCTGAGATGCGGCGTCTTGGCGATGGTGTCGATGTCCTGCACCGGCACCGTGTAGATCATGTCGAGATCGCCCGACAGCAGCGCCGCGACGCGGGTATGGGCGTCGGCGATGCGGTGGAACACCGCCTCGTCGATGTTGAACTCGGGCTTGTCCCACCAGCCCGGATTCTTGACCAGGGTCGTCTGCACGTCGGGCTGCCGCTCCTTGAGCATGAAGGGACCGGTGCCGTTGGCGTGGTTGGTGGCGTAGTTCTCCTCGCTCTTGGTGAGATCGGCGACGGCGGCGGCGTTGTTCTTCTCGCACCACGCCTTGCTCATGATGTCCCAGACGGTGATCTCCTCGGGCAGGATCGGGTCGGCGCCCTTGGTGACGAAGTCGACGGTGTAGTCGTCGATCTTCCTCACCTCCTTGACCAGCGCCACCGCGCCGGAGAGGTTGGAGCCGGGCCCGGTGACGCGCGCGAAGGAGAACACGACGTCGTCGGCGCTGAACGGCGCGCCGTCGTGGAAGGTGACGCCGTGACGCAGCGTGAAGCGCCAGATGTCGGGCGCCGTCTGCTTCCACGCCGTCGCCAGCGCCGGCTCGGTCTTGAGGGTCCGGTCGCGCCGCACCAGCGGCTCGTACATGTTGCTGTCGAAGGAGAGCAGGAAGGTTTCCTGCCGCGCATAGGGATCCATCGAGTTGGAATCCCCGTCATTGGCCCAGCGAAAGCTCTTGGCCGACGCCGCGCCGCACACCGCCGACGCCAGCAGGACGGCCAGCGCCGCCGTCCGAACGATCCTACGCATCACCTACTCTCCTCGCGCGCAGCCGCTTGCGCCGCGGCTCCTGCCGCAACGTCCGGTTATTGCCGCAGAGAACGTTCTTCGCGCCGGGGCGCCGAGTCAACCGGATTTAACGCCGCGGCATTGCCGGTAGCCGGCAGAGGCAGCGGCGGCTGGTCTTCGTCGAGGATATGGCAGGGGGTGAAGCGCGCTGCCGGCGCGGCGAAGAAGACCTCGGCGAGATCGTCGACGGCGCGCTCCGCCTCGTCGCGGCCCAGCGCTTCGAGCTCGGGCATGTGATGGACGCCGTCGAGCGTGAAGTTCTGCGAGGTCGTGTCGGGGCTGATGCGGAAGACGTTGTGCGAGCCGACCAGCGTGTGCGCCATGGCGATCGCCGAGGAGGACTGCGCCTTCATGAAGACATCGGCGATGCGCGCTCCCCAATAGGAGGCGCCGAAGGAAACGCGCTTGTCCCAGGCGATCTCGAGATGGCGCGAGGTGCAGCCGAGGCTCAGCACGCGGATGTCCTCGCGCGCCCAGCCGAGCACGCCGATCGCCTCGACCACCGCCAGCGCCATCGGGTTGCGCGCCCACAGGCTGCCATCGACATAGGCGCCCTCGTCGGACAGATGAATCGGGAAGTAGGTCGGCGCGGCGACGGTGGCGAGGCCGACATCGATCACCGGCACCCTGTAGTCGCGCACCAGGCTCGGATGATGCGCGGTCTTGTAGATGTAGACGCGCTCGGAGGCGAGATCGAGCGCCGGCACCAGCAGGCGCTTGCGGCAATGGCCGACGCAGCGGTCCCCAAAGCATTTGGTCAGCGCGTGGCGCAGCGGCTCGAGGCTGTATTTGGCGCGCAGCAGGCGGCGCAGATTGCTGGTCACCTTGCGCGCCGGGAAGATGGCGGCGCCGTGCTCCTTGTAGACCTGCAGCATCTCGCCGGCGGTTTGCCCCAGCGCCAGCCCCATGGCGATGATGCCGCCGGTCGAGGTGCCGGCGATGAGGTCGAAATAGTCGTAGATCGGCTCGCCGAGCCAATCCTCTATTTCCGCGAGAAAAGCCGCGGGAAACACGCCTTTTATGCCGCCGCCATCGATGGTCAGGATCCGCCGCAAGACCGCTCCTTGCCTGCCGGGGCCCCTGCAGCTCGGTTCCCCCTTTAGAGGCTAGGCGGAAACCTTTACTTTGACGTGAACGGGCGGTGCGGCAGCAATCGCCGGCGGTGTGGGCGCCGGCTTGCCGCCCTGGCCCGACCGGGAGGGGATGATGGCGCTGCGCAAGACCTGGCTCGAAGTGTCGCTCAACGGCGCCTGGACGCGGCGGCTGCAGCCCCTGATCCCGGTCAGCGTGGCCGATATCGTCGCTGAGGGCATCGCCTGCGTCCGCGCCGGCGCGGCCATCGTCCATCTCCACGCTTATGACGCCGTGGCCGGCCGCCAGAAGGACGACCCCGAGCTCTACGCGGCGATCATCGAGGGCATCCACGCGGAGGTCGACGCCGTCATCTACCCCACCATTCCGCATCTCGACGGCCCCGGCCTCGCGCCTGAGGAGCGCGCGGGCGCGCGCTATGCCGCGATCGCGGCGCTCGGCCGGCGCGGCCTGCTGGAATGGACGGTGGTCGACCCCGGCACGGTCAATCTGGTGCATTACGCCGCCATCGCCGCCGGCCGGGAGGGCTTCGTCTATCTCAACCCCGAAAGCGACATCCGCGCCGGGCTCGAGCTTGCCGCCCGCTATCGCTTTCATCCGGCCTACGCGATCTACGAGCCTGGCTTCGTGCGGCTAGGCGCGGCGCTCCATCGCCGCTATCCGGAGGCGCCGCAGCCGATCTATCGCCTGATGTTCTCCGACGACCTCGCCTTCGGCTTCCCGCCGACCGAGATCGCACTCGCCGCCTATCGCGAGCTGCTGGCCCGCGAGGCGCCGGGCGCGCCGTGGATGGTGGCGGGGCTCGGCGTCGACATCCTGCCGCTCATCCCGGCCGCGGTCGCCGCCGGCGGCCATGTGCGCGTCGGCCTCGAGGACGCGCCGCTCGGCACCGCGCTCGGCAATGAGGGCTGGGTCGGGCGCGCCGCCGCCGCGATCGCTGCCGCCGGCGGCACGCTGGCGACCGCGGCCGAGATCCGCGCGGCGCTTGGCGATTCAGGCGGCGAGCGCTGACGGCGCGATCGCCTCGAACGGCCGGTCGGGGCGCAGCCGCAAGGCCATCGCCGCGCCCAGGACCAGCAGCGCCAGCGAGGCGGCGAAGGGGTAGGCCCAGCTTCCCGTCCGGTCGATCATGTAGCCGAAGAACCAGGGCGAGATCATGCCGGCGATGCCGAAGCCGAGATTCATCATGCCGCTCGCCGTGCCCGCATGGCTCGGCGCGATGTCCATCGGCACCGACCAGATCGGCCCCACCACCAGCTCGGCGCAGAAAAAGCAGAGCGCGAGCGCGATAGTCACCACCCGGAGATCGTGCACCAGCACCACCGGGACGAGGAAGAGGGCCGCGCCCCCCAGCCCCAGGGCGATGACGCTGCAGCGTGCCCGGCGGAGATTGCCGCTCAGCGCCAGGATGCGGTCGCTGATCACGCCGCCGGCGGTGTCGCCGACGACGCCGGCGAGCAGCACGGCGGTGGAGAGAAAGGCGGCCTCATTGAGCTTGACGCCGAAGCTGCCGTAGAAGAAGGACGGGATCCAGTTGAGGAACAGCCACAGCGTCCAGCCATAGCAGAAATCGACCGCGGTCACCGGCAGGATGCGCCGGCCGAGCCGCGCCCATTGCCGCCAGCGCTCGCGCCGCGCCAGCGGCTCCGGCGCCAGGCGCGGCGGCGGCAGGCGCGCGCGCTCGGCGGCGGTCATGGCGGGGTGGCGGCGCGGATCGTCCGTGAAGAACCACAGCCACAGCACCACCCAGGCGAGGCTGGCGACTCCAACGACGACGAAGGAGCCGCGCCAGGAGACGAGCGCGACCAGGGCCACGACGATGCTCGGGGTCAGCGCATTGCCGATGCGGGCGAAGCAATGGGTGATGCCTTGGGCATAGCCCCAATCCGCCTCCGGCAGCCACGAGGTCATGGCGCGCGTCGCCGTCGGGAACGCCGCGCCCTCGCCGACGCCGAGCAGCAGGCGCACCAGGCGCAGCGACAGGAAGCTCCCCACCGCGCCGCTCAGCACGGTGGCGGCACAGACGATGAGCCCGCCGATGCCCAGCGTGCGCCGCGCGCCGAAGCGGTCGCCGAGCCAGCCGCCGATGAGCTGGAACACTGTGTAGGGCAGCGCGAAGGCGCCGAAGGCGAGGCCGAGCTGCTCGTGGCTGAGGCCGAGATCGCGCTGCAGCAGCGGCGCCACGGTCGCGACGTTGACGCGGTCGATGTAGTAGATGAAGTACATCAGGCAGAGCAGCCACAGCACGCGGTTGGCCACCGTGGGGCGGAGATGGCGCGCCCAGCCGCGCGCCGCCGGCGCCGTGGCCTCGCCTCCGCTCACGCGGCGGGCCGCGTCAGGCCCTTGATCTGCGTGCGGTGCATGATGCGGCGCGCCGTGGGATCGAAGGGGTCGCGCCGGTGCATGGTGCAGCGATTGTCCCACAGCACGAGATCGCCGACGCGCCAGGTGTTGTACCAGGTGAACGCCTCGCGCATGGCGTAGGACCAGAGCCGGTCGAGCAGGCTTTCGGACTCCGCAAGCTCGAGACCCACCAGCCAGGCGTTGCGCCGCCGCCCGAGATAAAGGCATTGGCGGCCGGACTCGGGATGGGTGCAGACCAGCGGATGGACCGCGCCCGGCGAGGTGCGGGGATCGTCGCTGGCGGCAACGCCGGCGCGGAGATAGCCGCCGCTGTTGTAGGTGCCGTCATGCTTGATGGCGAGGCCGGCGATGCGGCGCTTCAGCTCCTCGGGCAGCGCGCTATAGGCGCTGTACATGTTGCAGAAGCCGGTATTGCCGCCTTCGGCCGGGATCTCGAGGGCGTAGAGCATGCTCGCCATCGGGGGATCCTCGAGATAGGACATGTCGGTGTGCCACGTCGCCTCGCCGGCGCCGAGGCTGCCGATGGCGACGCCGTTCTCGATCACGTTCGAGACGACGTAGATCTCGGGCCGGCCCTCGACGAAGCGCCTGCCGTTCTCCTGGATCGGCGCCCAGTCGAGCGCGCCGAAGCGGCGCGAGAAGGCGATAAGCTCCTCGTCGCCGAGGCGCTGGCCGCGGAACAGCAGCACGGAATGCTCGGTGAAGGCGCGGCGGATCGCGGCGAACGCGGCCTCGTCCAGGGCGCAGAGATCCACGCCTTTGACCTCCGCGCCGATGCCGCCGCCGGTGGGCACGACATCGAGCGGCGTCGCGGGGGCGGCTTGGGCGGGCTTCCGATCGACAGCCATGCGAGCCTCCGGGATGCTGCGGCGCCTACGATAAGGAGAACCGGCCCCGCGGCACAAGATAGCGGGCGAGCCCTCGCCGGCGCCCCCGGCTCTAGGACGCTGCGAGCGACACCCCCGCCAGGGTTCCGTCCGTCTTTATTGTAGCGCACATAGAATTTCCTGCCCTCCGGTTGTCGTGCAAGGCGCTTATTGCCGATATTTCAGGGACATGGCGCGAAAGCGGGGAACGACCCGGCCCCATCTTGGGTTTCCCCACAGGGACGGGAGATTTCAGGAATGGCGGGCACCGCAACCGCCCTGGGGGTGGCGGAAACCGAGCCTTCGGCGCCGGCGGCGCCGCGCGTAGCCCGCCGCGCCCTGCTCGGCGGCGCGGCGGGCGTCGTGTTGCTCGCCGCGCTCAGACGCGCCGCCGCGGCTGTGCCGCGTGGCGAGCGGCGGCTCGCACTATACAATCCGCATACCGACGAGCGCTTCGACGACGTCTATTGGTGCGACGGCACCTACGTCGCGACATCGCTGCGGCGCGTCAACTGGCTGATGCGCGATTTCCACCAGGACAAGGTGGCGGCGATCGATCCGGAGCTGCTCGACCTGCTGCAGCGCCTGGCGGCGCTGGTCGAGACCGACGGGTCGTTTTGCATCCTCTCGGGCTACCGCACCGCCGCCACCAACCGCCTGCTGCGGCGCGAGGGGCTGGCGCCGGCGGCGCATAGCGAGCATCTCCTCGGCAAGGCCGCCGATATCTGCATCGACGGCGTGCGCCTTAGGCATCTGCGCCTCGCCGCCCTGTCGCTGCAATGCGGCGGCGTCGGCACCTATTGGCGTGACGGATTCATCCATCTCGACGTCGGGCCGGTGCGCGTCTGGTAGTCTCCCGCGCGGCGGCGGCGGGAGAACGACCCGGCGATGCCGCCGATCTAGCTCAGCGTGCGGAACCGCGCATCGCCGTCGCGCGCGATCTGCTCGACCAGCGCCACTTCCCAGCTGAGATAGGCGTTCATCGCCGCCTCGACATCGGCAGCCTTGTCGTAAGGGCGGTACCAGGCGTCGATCGGCGCGTCCGCCATATGCTCCTCGCCCGCCGCCAGCGGCAGCCCCGCGGCGCGCCAGGCGGCGGTGCCGCCGGTGAGCACCTTGACCGGCCGCGGGGTCAGCGCCTGCAGCTCCGGTGCCGCGAGGGAGGCGAGCACGCCGTCACGCGAGGTCAGCACCAGCATGCCGCGCTCCGGCAGGCGCGCCAGCGCCGTCTCGAGCCGGGCGCGGATGGCGAACCAGGCACCGGGGATATGCTGCTCGCGATAGGCGAGGCTCGGGTCGAGATCGACCACCACCGCCTCGCCCCGCGCCTGCAGCTGCGCCAGCTCGCGGGCGCCGAGCGCGGCGACGCTCGCCTCGCGGCCGAGGATGCGCAGGGGCTCCGGCCCGAGTTCGGCCACGCCCTCGGCGCGGTCGAGCACGTAGACCTCGGTAAGCCCCATCTGCGTGAGCCACGACGCGGTCATGCGCGCCCGCACGCCGTCGCTGTCGACCAGCACGACCCGGGCGTTCAGCGTCGCCATATAGGCGTCGGTCGCCTGCACCAGCTGGCCGCCGGGCGCCAGCCGCGCGCCGGCGAGATGCCCCGCGGCGTATTCCTCGGGCGTGCGCACGTCGAAGAGATAGAGCGTGCGGCTCTTATGCTCGCGGCGGAAGCGCTGCAGCGCCTCGCGGTCGATGGTCTCGACCCCGGCGCGCGCCGCCACCGCCGCCGCGGCCGCGCGCGCCTTGGCGAGGCCGGACGGCGTCGGATCGGGCGCGTGCGCGCTCTCGCCATGCGCCAGCGTGAAGCCGGCGAGATGCCAGCCCATGGTGCCGTTCTTGAGCGCGACGACGCGGTTGGCGACGCCGGCGTTGATCAGCGACTGCGCGCCGATGATGCTGCGCGTTCGGCCGGCGCAATTGACCACCACCAGCGTCTCGGGCGAGCGCACGATGTCGTGGAAGCGATAGACCAGCTCGGCGCCGGGGCAGTCGATGCCGCCGGGGATGCTCATCTTGCGGTACTCGTCCATCGGCCGGCTGTCGAGCACCACCATGTCGGCGCCGCGGTCCATCAGCGCCTTCACCTCTTCGGGCGCGAGCCGCGGCGTGCCGGAAGCGTGCTCGATGAACTCGCCGAACGCCTTGCTCGGCACGTGGACGCCGCTGAAGATCTCGAAGCCCGCCGCCTGCCAGCCCTTGATGCCGCCCGCCAGCACCGCGAGGCTGCGGTAGCCCCAATGCATCAGCTTGCGCGCCGCGCGATGCGCGAGCCCGTCACCATCGTCGCACAGCACGATGCGCGTGCTCCGCCGCGGCACCAGCGCATCGAGTTTGAGCTCGAGCCGGCTCAGCGGCAGCGAGGCGGCATGGAGCAGATGGCCTTCGGCGAAGACGCCTTCCTCGCGGACGTCGAGGATTGCCAGCTCCTCGCCGTCGCGCAGCATCGCCTTGAGCTCGGCGGCCGGCAGCAATGGCGCTGCGATGTTGGGCGGCGCGCCGAAGACGGTGTAGGCGCCGCCGGTCGCGGTGGAGAAATAAAGTCGCTCCGGCAGGTTCTCGAGGCTCATGCCGTAGAGGTGGAGATGCAGCGACGGCTTGCCGCCGGTGACCTCGATGGTGTGGAAATCATCGGGCAGGAAGGCGCAGGCATTGCCGCGTCTGACCGTGAGCTCGCCGGTCTTGCGCAGGCGGCCTGTGCCGGGCGTGGCACGATTGTCGGTCCGCTCGTAGAAGACGTTGTGCTCGTCGCCGAAAATGCCGGCGATCACCGCCCAGGTGGTGTGATTGTGCGGCGGCTGCGCCTTGCCGGGAACCCCTGCCGAGGCATAGAGCGCGAAGCGCCGATCGGTGTCCTCGGCGAGGCGATAGACGCGGCCATTCCCGCCGGACGACACCGGGAAATGCTCCGGCGGAAACAGCTCGGCGCGGGCGGCAAGCTCGATCAGCACCGGCTGCAGCGCCTCCAGCGCGGCGCGGGTGACGCCATGCTCGGCCTCGATGCGGCGGACGCGCTCCAGGGTCCGCTCGACCGCCTCGCGGCGCTGTTCCATCAGCGACATGCCATCCTCCTCTCGGCTGCGGGATCATGGTAGCACGCCCCACGCAGCGCGCTGCGGCGGAAATAGCGACGCTGCAATGCCGTCCGTGGGTCCTTCGAGACGCGGCGCGATGCGCCGCTCCTCAGGATGAGGTGAGAATGGATCGGGCATCATCCGTCGATGCCATTCTCATCACCTCCTCATCCTGAGGAGGCCGCGCCAGCGGCCGTCTCGAAGGACGCACAGGCCGGTGTGCCGCATGAACGCTCGGCCCGGTTGCCCCGCGCCGCGCCGCTGTTAACATGGGGCCGCTCCGCCGGAGCCGGAGCCGGACCCGCAATAACCATAACGGGCCGCAGGGAGAGAGGATGGCCGTCGTCGAGCTCGAGCATCTGACGAAGCAGTTCGGCGGCGTCACCGCGGTCGATGACGTCTCGCTGCGCATCGAGCATGGGCTGCTCGCCTGCCTGCTCGGGCCCTCCGGCTGCGGCAAGACCACGGCGCTGCGCCTGGTCGCGGGATTCCTCGCACCCGAGCGCGGCAGCATCAAGGTGGGGGATCGGCTGATCTCCTCGCCGGCGAAGGTGGTGCCGCCCGAGCGGCGCAACATGTCGATGATCTTCCAAAGCTATGCGCTCTGGCCGCACATGACCATCGCCGAGAACGTCGCCTACGGGCTGCGGCTGCGCCGCCTGCCGCGTGCCGAGATCGAGCGGCGCGTCGCCAGCATCCTGGCGGTGACGCGGCTCTCGACGCTGGCCGAGCGCCATCCCGCCGACATCTCCGGCGGCCAGCAGCAGCGGGTGGCGCTCGCCCGCGCGCTGGTGGTCGAGCCCGAGATCCTGCTGCTCGACGAGCCGCTCTCCAATCTCGACGCCAATCTCCGCGAGGAGATGCGCTTCGAGATCCGGCGGCTGCACGACGCCTACCGCTACACCACGCTCTACGTCACTCATGACCAGGCCGAGGCGATGACCACCGCCGACCGCATCGTCGTCATGAACCAGGGACGCATCGAGCAGGTCGGTTCGCCCGAGGAGGTCTATCAGCAGCCGCGCTCGGAATTCGTCGCGCGCTTCCTCGGCGGTACCAACATCCTGCGCGGCAAGCGGCTCGGCGACGGGCTGGTCGATTGCGGCGGCGTCGTGCTGCGCTGCGGCGCCGGCGAGGCGGGGCATGGCGGCGAGGCGATCGTCTCGATCCGGCTGCACGACATCGATCTCGCCGCCGGCGCCGCCGGCGACGGCGCGCCCAACGAGGCCAGCGGCACGGTGTCGCGGCGGGTCTATCTCGGTGCCCAGCGCGACTATCTCGTCGCACTCGGGGACGGCCAGCTTCTGCGCGTGCTGACGCCGCTCTCGGTCGATGTGCCGGTCGGCGGCGCGGTGCGGCTGCGCCTGCCGCCGGAAAGCTGCCGCGCGCTGCCTCAGTGAATTCCCCCGGGAGGTCATGTCATGAGAAAATTCCTGTCGTCGCTGCTGCTCGCCGCGCTCGGCACGCTCGCCGCCGCTGCCGCGCCGCCGCCCTCGCCGGTGACGCCCGCGCTCGTCGCCGCGGCGCAGAAGGAAGGCAAGATCGTCTTCTACACCGCCATGGACATCCAGGTGGCGGAAGGGCTAGCCAAGGCGTTCGAAGCGAAATATCCCGGCATTACCGCGCAAGTCGAGCGCTCCGGCGCCGAGCGCATCTTCCAACGCGTCGGCCAGGAATATTCCAGCAACATCCACGCCGTCGATGTCGTCGACAGCTCCGACGTGGCGCATCTGCTCGCTTGGAAGCAGCAGGGTTGGCTCGCCGCTTATGTGCCCGAGGACGTCCAGCGCTGGCCGGCGAGCGCGCGCGATGCCGAGGGCTTCTATGCCAGCAACCGCGCCACGCTCTCGGTGATCGGCTACAACACTAGGCTGGTGAGCGCCGCGGACGCGCCTAGGAGCTATGCCGATCTGCTCGATGCCAAATGGAGCGGCAAGATCGTCAAGGCGCATCCCGGCTACAGCGGCAACATCATGACCGCCACCTTCGAGCTGAGCCGCCTGCTCGGCTGGGACTATTTCAAGAAGCTCGGCGCGCAGCACATCATGCAGGTGCAATCCTCGACCGAGCCGCCGAAGAAGCTGGCGCTGGGCGAGCGGCCGGTGATGTTCGACGGCAACGAATACAATGCGCTCATCGTCAAGGCGCAGGGCGCGCCGGTCGCCATCGTCTATCCCGCGGAGGGCACGCCGCTGGTCGGCGGCAGCGCCGGGGTGATGAAGGACGCGCCGCATCCCGACGCGGCACGCCTCTTCATCAGCTACCTGTTCTCGCTCGAGGGCCAGCAATTCCTCGTCGACAAGGGCTATGTCCGCTCCTTCCATCCCGACGTCAAGGAGCCTGCCGACCGCGTGCCGCTCTCCGCGATCAAGCTGCTCACCGCCAACCCGGTCGAGCAGGAGAAGGCGGTGGACGAGATCAAGCGCAAATATGCGGAGTATTTCGGGACGTGAGCGCGCGCTCCGGCGGTCGGGAACAATGGGCGATGAGCGCCGGCGCATGAGCCTCGCGCTGGCCGCGCGCCGGGTGCGCCTTGACCTCTCGCAGCCGGTGCTGGCGCTGCTCGCGCTCATCCTGTGCGCTCTGGTGCTGCTGCCACTGGGCTGGCTGCTGTGGTATGGCGTCACCGACAAGGACGGCGCGCTGACGCTGGCGAATTTCGCCCGCCTCGCCGGCGAGCGCGCCTTCGTCGCGCCGTTCGTGACGACGCTCGGCATCGCCGCGGGCGTGGCGGCGTCCTGCTGCGTGGTCGCGACGCCGCTCGCCTGGCTGGTGGCGCGCACCGACATGCCCGGCCACCGGCTGATCCGCCTGCTGGTGATGGCCTCCTTCGTCACCCCGCCCTTCCTCGGCGCCATCGCCTGGGAGATCCTGGCGGCGCCCAACAGCGGCCTGCTGAACCAATGGTATCAGTGGCTTTTCGGCCTCGATCCCTACGCCAATCTGCTCGACATCTACACCGTGACCGGGCTGATCTTCGTCATGGCGTGCTATGCCTTCCCTTATGTCTTCGTGCTGGTGGCGAACGCGCTGGAGCGCATCCCGGCCGAGCTCGAGGACGCCTCGGCGATCCTCGGCGGCGGGCGCTGGCACACCTTCCGCCGCGTCAGCCTGCCGATCGTGATGCCCGCGCTGCTCGCCGGCGCGCTGGTCGCGTTCCTGCAGGCGATGACGCAATTCGGCGCACCGGCGATCCTGGCGCTGCCGGCGGGGTTCCATGTCATCACCACCAAGATCTGGAGCCTGTTCCAGTTCCCGCCCGACCTGCATCTGGCCGCCGCCGCCTCGCTGCCGCTGCTGATCCTGACGGTGCTGCTGCTGCGCGGCCAGACCGCGCTGCTGAGCGGCCGCGGCTACACCGTCATTGCCGGCAAGAGTGGTGCTGCGCGGCGCGTGCCGCTGGGATCCTGGCGCTGGCCGGCGCTGCTCTTCGCCTTAGGCGTCGTGGCGCTGCCGGTGCTGCTGCCTTACGCGGCGCTGCTCAAGACGGCGCTGGTGCGCACCGCCTCGGAGCCGCTCACCTGGCAGGCGCTCGCCTTGCGCAATGTCCGCTTCGTCTTCACCGAGTTCTCCGCCACCCAGCTCGCGCTCACCAACACCTTCATCCTCGGCGTCGCGTCAGCCACCTGCGGCACGGCGCTGGCGCTGGTGGCGGCGTTCCTGACGGCGCGCCGCCTGGTGCCGGCGGCGCGCCTCCTCGGATTTCTCGCCACCGCCCCGGCGGCGATCCCCGGCATCGTCCTCGGCGTAGGATTGTTCCTCGCCTATACCAGGCCGCCATTGGTGCTCTACGGCACCTTGATGATCCTGCTGCTGGCCTTCGTCACCATCGAGCTGCCGGCGGCCTACCAGCAGCTCCAGGCGGCGCTCGCGGGGCTCCATCCCGAGCTCGAGGAGGCGAGCCGCATCCTCGGCGCGAGCCGGCTGCGCTCGCTCTGGCAGATCACCGCGCCGCTGCTGCGCAGCAGCGTCGTCGCCACCTGGTGCTTCATCTTCATCGGCGCCATCCGCGAGCTCAGCGCCACCATCCTGCTCACCACCGCCAACACCAAGCTCGTCTCGGTGATCATCTACGATTTGAACGAGAGCGGCGATCTCGGCGCCATCGCCGTGCTCGGCATCACCCTGCTGGTCATCAGCTTCGTCATCGTCGCCATC
Organism: Allostellaceae bacterium; assembly: GCA_052143095.1. Lineage (GTDB taxonomy): Bacteria > Pseudomonadota > Alphaproteobacteria > ATCC43930 > CGMCC-115725 > DAHUYF01. Next base: position 29,636 of record JBKQTR010000201.1, read on the forward strand.
GCCAACCGCCTGCCGCGCAAGCGCGGCAGCGCCCAACCCTGAGAGTGACCGCCATGTTCGAAGGCTTCAGCCGTCGCGAGATCCGCACCAGCGGCGCCGAGATCGTCACGCTGACCGGCGGCAAGGGGCCGCCGCTGCTGCTGCTCCACGGTAACCCCTTCACGCATCTTTCCTGGCATGCGGTGGCGCCGGTGCTGGCGCGCGACTTCACAATTGTCTGCACCGATCTGCGCGGCTACGGCGACAGCTCCAAGCCGGAGGGCGGCGAGCGCCACGAGAATTATTCCTTCCGCGCCATGGCGCAGGATCAGATCGAGGTGATGGCGGCGCTCGGCTTCACGCGCTTTGCCGCCGCCGGCCACGACCGCGGCGCGCGCGTGCTGCACCGGATGTGCATCGACCATCCCGCAGCGGTCGAGCGCGCCGCCTTTCTCGACATCCTGCCGCAGCACCATCTGCTCAACAACATCAACCTGGGATTCGCCGTCTTCTCCTATCACTGGTTCTTCATGGTGCAGCCTTACGACTTCCCGGAGCGGCTGATGGGCGCCGATCCCGAGTATTTCATCCGCCGCAAGCTGGCCAAGACGAAAGCGGGCTTGAGCTTCTTCAAGCCGGAAGCGCTGGCCGAGTACATCCGCTGCATCAAGAACCCCGCCACCATCCACGCCATGTGCGAGGATTACCGCGCCACCATCGGCATCGACCTCGAGATGGACACGGCCGACGTCGCCGCCGCGCGCACGGTCGACTGCCCGGTCCTGCTGCTGTGGGGCGCGACCGGCGGCGTCGGCCGCCACCACAAGCCGGCCGAGGTGTGGCGGCGCTATGCCAGCGACATCCGCCGCGCCGCGGCGCTGCCCTGCGGCCATTACCTCAGCGAGGAGGCGCCGGCCGAGACCACGGCCGAGCTGCACGCCTTCTTCTCGGCGAGGGATTAAAGCGCGTGCTCATGGACGAAAACGTCGAGCCCCATGTTCGCCATCGATCCAAACGCCGACCAAAGGCGAAGTCGGCTAGCGGTCGCCGTCGTTTACAGCCGCATGCAATCGCCCGCGCTTGAGGAGGCCGACCAGACCGCTCGGCAAGAGGACGACAAACAGCGGCAGCACGAGCCCTAAGCCGAGCGCGCGCCAATCCTGAAATTCCTTGAGCCCTTCGTCCGAGAGCATGAGCACCGCGGCACCGACAAGCGGACCCCAGACCGATCCGATGCCGCCGACGACGATCATCGACAGCAGAAAAAGCAAGAGCGTAAACGAGAAGATCGTCGGGCCGATCACCGTGAAGTGTGCCGCGTAGACGGCGCCGGCGAGGCCGGTGAAGAAGGCCGACAAACCGAAGACCCAAAGTTGATATTTGAACCGGCTGATCCCGCGCGACAGGGCGTATCCCGGGTTGTCGCGTAGTGCCCGGAAGGCGAGACCGAGCGGGCCTCGGATGACGATCACGGAGAAGGCAAAGGCGGATGACAGCAAAGCGAGGGCCAGAAAATAGTCCGCGACGATGAATTTCGCGCCGAATAGCTCGCGAAACCCGAGATCGCCGAACTTGCCGATGCCGCGTACGCCGCCGAACAATGGCATGCAGCCACCTTCGTTGGTCGTGAAGCATTCGGTATCGTTGATGATCATGAGGTAGATCACCTGGGCAATGGCGAGCGTGAGAAGCGCGACGTAAGGCCCTTTGAGCCTGAGACAGGCGAGCCCAATCAGCATCGAGAGCGCAACCGCGAGGAAGGCAGAGGCCAGCATGGCAAGCCACAGCGGCCACCCGAAATAATATCCCAACATCGCCGTGCCATAGGCGCCACTGGCGAACAGCGTCATCTGCGCAAGCGAAAAAATCCCGCCGACGCCGAGGACGAGATTCCATTGGGTGACGACAGTGGACCATATGAAGAAGAGGATCAGCTGGGTCGTAACGTACCGAGCGGGGGAAACGAAGGGTGCGAAAGCGGCACATCCAAGCAGCGCCAACCCCAGCACGAGATCGCGGCGCAGACCCGTCATAACCGCACGATCCTGCTATTGCCGAAGAAGCCGGAAGGCCGCCAGATCAGAACGGCAATCACCAGCAAGAGCAGCAGCGCGAAGCCGAAGCGCACGCCCAACACATATTGCGCCGCCGCCTCGATCAATCCGATCATGATGGCGGCGGCGACCGCCCCGTAGGTATTGCCGAGGCCGGCCACGACGCAGATGATGAAAGCCTTGAGCATTGGATCGCCGCCCATCGTCGGTGAGAGCGTCGCGAGCGAGCTGATCATGATGCCGGAGACGGCGGCGAGCGCCCCGGAAAGCGCCAGGACTTGCGCATAGACGCGATTGGTGTGGACGCCCATGAGTTGCGCCGCATCGCGGTTTTGCGCCGTTGCGCGGATGGCCCGACCGGTGCGACTGCGCTGCAGCAAGACGGCAACGATCGCCATCATGACCAGCGCCGCGGCGAGGATCGTGATGTTCTGATAAGGGATAAGCACCGCCCCGATGCCGATGCCGCCCGGGACATTCAGCGGCTGCGGCTTCGGATAAGGTCCAAAGAGCTTGAGCACGACGTTCTCGAGCACGGCGCCAACGCCGATCGTGGCAATGAAGATGTTGGTTTCGAAATTTCGTGACTTGAGCAAGGGACGCGCCGTGGCGACGAAGATCAGGAGGCCCACGAAGGCTCCCACCACCAGCGCCGCCATGAAACCCAGCGCCGGATGCCATCCCATCTGCTGCGAGACCGCGTAAGCGGTATAGCCGCCGATCGTCAGGATGGCGCCATGTGCCATGTTTAGCATGTTGAGTGAGCCGTAGACGAGTGACAGACCGACAGTCGAGACGGCGTACATGGCACCCAGCGTGAGGCCCGATGCGATGATCTGAACGACAACGTCCACGACGGTCAGCCACCCAGATAGGTTTCGAGAATTTCGGGACGCTTCATCAGCTCCGCGCCGCTACCCGACCACACGAACCGACCATTGTCCAGGAGATGGATGCGATCGGCCCAGTCCAAGATGCGCGCCGCGTTCTCCTCGATCAGCACGATCGTTCGGCCGGTCGCCTTGAGACGATTGATGAGTTCGTAGATCTGATCGATGACGATCGGCGCCAGCCCAAGCGATGGCTCGTCGAGCATCAGCACCTTGCCGCCCGCCATCAGCCCGCGCCCGATGCCGGTCATCCGCCGCTCACCCCCCGAAAGCGTGGACGCGATCTGATTCTGTCGATCCTTCAGCCTCGGAAGCAGCGCAAAAACCTCCTCCAACCGCCGCGCCATATGCGCCGCCGCTTCCGGCAAGTACGCTCCCATGATAAGGTTTTCCCGCACCGTCATGTCCGGAAACAGCAGATCGCCCTGCGGCACATGCACGATGCCCGCAGCTACAATCCGATCGGGCCGCATATGCGTGATGTCGACGCCCGCGAGCGTGATGGTGCCGCGGCTCGCCGGCACAAGCCCCGATATCGTCTTGAGCAACGTCGACTTGCCATGCCCGTTCGGTCCTACGACGGCAACGAATTCGCCGAAAGCAACGTCGAGAGAAAGTCTGTCCAGGACGCAGAGGCCGTCGTAGCCCGCCGTTATGTCCTTAAGCGCGACAAGCGGCGCCGGCATGCTCAGGCCCTGGTTCCGTCAAACTGGGCCTTCAAGCGCGAAGACGCCCCCGATCCGAGGTAGACATCGACAACCGTTGCGTCGCGAGTGAGCCCTTCGGGCGAGCCTTCGTAAATTTTCTCGCCATGATGCATGATCATGATGCGTGAGGAGAGCAGCACAAGAAACCGCATCACGTGCTCGATCAGAATAATGGTGATGCCGCGCGCCGTGATGGCTTCGACAACCTCAGTCACGCGGTCGATCTCGTTGGCGGTAAGGCCGCCGACCGGCTCATCCAGCAGCAACATCTTCGGGGTCGTGGCGAGCGCACTCGCGATCATCAGAAGCTTGCGCTCGAGGATGGGAAGCGTCTCGGTCAAGGCATCGCGAAAATCGGCCAGCCCAACGAGATCGATGGCATCGGCCGATTTGTCGCGCGATATGCGGTCGAGCCGCATACCCGGCCAGAGGCGGTTGGCGCTGCCGAATTGCGCGGCGACGAGAACCGTCTCGGCGACGGTCAGGCTATCGAAGCCCGCATTGAGCTGAAACGTGCGCAGGATACCTTCGTGGCACACCCGTTCAGGAGAGAGACCCGCGATATTGCGACCCTCGAACATGATGTCGCCGCTGCTCGCGGGGTTTAGCCCGGAGATCATCTCGAACAATGTGGTCTTGCCCGCGCCGTTGGGGCCGCCGATGCCGAGAACCTCGCCCTTCGCGACGTCAAAACTCAGATCCTTGACCGCCGTCAGCGCGCCGAAATACTTGCAAAGATTCCTGCAGCGGAGAAGCGGCGCGTCGGCGGCGATCATCGGTTGCCGTAGGATTTCATGCCTTGATCCAGGGCGGCGTCACGAATTTGCCCGTGTCATAGGGCTGCGGCGCGATGAGGGCAGGCCCCTTGGTGTAGTCCTGGATTTGCAAGAACTGGTGCGGCATGCCGAGCGACGGGTCCTTCGTCTGCGTCGGATACTGATAAGCCGCTTGCTCGTTCGGGATGAAGCGGGTGACGCCGTTGACGCCGCGATAGATCATCGACCGCATCCGGTCGGCGACCTTGCGGTTCTGGGCATCGTTCCCGGGCTCGCCGGTCCCTCCGGCCATTGCGGCACCGGCGGCCCAGATGTAGCACCCGTCATAGGGCTGACAGCCGGACAAGTGTCCGGCAGCGGCGCCGAATTTGGCTTTGTAGCGCTTTTCGAAATCGTTGCCGATCTCGTCCTGCAAGGCCGCTACCACGGTTGCGTAAAGCACGCCGTTCACCGCTTGCTTGCCAATATCGCGGAAAGCCGGGATGGACGGGCCATATTGCATGTAGACGAGGCTGGGCGTCGGATTCCCCGAGAACTGAACCATGAACTGTGCGAGATCGCCGGGGTAGAAATGGGTGATGACGATCAGCCCCGGCGGGTCCTGCCGGATCTTGGCAAGGCTCGGGCCCCATTCGGAGATCGGCACGTTGACCGTCTCGAACAGGCTGACCTTCCAGCCGTATTGGTCCGCCTTGTCCTTCACGGCGTTGGCGATGTTGACGCTGTAAACCCCGGCGCTGGTGATGATCGCGACCTTGTCGTTGGCGCGCTTCCACTGACCGCTCGCCTCCAAACCCCTGAGGTAGTCGAGGAGGCCCGGCCCATACCAGAATTCGGCGGGATCGCCCTGGAATGAGCCGAAGTACTTCTTGGTGTTGGACTTGATCAGATTGTTGTGCGCGATCGTCGTGTCGTAGTGGACGTAGATGATGCCCGCGTCCGCAATCACGTCCTGAATGGCGGCGCCCGAGCCGACGTTATAACCATTGATCACGGCATGCACGGAATGGCGGTCGATCAGGCGCTGTACGGCCTGCACGTTCGTGGCATCACCCATTTGCGCGGTGTCTTCGAAGTAAGGCTCGATGGGACGACCCAGAATGCCGCCCAGCGCATTGATCTCCTCGCAGGCGAGCGTCAGGCCATTCTTGAATTCGACGCCATCGGCTGCGGCGAAGTCGGTCAGCGGCGCGGCTTGTCCGACGGGGATCGGAGCACCCGCCGCGCGCGCGCCATCATTCATGCTCGCGAGGAGCGCCGCGCCGCCGGTCAGCGCGGCAGCGCTCGTTTTCAGGAAGGTACGTCTATTCGGGATCACATTCGGCTTTGCGAGATTGGACCGAGGCATGTCTTTCTCCTCCAGCGCTTCTCTAGGCAATATTTGCGATCAAAAGCTCAGCTCTGGCGATCGCGGCGGCCTGATGCGGCTGTAGGGCTTGCTGCCCCCACTTCGCCATCAACGGTGCCCATTGGTCCTCGATCGAGGTCCTCACGCCTGACAGCTCCTCCAGAACGGCAAGCCCACAGTACGGGACGTAGCTCGCGGAGTAGCCCCCTTCATGCGACATGACGATCTTGCCGCCGCAGAGTTCGGCTGCGGCCTTCATGAGCATCCTGGTCATCTGACGATAGCCCTCGCTCGTCACCATCATGCGGCCCAGGGGATCGACGCCTGATGCATCGAAACCCGAGGGGACAGCGATCAGCTCAGGTTTGAAGCGGTAAAGCGCCGGGATCACGACACGGCGGAAAGCTTCGAGATAGGCGCCGTCGCCGCAGCCGGGCGGCAAAGGGAGGTTGATATTGTATCCCTTGCCCTTGCCGGCGCCGTTTTCCTCGCAACTGCCGGAGTCCGGCGGGTACAGATTGTCCTGATGCAGCGAGATCGTCAGAACGCCGGGATCATCATAGAAAATGGTCTGCGTTCCGTTGCCGTGATGGACGTCCCAGTCGACGGTCGCGATGCGTTTCAGCCCATGCGTCGCGCGGGCATGGCGGATCGCGATGGCGACATTGGCGAAAAGACAAAATCCCATCCCGAGCTCGGGCAGCGCGTGGTGGCCAGGCGGCCTCACCAGCGCATAGGCATTCGAGACCTCGCCGGTGATCACGGCGTCGAAAGCGGCGATCGTGCCGCCGGCGGCAAGGAGCGATATGTCGAAGCTGCCGCGACCGAAGGGCGTGAGATAGCTTGCATCACCCCCAGAAGCCGCGCTCATGGCCTTGATCTTTGCGACATGCGCGCGGGGATGGACCCGGGCGACCTCGTCCTCGGTGGCGTAACGCGGCTTGATGATCACGAGCCGATCGAGAAGTCCACTGACCTCAACGAGATTGCGGAAGCGACGCTTCGTTTCCGGATGCTCGTAGTGATCGCCGGGCTGCACGGTGAGACCAGGTGGGAATACGCCGGACGAATTCCCCGTGTCGTGCCACATGTAGAGTTCGTGACAGAGCCAGCCAGTCGCCATGTCTACACCACCCCGGTTAGAGTGCGCCGCGCTCCTGGGCCTCGACGGCGGTGATCGCACGGTCGAACACATCGACCATCACGTCGGCATGCTCCTTTTTCAGCGTCAGGGGCGGTGAGATGATGAACGTGTCCGCCAAATTGCGCAGCAACACGCCCTTTGCGACACAACGGTCCCAAATGCGCGCGCCAAAATCGGCCGAGAGGTCGAAAGGCCTTTTCGACTCTCTATCGGCGACGAGTTCGATGCCGATCATAAGTCCCATCCCGCGAACCTCGCCCATGTTCGGGTGGCGCGGCTGGATCTCCGTCAGACGGTCCAGGAAGTATCGCCCGACCTCGGCAGCGTTCGCAGGCAGGTTCTCCTCCTCGACGATGCGCAAATTGGCAAGCGCTGCAGCGCAAGCGAGCGGATGACCGGCATTGGTATTGCCGTGCATGAACGCCTTCGGCGTGAACTGGGCGTCATCACCTGAGCTGAAGGCCTCCGCAACGCGTCCGTTGACCATCGTGGCGCCGAGCGGCACGTAACCGCTGTTGATACCCTTGGCGAAAACCATGATGTCGGGTTTGACGCCGAAGGCTCGGCAGCCAAACATGCTGCCCATGCGCCCGAAGCCGGTAACGACCTCGTCGGATATGAGAAGAACCCCGTAGCGGTTGCACACCTCGCGGACCAACGGCCAGAAGTTCGCCGGCGGAACGATCACTCCGCCCGCGCCTTGGACCGGCTCGGCGATAAAAGCCGCGACACTGTCCGGACCCTGGTAAATGATTTCTCGCTCGAGCAGTTCTGCGCAGAGCCGGCCCAATTCCTTGGGATCGGACGTGAACGGGTTGCGATAGAGATATGGGGTCTCGATCTGGTAAAAGCCCGGCAGCAACGGCTCGTACTGTTCCCGATAGACGGTGGTTCCATTCGCCGAAAGGGCGCCGAGCGTGACGCCATGGTAGGCGCGGCGCAGGGAAATGAACTTGGTGCGCCCAGGCTGCTGCTTCAGGCGCCAATATTGACGCGCGAGTTTCAGGGCAGCCTCATTCGCCTCAGAGCCGCCCGACGAGAAGAAGACGCGCTTCATCTCTTCCTGCGCCGTCAACCGACAAAGTAGTTCCGCCAATTCGACGGAGGGCGCATTGGTGGTATTGCCGAAGGTCGAGTAGAAGCTGATCTTGTCCAGCTGCTCCACGATCGCCCGTTTGATCTCGAGCCGCCCATGGCCGACGTTGACGTTCCACAGCCCGCCCTGGCCATCGAGATAGCGCTTGCCTTGGCCATCGGTCACATAGACGCCGTCACCGCCCTCGATGCACAAAGGCGGGTGCTTGGCCAGAAAATTGGCGTTTGCGAAAGGGTAGACGATGTTTCGAGTGAGCTTGTCGTTAGCGAGATCTCGTGCAATCTGCATAGGCAGGACCTCCGCGTCGGACGGCCTGGCTCGCTCTCTACCGCCACGGCTGCCGCGGAGACGAGACCAGAATGATAGGCTACGCTCGAACTGATAATTTGGTCAAGCGACAAAAAACCCCTTTGCCGTCTCGATGGGTGCGCGTTCCGTCGTGCCGCGCGAAATGGCTCCGTCGCTTGCATCTACATGTTGCCTCTTGCCACCGGTAGAATGATTGATAGCGTGGCCGGAAGCGCGACAAGGAAAGGCACAATGTCGAAGACCAAGAGCGACGTGACGCGCGAGCGCGTCATTCAAGGGGCTCTACGCGCGCTCTGCCGCATCGGCGTGATCGGAACGACGACCCGAAAGATCGCCGCCGAATCCGATGTTCATCTCGCGACACTGCACTATCACTTCGATAGCAAGAGCGCACTTCTGCTCGCCGTTCTGGAAGCGCTGATTGACGAGATGACGGTGGCGCTCCGTGGCGAAGTGAAAAGCAGCGCGGATGTGGAGGAATGTATCGAAGAGGCGCTGCGGGCGTCGTGGCGCTTTGTCATCCGAACCAGGGAGCGTCAGATCGTCCAATATGAGCTCACCCTCTATGCGCTGCGCGAAGGCGCCCAATGGCTGGCTGAGCGTCAGTACGACGCCTATGTCCAAGTCTACCGCGACATTCTGCTCGATGCCGCGAAGACGACAAAGGAGCTATCGCCCGCTTCCTGCGGAGTCGTGGCACGGTTCATCCTGGCGGGCGTCGACGGGCTGATCCTCCAGGAACTCGCCAAGCCGGATCGGGCGCGGTCGAGGCGAAGTATCGAAGCCCTGATCCAGTCGGCGCAGATCTACGCACGAGCGATAGAGGCAAGGGCTGACGGCGGGGCTCGACGCCGCGGCTAGAATGAAAAGTGATCGCCACCCCTGTCGACATGCGCATCGGCTCGCCGAGACGCTTGGCAATCGACCTTTCCACCCCCGTCTTTCTCGCTCATTCAGTCTCGCAGAGGCAATCGCGTGGTCCGCTTGACGGTCCGTAGCGTCAATGTCGACTGGACTCGCTCGACCCCGGGCAAGCGGGTGATCACTTCCGAGTGCAGGCGTTCAAGATCCTCCGAATCGCGATACACGACGCGCAGCAGGTAGTCGGACTGGCCCGCGAGGAGATAGCACTCCTGGATGTGCGGCACGCCGGCCATGGCCGCTTCAAACCCGGCCAAGGTCTCCCGGTCCTGGCCCTTGAGGGCGATGAACACGAAGGCCGTCCCTTTGAACCCGGCCTTAGCCTGATCGAGGATCACATGGGTTCCGTCGATGAGGCCGCTGTCCCTCAGAATACCGACCCGCCGCAGGCAGGCCGATGGGGAGAGGTTGACCCGCGCGGCCAGTTCGGCGTTTGTGCGGGCTCCGTCGCGTTGGAGCTCGTCCAGAATCAGGTAGTCGCGCTCGTCGAGATCGATGCTTCGCATAAAATGCGATCATAACCGTCAATAAGAGCATATTCAACGAATATGCGCCCGTATTGCGCCAAAGATTAGCGGAAAATTCCGCATCCATGCGCATATAGTGCTGTGTCATAGGCGGATTGGCGCTGTCGAAGAGGGCGTAACTCATGTTGATTGGCGTGCCGAAGGAGATCAAAGACCACGAAGGCCGCGTCGGTCTCGTCCCGTCGTCGGTCACCGAGCTCGTGGCCCATGGCCACCGGGTCCGTGTCGAAGCCGGCGCGGGCGATGGGGCCGGCATTGCCGACGCCGACTTTGCCAAATCGGGTGCGGAGATCGTCGCCGAAGCCGACGCCATTTGGTCGGCGGCCGATCTGGTCGTCAAGGTCAAAGAGCCGCTGTCGGCGGAACGCCAGAAGCTTCGCCCGGGCCAGATTCTATTCACATACCTCCACCTCGCGCCCGATCCGGAGCAGACCAATGATCTGATCCGCTCCGGCGCCACGTGCATCGCCTACGAGACCGTGACCAGCCCCTCCGGCGCGCTGCCTCTGCTGACGCCGATGTCAGAAGTCGCCGGCCGCATGTCGATTCAGGTCGGCGCTCACTGCCTGGAGAATGCGCAGCACGGCCGCGGCATCCTGTTGCCCGGGGTCCCGGGCGTGCCGCCGGCCAATGTGCTGATCCTCGGCGGTGGCGTCGCCGGCACCAACGCCGCGTCAATGGCGGTCGGCGCAGGCGCGGACGTGACGGTGGTCGATCGCTCCGCAGAAGTGCTGCGCCGTCTGGTGGGTCAGTTCGGAGCGCGGATCAAGACGGTCTTCCCAACGCGCGACGGGCTGGCGCAACTCGTCGCCGGGGCTGACTTGGTCGTCGGGACGGTGCTCGTTCCCGGCGCCGCATCGCCGAAGCTGGTGACGCGAAAGATGCTTTCGACCATGAAAAAGGGCTCGGTAATCGTGGATGTGTCCATCGACCAGGGCGGCTGCACCGAGACGTCGAAGGCGACGACCCATTCCCATCCGACCTATGTGGTGGATGGCGTCGTCCACTATTGCGTCGCCAACATGCCGGGCGGCGTCGCCCGGACGTCGACCTTCGCGCTCAACAACGTCACTTTGCCGTTCATCCTGGCGCTGGCCGACAAGGGTTGGCGGCAGGCGCTGCTGGACGACCCGCATTTGCGTCACGGGCTCAACGTCCATGATGGCTGCGTCACCCACCCGGCTGTCGCCGAAGCGCTGGGCCACGACTTTCTCGCGCCGGACGCGGCCCTCGCCGCGTGATCGCCGGGTCCTTCCCGGCGACACAGGTCTTTTTCCGACGCGACGCTTCAGCCCGACACCGCTCAGAGCGTTGTCGGGCTGCTTCTTTTTTGAAGCCGCGCCCCTTACCCAAGCCCCACCTTTCAACCGGCGAAAAGCGGGAACCGGATTTCCGTTCCCATTGATGATGGCCTCAACGAGGGCACGGCGAGTCATGCGCGGCCCAATTCAGCGGGAAACCGGCTAGGGCAACGCGGCAATTGCGATTCGCCGCGGCGGTTCGCGCGGGGCGGCTTCGGAGCGAGAGAACATTCTACCTGCATAGTAGTTTTTGCAGAATATTTCCCGCCCTCAGGGCAAAAAATAAGGCTCTGCTGGCCATCTCCGGTGTTTTAGATAAACTAGATCGAAAGAGGGTGGAGGACGGCATGCGTATCTACACCGTAATCCAGGGGGATAAGCCGTTGGCCGTGGTCCGCGCGAGCGACCCGGACGATGCGATCGACACCGCGCTCGGCATCATCCCCGCCGAGATCGGCCGGGCGGCGCTCGAGGTGCGCGATCCCAACGACGCCGAGATGGTGGGTTGGCTCGAGCGGCGCGAGGACTATGTGACGGAGCCGGAATCCTCCGCTGCCTGAGGCGGCAGGCGCGAGCGTGAGCGAAGCGCCGCTCGCGTTGCGCTTCAGCCATATCGGGCTGTTCGTCGCCGAGATGGCGCGCATGGTCGATTTCTACAGCGGCGTGCTGGGCTTTGCCGTGACCGACCATGGCCGCTTGGGCGACGCCGCCCTCACCTTCCTCAGCCGCGACCCGCGCGAGCATCACCAGCTCGTGCTGGTGGAAGGCCGCCCGCCGGGCCTGCCCGACCGCATCGTCAACCAGGTCTCCTTCCGCCTCGACACGCTCGGCGAGCTGCTGCTCTTCTGGCGCCGCATCGGCCGCGAGGCGCCGCGCGAGCTGGTCGCGGTCACCCATGGCAATGCCTGGTCGATCTATTTCCGGGACCCCGAAGGCAACCGGCTCGAGGTCTTCACGGATACTCCCTGGCATGTCACCCAGCCGGTGCGCGAGCCGATCGACCTCGACCGCGACGCGGCGGAGATCCTGGCGGAGACCGAGGCCTTCTGCCGCGTCCGGCCGGGCTTCCGGCCGATGGCGGATTGGCAGCGCGAGGTGGCGGCGCGGATCGCCGCGCACCGGGTGGGATAGTCCGGTCGCGCAGCCCATCGACGGCGCTGGTGATCTCTTGATAATCTAGCCGGAACGAGCCCGGCGCCGCGCCGGCGCAGCACAAGGCTCGACCGGGAGAAGATGGCCGATCCAGGCGATAAAGCCGCATCGCTCGTCGCGCGTCTCGCAAGCCTGCCCTTCTCGGGCTGGCATCGCACCCTGCTGGCGGTCGGCCTCGAGACCAGGGGCTTGGCGCTTGAGCAGATCACCGGCGCCACGCCGGTCCCAAGGAGAGCCTGACATGACGACGCACGCCCTCGATCCCGGCGGCATCAGGCTGCATCGGCGCGGCAGCGGGCCGGCGCTGGTGCTGCTGCATTGCCTCGGCGTCGACCATCATCTCTGGGACATCGCCGCCGCGGGGCTCGAGCAGGAGTTCACGCTGCTGAGCTACGACTTCCCCGGCCATCACGAGACAAAGCTGCCGCCAGCCGGCTACGGCATCGCCGAGCTCTCCGCCCAGCTCGCAGCCTTGCTCGCCCGCGCCGGCATCGCCCGCGCCCATGTCGCCGGCATCTCGCTCGGCGGGCTGGTGGCGCAGCACATCGCCGCGACCGAGCCGGCGCTGGTGGAGAAGCTCGTGCTGATCGACACCACGCCGCGCTACACCGATGACAGCCGCACGATGTGGGTCGAGCGCGCCGCGGCCGCGCGCCGCGACGGCGTCGCCGCGCTGGTGGAGGGGCTGCTGCGCATCTGGTTCACCGCAGATTTCGTCGCCGCCGACCCGCCGGCGGTGCGCTATGTCCGCGACACGCTCGGGCGCTGCTCGGGCGAAGGCTATGCGCTGGCCTGCGAGGCGCTCGGCGCCGCCGATCTCCGGCCGCTCGCGGCCGCGATCAAGAGCCCGACGCTGGTGATCTGCGGCGAGCAGGAGCTGCCGCCCTTCCAGGAGGCCGCGCGCTGGCTCGCCGGCACCATCGCCGGCGCGCGCTCGGTCTGGCTCGGCCCAGCCAAGCATTGCTCGATCCTGCAGCAGCCCGAAGAATTCCGCCGCGCGCTGCGCGCCTTTCTTGCATAGACTCGGAGGACGGCATGAAATTCGGTCTCTTCGGCGGCGCCCGGGCAAAGCGCGGCGGCCCCAGCGGCGACAGCCAGGGCTATGGCGAGTTCATCGACTATATCGCCGAGGCCGAGCGGCTCGGCTTCCGCAGCATCTTCCTGGTCGAGCACCATTTCACCGGCCATGCCCAGGTCTCGGCCTCGCTGACCTTGCTCGCCTATCTCGCCGCGCGCACCAAGACCATCCGCCTCGGCACGGCGGTCGTCGTGCTACCTTGGCACAATCCGGTGCTGGTGGCGGAACAGGCGGCGACGCTCGACCTGCTCTCGGGCGGCAGGCTCGATTTCGGCGTCGGCAAGGGCTATCGCGATTACGAGTTCAGCGGCTTCTGCGTGCCGATCGAGGAGGCCACCGAGCGCTTCGACGAGGCGATCGAGATCATCCGCACGGCCTGGACCAGCGCGGCGCGCTTCTCGCATCACGGCAAGCGCTGGCACTATGCCGATGTCGTCGTCGAGCCGGCGCCGGTGCAGCGCCCGCACCCGCCGTTCTGGCTCGGCGCCGGCAGCGCCGACTCGATCCGCCGCGCCGCGCGCGAGGGCTACAATCTGCTGCTCGACCAGATCGGCTCGACCGATCTCACCATCGAGCGCGTCGCCATCTTCCGCGAGGAATGCGCCAGGGTCGGCCGGCCCTACGATCCGATGATGGTCGGCGTCACCCGCGGGCTGCAGATCGCGCGCAGCGCCGAGGAGCGGCAAAAGGCGCTGCAAACGCGCGTGCAGGTGATCCGCAACATCGGCACGCTCGCGCGCGGCCCCGGCGCCGAGCGCTATGCCGATCCCAACTTCACCGCCGAGGATGACGACGCGCCGCTGCTCGGCACGCCGGCGGAGATCATCGCCCGGCTGAAGCGGCTCGAGGCCGGCGGCGTCGGCTATGTGCTGCTGGTCGATCCCGCGCCCTCGCCGGCGACGCTCCAGGCCTTCGCCCGCGAGATCATGCCGGCGGTGGCGGGATAGACCTGCGGCTATCGGCGCACGGTGCGGCTCTCGCGGCTGCTTGCGCAACCGCTGACGCCGCCAGCGACGACGCCCCCGGCGTCGCGCTAGCGCCGGTCGACGCTGAGCGACCCGGCGCCGCGGGAGAAGAGGAAGAGCAGCCCGCCGCCGATGGCGATGTCTTTCCAGAAATTGATGTACTGCGGCATCCGCGCCGCCGCGTCGTCAAACGTCCAGTAGGGATGGCCGATGAACGCCGCGACGATGGTGAAGATGAAGAGCAGGATCGCTGCCGTCCGCGTCTTGAAGCCGAGCACGACGGCGAGCCCGCCGAAGAACTCGATCAGCCCCGCCAGCACCGCCCAGGCGATGACCGGACCCGGCACGCCCTTCGCCGCGAGATACTGCGCGAAGCCGGCGGGAGCGCTCAGCTTGCCGAAGCCGCTCGGCAGAAAGAGCGCACCGATCGCCAGGCGCCCGAGCAGCACGGCCAGCCCCTCGTTTCGCGCGGCGATGGAATCAACCATTTGAACCATAGCGCTGTCTCCTCCCCGAGATGAGCCCCGAGATCTTGTAGCCGGCCGTGCAGGCTCTAGCAATCATCGCGTCACGGCCCGGCTCTCCCGGCACCAGCGATCCCATTCCGGCTCCTCGCCGAAGCGTTGGACCAGGAAATCGACGAAGCTGCGCAGCTTGGGCGAGAGATGGCGGCCGGGCGGATAGACGGCGTAGAGCGCGCCTTCGGGCGCAGCGTAGCCCGGCAGCAGGGTGACGAGCTTCGCGGCCTGGACATGCTCGCCGGCCATGAAGGTCGGGGCCAGCGCGATGCCGAGCCCGTCCAGCGCCGCCGCCACGATGATATCGCCGTTATTGGCGAGGAGATGGCCGGAGACGCGGACCACCGCGTCCTCGCCGCCGGGGCCGATGAAGCGCCACTCATCGACGGTCGAGGCGTAGGTGTAAAGCAGGCAGTTATGCGCGGCGAGGTCCTGGGGCGTGCGCGGCGTGCCGTGGCGCTCGAGATAGGCGGGCGCGGCGCAGACCACCAGCCGGATCGGTGCCAGGCGGCGGGCGATCAGGCTGGAATCGGCGAGCCGGCCGATGCGCAGCGCCAAATCGACCCCTTCGGCCAGGATGTCGACGTAGCGGTCGTTGAGGCTGATATCGATGCTCACCTCGGGATAGGCGGCGAGATAGGCGGCAACCGCCGGCCCGACATGGCGAATGCCAAAGGAGAACGGCGCATTCATCTTGAGCAGGCCGCGCGGCGCCGCCTGCAGGTCGCTGGCGGCGCGGTCGGCCTCCTCGAGCTCGGTCAGGAGCTGGCGGGCACGCTCGAAATAGCCGCGCCCGACCTCGGTCAGGCTGAGACGTCGCGTGGTCCGGTTCAGCAGCCGCGCGCCCAGCCGCTCCTCCAGCGCCTGGATGTGCTTGCTGACCATTGCCGGCGACAGCCCGACCTCGCGCGCCGCGGCGGCAAAGCTTTGACTCTCAACGACTTTGACGAAGACCTCGAGGCTGGTGAGGCGGTCCATCGGCGGTCCCGTGATTGTTCATTGCCAGAAAACAATGTTTTCTGGATTCCGGCAATTCTCAAATCATACTGCGGGCCGCATGTGATGGGCAGAAGGCAGCCGCCCGCTGGAGACGCGGGCGCGAGCCCCCCAGGAAGCCCGCTATGCCCTACCGTTCCCTCGCCATCGCGCTCGCCCTCCGGCTGATCCTCACCGGCGTGGGCATTGCCGTCATCGCGCCTGCTTTCGGCTGAGCGGAGCGGCGGATGTGCCGTTCGAGCCCCCGGCGGATGCTACCTTAGGGCGCGTTTCGAGCAGATCGATGGTTCCACGTTCCCGGAACCCGCCTTAAGGCGAAGACTTGCCGGATTTCGTGCGAAACTGCAGCACGCCGCTCTGATCGCCGGAGAGGGTGCGCGTTGCCGGCAAGGTGACGGTGACGGCGGTGCCCTGGCCGACCGTGCTGGCAAGCGACAGCGTGCCGCCATGCAGCCGGACGAGACGGTCGCAGATCGCCAGGCCGAGGCCGGTGCCGTCGTGCCGGCGCGCATGGCCAGACTCGACCTGGCGGAACGGTTCCGTCACTTGCGGCAGCTCCTCCGCCGCGATGCCGATGCCGGTATCGCGCACGATCGCTTGCGTCTGGCCGCTGGCGGTGCGGCGCAGCTCGATCTCGACCGTGCCGCCCATCGGCGTGAACTTCACGGCATTGCTGACGAGGTTGAGCAGCACCTGCCGGAGCCGCCGCTCGTCGCCCCACACCGCCAGCGCCGCTTGCTCGGAGGTGACGGCGACGGCGATGGCGGCGGTGCGCGCCTGCGGCTCGATGGTGCGGGCGGTGCGCCGCGCGAGAGCAACGAGATCGACCGCTTCCTCGCTGAGATGCAGGCGTTCGGCATCGATCTTGGCGAAGTCGAGGATGTCGTTGATCATCGCCAGCAGGTGCTGGCCGCTGTAGAGGATGTCGGCCGCATAGTCGCGATAGGCGGCGACGCCCATCGGCCCCAGCAACTCCTGCTGCATGATCTCGGAGAAGCCGATAACGGCGTTGAGCGGTGTGCGCAGCTCGTGGCTCATCGTCGCCAGGAACTCGGACTTCACGACATTCGCCGCCTCGGCCGCCTCCTTGGCGACGCGCAGCTCCTGCTCGGCCACGATCGCATCGGTCACCTCGCTGCCGGCGCCGCGAAATCCCAAGAACGCGCCGCTCGCCGCGTCGAAGAAGGGCTTGCCGCTGAGGCGCCACCAGCGCACCTCGCCTGAGGGCAAGGTGAGGCGCAGGTTCAGATTGCGGAACGGCTGGCGGTGGGAAAGCGCGGTGCCGAGCCGCGCCGCGTCGCCGCCGCCGCCGGACATCAGACGCGCTATGTACCCGGCCGGCTCGTGCATGATGTCGACTGCCGGCATCCCCGTCACCTCGGTGAAGCGCTCGGAGAGGAAAGTGAGGCGCCCGTTGGCGTCGCGCTCCCAGAAGAAATCGCCGGCGACCTCGGCGATGTCGCGGAAGCGATGCTCGCTGACGGCGACGGCGGCGGTGCGCGCCTCGATGATGGCCGCCATGCGGTTGAACGCCTCGCCCAGCATGGCGAACTCGCCGGCGGCGGGCGACAGCGCGACGCGATGGGTGAGGTCGCCGCGCGCGAAGGCGTCGGCGGCGCGGCGCAGCGCCCGCACCCAGTGCAGGACCGAGAATTCGCCCAGCAGCCAAGCGCCGGCGAGCGCCAATGCGGCGACGGCGGCGAGCACGGCAAGCTGCCGGTTGGCGCTGCGCTCCTCGCCGCCAAGCACATCGGCACGCGCCAGGCCGACCGAGATCTTGGCGCCGGTCTGCGGCAATTGGGTAAAGGCGAACAGGCGCTCGACGCCGTCGCGGCCGCTGCCCTCGGCGATGCCCTCGGTCTTGACCATAAGGCCGGGCATCAGCGGATGCGCAGCGCCGATCGGCGCGCCGACCAGCCCCGCCGCCTCGGGGTCGCGCGCGAGCAGCACGCCGTTGCGTCCGATCACCAAGATGCTGTAGCGCGCGCCGTCGGCCTCGCTCTCGGTGTGACGCTGAATCTCGGCGAGATCGATGGCGGCGATGACGGCGCGCTCCGGCGCGCCGGCCAGCCGCCGCCCGGCGAAAGCGAGCGAGCGCCCGGCGCCGTCGAGCTGGAACTCGCTGACCGCGAGACCGTGGCTGGCGAAAATCTCGTCGACAAAAGGCAACGGCGGGACATGCCGCCGCTCTTCCGGCTCGCTGGCGCACACCACGATGCCGTTGCGGTCGATGACATCGACCTCCGACGACCAATGCACGCTCGCCGCCAGAAGCTGCAGCGCCTGGGCGCAGCCTTCCGGCGTCGCCTCGGCCAGCGCCGGCTCGCGCCGCGCGGCTTCGAGCAGGAGCCCCGCCTCGTGCACCAGCGCGTCGTGATTGCCCGCCCAGGCGCGCGCGAACCACAGCACGCGCGCCTGCGCCTGGGCGATGAGCTGATCGCGCTCCCTATGGACATAGTGGACGAAGAAGATAAGCGCCGGCAGCAGCGCCAGCAGCACCAACAGGACGAGCCGCGAGCGCAGGCTGATGCGCGGGCATATGTTGCCCTTCCAGGCTAGGGACATTGAAGGTGCTTTCTCCAGACTCCAGCGATATCAGGTGGTTGTTAATCAATCGTTTCATCCGCCCACGCAAAAGAAACGCTTTTTAGGCATCTTTTAGGCATCATCCGGCGGCTGCCCGACCGCTTTGCCTCGCCGCGGCCGGCGCGGTAGGCTCCGGCGAGGCAAAGCGGGAGCAGGCGCCATGACCGGGGTCGCGGTAGACGGCGTACGCAGCGTCGATCTCGGCGTCGCCGATCTCGCCGCGCGCGCCAAATTCTATAGTGAGGTCTGGCGGCTCGAGACCGTCGCCCGGCGGGCCGAGGCCGTCTATCTCCGCGGCACCGGGGCGCAGCATCACCTGCTCGCATTGCACGCCCGCGACGAGCCGGCGCTGCTGCGCATCGATCTCACCGCACCCGACCGCAGCGCGGTCGACGCGCTCCACGCCGGTCTGCGACACGCCGGGACCGCCGAGCTCGAGGCGCCGGCGCCGCTGTCTGCGCCCGGCGGCGGCTACGGCTTCTGCTTGCGCGATCCCGACGGACGCACGCTGCGCATCCTCGCCGGCGCCGCGCAGCACGCCGATGCCGCCCCGCGAGCCGACCGGCCGGGCAAGATCACGCATATCGTGCTCAACGCGCCCGACCCGGCGGCGATCAGCGCGTTCTACTGCCGCCATCTCGGCTTTCGCATCATCGACCGCACGCGGCACCTCACCTTTCTCTGCTGCAACAGCGATCATCACAGCATCGCCTTCGCCCAGGGCGAGCGGCCGACCTTGCACCATATCGCCTTCGAGATGCCGGACATCGACTCGGTGATGCGCGGCGCCGGCCGCATGCGCGACAACGGCTACGCCATCGATTGGGGCGTCGGCCGGCACGGGCCCGGCAACAACGTCTTCGCCTATTTCGTCGGCCCCGATGACGTCGTCATCGAATATACCGCCGAGGTCGAGCAGGTCGATGCCACCTACCGCGTGCGCGGTCCCGAGGAATGGGCTTGGCCGCCCGGGCGCAACGATCATTGGGGCATCGCCATCGGTCCGACGCCGCGCCTCGTCGCGGCGCAGCAGCGCATCGGCTTCGCCCCCGACCTGCTGCGCCGCGCTATTTGAGGCTCGCCACCGCCGCGCGGGCGAAATCGAGATCGGCATATTTGCGGACATCGAAGCCCGATTTCAGAAAGCCGAGCTCGCGCTGCAGATCGACATTGGCCTGGAGCGCGTCGAGATCGGCCAGGCCGTCGGGATCGCGGTAGTAGTCGTTCTTGGTGAAGAGCCAGTCCTCGAGCCGCTCCGGCGGCAGGTGCGCCACCTTGGCGACGAGCTCGACCGCCTCCTTGTGGTGGGCCGGGTCGAGATAGAAGCGCCGCGCACGCAGCGCATCCGCCATGAAATCGCCCATCGCGGCATGGTTCTTCTCGAGGAAGCCGGCGCGCGCCGCCCAGACGATCATCTGCGTCGTGCCGACCGCTTCCTTCTGGGTAAAGAGCGTGCGCGCGATCGAGCGCAGCCCGGGATCCCACGAGAACGGCGTCACCGCGCAGATCAAATCGGCCTTCTTCTCGCTCAGCACCGCCTTCATGTTCGGCAGGCCGATCTCGATGATGGTGACGTCCTTCTTGTCCGCGAGCCCGTGCTTCTCCAGCATGGCGCGCAGCCCGATGTCGACGGCGCTGCCGGCGCCGTTGGTGGCGAGCACCTTGCCCTTGAGATCCTCGACGGTACGGATCGGGCTGTCCTTCAGCACCATATACTCGTCGGAGTAGTAGCCGGGAACGCCATCCTGGAAATCGTCGGCGATGATCCGCAAATCGTCCATCTTCGCGTTCTCGACGGCGAGCGCGAAGGAGGAGTAGGCCAACGTGCCGATGTCGAGATCGCCGGAGGCGAGCGCGGTGATCATCTGCGGCGTGCCGGAGAAGTGCATATCCTCCATCAGGTAGCTTGCGCCCTGGTGCTCGGCGATGCCCTCCTTGGCGAAGAGGAAAGCAGGCCAGTTGGAGCTCGCCACCACCCAGCCGATACGGATCCTGGCGGGATCGGCGGCGAGGCCGGAGCGGGCGCCGAGCAGCGGCAGGGCGCCGGCGGCCGCGAGCAGCGCGCGTCGGGAAAGGCGCATGGGTTCTTCCTCCCTGTCAGTCGCCGCGTGCGGCGGCCGGAACCTCCGGCGCGCCGTGCGGCAGCGAGTTTAGACCGTATTTCTCCCACGGGCACGTGCTGCGTTGCACCCTGTTGGCGCGATGTTAGGAGCGAGGCCGCAGGCGATGCCTCGCGCATCGTCAAGGCCGAGCGACGCGGCAGCGCGCCAACAGGGTGCAACCCAAAGGGACGGCGCTCTTTGACGCCAGGGGGCGTCGCCGGGACGCTCACGATGCAAGCATCGCCGCGCGTCCCGGCTCCTGCCCTGGCGTCAAAGATCGCCGTCGCAGCGCATGCCCGTGGGAGAAATACGGTCTGACAGGCGCAGGCGCCGTTGCACGGGAAAGAATTGCAGGCCCAGCGGCCGGGCGATGACCCCCCACAGGCCCTGCGGCGCCAGCAGCATGACCGCGACCGCGAGTGCGCCCAGCGTGATCAGGTACCATGCGCCGTAATCGACCAGCAGCGCCCGCAGCGCGAAGAAGACGATGGTGCCGAGGATCGGCCCCTCGATGCTGCCGATGCCGCCGATGACGACGATGAAGATGACGTTCGCCGTCCAATCGCCGACGCTGAAAGCGGCGTCGGGCGAGATGCGCAGCTTCTCGAGAAAGGCGAGCGCGCCGACGAGGCCGGTGATGCCGGCGGCGATGAGATAGACCACGAGCTTGGTACGGCGGTTGTCGACGCCGACGCTCGCCGCCGCGGTCTCGGAATCGCGGATCGCGGTCAGCGCCAGCCCCTGGCGCGAACGCAGCCAGAAGAACACCAGCAGCACCGTGCCCAGGCCGAGGCCAAGACCGAGATAGTAGGTGATGAGGTCGCGCGCCGCGCGGCTCTCGCCGAGCTCGCGCACCACCGCCACCGGCAGGCTCATGCCGGTGCCGCCGCCGAGCGGCGTCACCAGCGCCAGCAGCAGGCGGAAGACCTCGGCCACGACCCAGGTGCCGATGGCGAAATAGGCGCCGCGCAGGCGGAAGACGATAAAGGCGGTAGGCAATGCCAGCGCCGCGGCGGCGAGCCCGGCGAGCGCCAGCGCGGCCAGCGGCGGCAGCCCCGCCAGCACGCTGAGCGCGAAGAAGGCGTAGCCGCCGAGCCCAACATAGGCCTGCTGGCCGACCGAGACCAAGCCGGTATAGCCGGCAAGCAGGTTCCAGGCCTGGGCGAGCGCGAGGTAGTAGCAGATCTCGACCGCAAGCCGCATGTCGCCGCTGTCGCCCCAGGCCGGCAGCGCCAGCAGCACCACGAGCACTACCGCGCCAGCGACGAGCGCGGCGCGGCTGGCGGCGGTCGAGCGCTCGATGCGCCAGGGGGCTTGCATCAATCGGCCAGCTTCGGGAAGAGCCCGCGCGGCCGGATCACCAGCACGAGCAGGAAAGCGACATGGCCGGCGAGGATCTCCCAGCCGGGATCGAGCGCGGCGCCGACCGACTGGGCGATGCCGAGGATGACGCCGCCGGCCAGCGTGCCCCAGAGGCTGCCGAGGCCGCCGATGATCACCGCCTCGAA
>JBKQTR010000202.1:0-5420 GCA_052143095.1 Allostellaceae bacterium
GGGACTGCTCGGGGGGCGGCATGCCTTGAGGCTCGTCGCCGCCGACGAGATCGCCGGCGCGCTCGACGCCGAGACTGCGGTGCTGATGCTGACCCATGTCAACTACCGCAGCGGCGCGATGCACGACATGGCGGCGATCACCTCGGCGGCGCAAGCGCAAGGCGCGCTCATGCTGTGGGATCTCGCGCACAGCGCCGGCGCCGTGCCGGTCGATCTCACCGCCGCCGGCGCCGATTTCGCCGTCGGCTGCGGCTACAAATATTTGAATGGCGGGCCGGGCGCGCCGGGTTTCGTCTGGGTCGCCCCACGCCACCAGGAGCGCTTCATGCAGCCGCTCTCGGGCTGGCTCGGCCATGCCGAGCCTTTCGCCTTTGCCCCCGATTACCGCCCGGCGCCGGGCATCGGCCGCTATGTCTCAGGCACGCCGCCGGTGCTGTCGCTGGCGGCGCTCGAGGCCGGGGTCGATGTGCTGCTCGGCGCCACACCCGCGGCGCTGCGCGAGAAATCGCTGCGGCTCACCGAGACCTTCATCGCCGCGGTCGAGCAGGAAGCGGCGGGGCTCGGCCTTGCGCTGCTGTCGCCGCGCGACGGTGAGCGCCGCGGCAGCCAGGTGAGCTTCCGCCACGCGCAGGGCTGGCCCGTCATGCAGGCGCTGGTCGCCCGCGGGGTCATCGGCGATTTCCGCGCGCCCGACATCCTGCGCTTCGGCTTCGCGCCGCTCTATACGCGCTTCGTCGACGCCTGGGACGCGGCGGCGGCGCTCGCCGACATCCTTAGGACCGGCGCCTGGGACCGGCCGGAGTTTCATCGCCGGGCGCTGGTGACGTGATCTCCCTCGGGAAAAAGTGAGGCACATGCCGAAGAAACCCACACAGGACGCCAGCGGCGCGCATACCGATTTCAGCGCCGAGATGAGCTATGGCGATTACCTCCAGCTCGACCGCCTGCTTGAGGCGCAGCGCCCGCTATCGCCCAACCACAACGAGATGCTGTTCATCATCCAGCACCAGACCACCGAGCTCTGGATGAAGCTGGTCATCCACGAGTTGAAGGCCGCGATCCAGCAGCTGCGCCAGGACGAGCTGGCGCCGGCCTTCAAGATGCTGGCGCGCGTCTCGCGCATCATGGCGCAGCTCATCCAGGCCTGGGACGTGCTGTCGACCTTGACGCCGAGCGAGTACATGGATTTCCGCGAGCTCCTCGGCCGCTCCTCGGGCTTCCAGTCGCATCAGTTCCGCGCCATCGAGTTCCTCCTCGGCAACAAGCGCGCCGAGCTTCTGGCGCCGTTCCGGCATCGCGACGCGATCCATGCCGAGCTCGCCTCGCTGCTGGCGGCGCCGAGCATCTATGACGAGGCGATCCGGCTGCTCGCGCGGCGCGGCCTTCCCATCGCCGACGCCGCGCTGACGCGCGACTGGCGTGCCACCTACCGGCCGGAGCCGTCGGTCGAGGCGGCGTGGATGAGCGTCTATCGCGACACCGAGCGCTATTGGGACCTCTACGAGCTCGGCGAGGAGCTGGTCGATCTCGAGGATTTCTTCCGCCAATGGCGCTTCCGCCACGTCACCACGGTCGAGCGCATCATCGGCGGCAAGCCCGGCACCGGCGGCACGCAAGGCGTGGCATATCTGCGCGGGTTGCTCGAGATCCGCCTCTTTCCGGAGCTGTGGGATTTGCGCACCGCGCTGTGAGCGCGCACAGGAGATCGTTGGGATGCACCACGGAGACACGGAGGTCACGGAGAAGAGGGTATTGGGCCGCTACGCGGCCCACAGAACTTTTCTTTCTCCGTGACCTCCGTGTCTCCGTGTTGAACCCTCTTCGGGTTCGCTCGGCGGCGCGCGCTTGACTTGCGGGCTTTGCGCTTCCTATAGGCGAGGCTCGTCGGGGGAGACGGAAAGCGGCATGATCCGAGCGGTGTGGTCTCAGCTGAGGGAGGGGGACGGGAGCGTCGCCCGCAGGCTCGCCGGGCTCTACCTCCTCCTCGTTGCGGCCAATCTTCTCGCCTGGGCCTGGGCGCTCACCGCGTTTCGCGGTTATCCCGTCCTGCTCGGCACCGCGCTGCTGGCCTACAGCTTCGGCGCGCGCCATGCCGTCGATGCCGATCATATCGCCGCCATCGACAACGTCACGCGCAAGCTGATGCAGCAGGGCAAGCGCCCGATCGGCGTCGGATTCTTCTTCTCGCTCGGCCATTCCAGCGTGGTGGTGCTGGCCTCGACCGCGATCGCGCTCGCCGCCGCGACGCTGCAGGGCCGCGTCGGCGCGCTGAAGGAACTCGGCGGGCTCATCGGCACCGGCGTCTCGGCGGGGTTTCTCTTCCTCATCGCGCTGGTCAATCTCGTCGTTCTCGTCCAGCTCTGGCGCAGCTTCCACCGGGTGCGGCGCGGCGGGCGCTATGTCGAGGCCGATCTCGACCTGTTCCTCGCCGGGCGCGGCCTGCTCGCCCGCATCTTCCGGCCGCTCTTCCGCTTCATCGGCGCGAGCTGGCAGATGTATCCGCTGGGCTTCCTCTTCGGCTTGGGATTCGACACCGCGACCGAGATCGGGCTGCTCGGCATCTCCGCCGCGGAAGCCGCGCGCGGGCTGTCGATCTGGTCGATCCTGATCTTCCCCGCGTTGTTCACCGCCGGCATGTCGCTGGTCGATACCAGCGACGGCGTGCTGATGCTCGGCGCCTATGGCTGGGCGTTCATGAAGCCGCTGCGCAGGCTCTACTACAACCTCACCATCACCTTCGTCTCGGTGGTGGCGGCGGCGATCGTCGGCGGCATCGAGGCGCTCGGCCTCGTCGCCGACAAGCTCGACCGCGCCGGCGGCTTCTGGCGCGATTTGGGCGAGCTCAACCGCCATTCCGGCACAATCGGCTGCCTCATCATCGGCATCTTCATCGCGAGCTGGCTGGTCGCGATGCTGGTCTATCGCTGGAAGCGCTATGACGAGATCGAGGTGACGCGCGGTTGAGGCCGCCGCCGCCGCCGTCAGACGATGCTGCTCACCACGCCGCCATCGACGCGCAGCGCGGCGCCGGTCGTCGCCGCGGCGCGGGGGCTCGCGAGATAGACCGCGAGATTGGCGACTTCCTCGGGCGCGGCGAAGCGGCGGATGAGCGAGCTCGGCCGCGCGCTGCGGAAGAAATCCGCCTCGATCTCGGCGACCGGCTTGCCCGCCTTCGCCGCCGCCTGCTCGAGCCACGCGGCGACGCCGGCGGTCATGGTCGGGCCCGGCAGGATGGCGTTGACGGTGACGCCGGTGGCGGCAAGCTCGATGGCGAGGCCGCGCGAGACCGCGAGCTGCGCCGTCTTGGTCATGCCGTAATGGATCATCTCGCGCGGAATGTTGAGCGCGCTCTCGCTCGAGACGAAGAGGATGCGCCCCCAGCCCTGCTCGCGCATCGCCGGCGCGTAGTGCCGCGCCAAGCGCACGCCGCTCAGCACGTTGGTCTCGAAGAAGCGCAGCCAGTCGCTGTCGGGGATCTCGAAGAACGGCTTCGTCTCGAAGATGCCGAGATTGTTGACCAGAATGTCCGTCCGCGGGCGATGGGCGATGATCGCCGCGGCGCCGGCGGCGGTGGCGGCGTCGGCGGCGATGCCGTCGATGGGCGCGCCGGCCGCGCGCGAGGCCAACAGCGCCACGGCGCGCTCGACGCGCTCGCGGCTGCGGCCGTTGAGGGTGACGGCGGCGCCCTCGGCGGCAAATCCTTCGGCGATGGCGAAGCCGATGCCGTCGGTCGAGCCGGTGACGAGCGCGTGGCGCTTGCGCAGATCGAGATCCATCGCGTGTCTCCTTGGGCGGCAAGTCCTTCTCCGCCCTTCAGGGCGGAGAAGGATTTAGGATGAGGTGGGCGCGCGGAGCGATGCCGCTGTAGCTCGCGCGCGTTGGCGGCGATCTGCTGGCTCCGGGGCGCCCCCACCTCACCCCAACCCTCTCCGCCCCCGAGGGCGGAGAGGGAGAAGGACTCGCTTCATAGCGCTCCTCAACCCGCGACGCAGAGCCGCGTCAGCTCCGCGATCGAGCGCAGCCGGTCAAGGCCGGCGACGGCGGCAGAGAGGCGTTCGGCCTGGGCGCCGCCGAGCACCGGCGCGGCGAGGCTCATGAACTTCGCCTCCAGGCGGCGGCCCTGCGCCGCGAGATCGCTCGCCGGCAGGCCGCTGTCGTGGCGCGCCTCCAGCACGCGGCCATCGCTCAAGGTCACGGTGAGCACCGCCACGGTGTGCGGCCAGTCGGGCTGGAAATCGACCGTCACCTTGTCGCGCAGGCTCACCAGCCGGGGATCGCCGGCATTCTTCTCGCTGTAGGTCTCGAGCGCCGCGGTGTCGAGCCCGGCCAGCCCCATGGCGGTGGTGAGGCGCAGCGAGAACTTGGCCTCGAGCCCGGTGCGCGGCGCCGGGATGTGGCAGACCTTGGCGGCGCCGCTCTCAACCTTGAGCACCACCTCGCGCACCGCGCCGGGATCGAAATCGGGCTGGCGGCGCAGCTCGCGCGCGCATTCGATCGGCGCATGCGTCAGGTAGCAGGCGGCGTGATACTTGAAGAGATTATCGCGCAAATGCCAGCCCTGGCGCGGCGGCGCCAACGCGCGCTCCGGCCGGAAATCCGGGCTCTGCGTCTCAGCGAAACCCTGGGCGCATTCCAGCACGTCGTCGCGGCTGGTGAAGCCGCGCGCGGCGAGGCTCGCGGCGAGCAGCCCGTTCTGCGCCGCCTTGCCGGCATGGAGCGGCTTGCACATGGTGCCGAACATGGATTTCAATCCGGCCGCCTGGGTTCCGGCGATGCCGAGAGCGGTGGCGGTGCGCGCAGCACCAAGGCCGAGGAGATGGGAAGCGGCGGCGGCGGCGCCGAAGCTCCCGACGGTGGCGGTGTTGTGGAAGCCCCGCGCGTAATGGCCGGGCGAGACCAGCGCGCCGACGCGGCAGAGCGTCTCATAGCCGGCGACGAAGGCGGCGATCACCTGGGCGCCGCTGGCGCCGCGCGCCTCGGCCAGCGCCAGCACCGCCGGCAGCAGCGGCGCGGTCGGATGGCCGCCCATGGTCATGTTGACGTCGTCGTAATCGAGCGCATGCGAGGCGGCGCCGTTGACCAGCGCCGCCTGCTGCGTCGGCAGCTTCAGGCGATGGCCGATCACGGTCGCGGTCGGCGCGCCGCCCTGCTCCTCCGCCTCGGTCAGCAGGATGCGCGCGAGCTCCTCGCGCGACCCCGCCAGCGTCACCGCCAGCCAGTCGAGCAGGCATTGGCGCGCCAGCAGGCGCACCTCCTCGGGCAGATCGTCGTGGCGCAATGCCGCGGCGCGGCGCGCGAGCTCGGCGGTGACGGGCGCATCGGCGCGGGCGGGCGCGGCATTTGTCATCCTGTCCTCCCTGGGTTCCGCAAAGGCTGGCACGACGGGCCCGCGGCGTCCAGCGTCTCACTGCGCGCCCCAC
>JBKQTR010000203.1:0-5999 GCA_052143095.1 Allostellaceae bacterium
CCGCAGCCGACGGAAAGGATCCTCATCCGCTTCGCCGGGAGGCGCGCGGCGAGCCAGCGGCGAAGGACCGGCGACCGCACGCTGAAGGTGAAATAATCGCTCTCGCGCCAGCCATGCGCGCCGATCCGGCCGAAGAATCGAAGGAGTCCCGGTGATCCCGGTCGTGTCGGCACGCGACGGCCCCAGCCTTTCCGCTCCTGGTCTCTATCGCGCGCCTCGGCCGTGCTTGCAATCCCCGCCTGCGCCGGCCGATGCCGTCCGCGGCCGGGCACGCGTCAAGGGTTTTTGCACCAGGCGGCGTTTTTCGGTATGACCTGCGCTCAGTCCATGTCGTCGCCGAAGCTCCCCGCCCTCTCCGCTGCCCCTGCGCCCGGTCCGACCGATGGTCCGCTGACGCAGTACCGCGCACGGCTGGACAGCGGCGAGCTGATGCCGGCCTCCTCGCAGCGCCTGGCGGTCGACAAGCTGCAGAGCCTGTGGCGGGCGCTCGCCACCTACACGCCCAACAATGGCGAGCATGGCTGGCGCGCGCGCCTCGGCCTGGCGCCGGCGAGCGACCCGCCGCCGCTCGGGCTCTACCTCTTCGGCGGCGTCGGCCGCGGCAAGAGCATGCTCATGGACATGTTCTTCGCCACCGCGCCGGTGGAGAAGAAGCGCCGCGTGCATTTCTACGCCTTCATGCTCGAGGTGCATGAGCGCATCCATGCGCGCCGCGCCAAGAAGGGCGACCCGATCCCGGCGGTGGCGCAAGCGATCGTGCGCGAGGCGACGCTGCTGTGCTTCGACGAGTTCCAGGTCACCGACATCGCCGATGCGATGATCCTGGGGCGCCTCTTCGCCGCGCTGTTCGAGGCCGGCGTGGTGGTGGTGGCGACCTCCAATCGTGCGCCCGACGATCTCTACCAGGACGGGCTGCAGCGCGAGCGCTTCCTGCCCTTCATCGCGCTGCTCAAGGAAAAGCTCGACATCCTCGAGCTCGATGACGGCCGCGACTACCGCATGGCGCGGTTCGCCGGCCGCCAGGTCTATTTCACCCCGGCCGACGACAACGCCTATCGCGCGCTGGAGCGCGCCTTTGCCGATCTCACCGACAACGCCTCGGCCTCGAGCAAGACGCTGCTGGTGCAGGCGCGCTTCGTCGTCGTGCCGCGCGCCGCCAAGAACGTCGCCTGGTTCAGCTTCGCGCAGCTTTGCGGGGAGCCTCACGGCCCGGCCGATTATCTCGCGCTGGTCCAGACCTTCCACACCTTCATTGTCGAGGCGATCCCGCGGCTGAATCCGGACGGCCGCGACGCGGCCAGGCGCTTCAACATGTTCATCGACACGCTCTACGAGGTGCGCGGCAACCTCATCTGCTCCGCCGAGGCGCCGCCGCCGCTGCTCTATGTCGAGGGCGACGGCGCCTTCGAGTTCGAGCGCACGGTCTCGCGGCTGATCGAGATGCAGAGCGAGGACTACATCGCCGGGCGGCGCGGGTAGCGCGCGTTTTCTGCGTGAAAGCCCAGAGCCTTGGCGGCTGAGGGGTGCATGCGTATCATGAGTCCGGAGCCTATCTTTGGCGTCCCCGAGTAGCGGAATCGCACATGCGTGATACGCCCTTCTCGTTCGTCATGGCCCGGGCATCACGATTGAGGGCATTGGCGCGGCGCGGGAGGAGCGTGAGTCGCGCAAAAATTTTAACCGGACAGCCGCGTGACAAGCACGGCCATGACGAAAGCAGAGTCGGCGAAACGAATCACTCATTTGCGACAGTCGGTACTACGTCACCGACGCACGCTGAATTTTTGTCGTCGGTGTACACCGGCGACGTAGTCCGCGAGGCGCACAAATTTTGTGCAGCGGCCAAAACCGTACCGTCCCGCCGCTTGCTCCCGCGGTGATTTCGGAGTAAGACGCCGGCCAACCAAGCTCCCAAAACGAGAGGTCGCGGATGGCACGCAACAAGATCGCGCTGATCGGCGCCGGGCAGATCGGCGGCACGCTGGCCCTGCTGGCGGGGCTGAAGGAGCTGGGCGACGTCGTGCTGTTCGACGTTATCGACGGCGTGCCCCAGGGCAAGGCGCTCGACCTCGTCGAGGCCTCGCCGGTCGAGGGCTTCGATGCCAAGATCGCCGGCGGCAATGACTATTCGGTCATCGCAGGATCCGATGTCGTGATCGTCACCGCCGGTTTCCCGCGCAAGCCCGGCATGAGCCGCGACGATCTCATCGGCAAGAACGCCGAGGTCGTCGCCACCGTCGGCCGCAACATCAAGCAGCATTGCCCCGGCGCCTTCGTCATCACCATCACCAATCCGCTCGACGTCATGGTCTGGGTGATGCGCGAGGCCTGCGGCCTGCCGGCGCATCGCGTCGTCGGCATGGCGGGGGTGCTGGACAGCGCGCGCTTCCGCTATTTCCTCGCCGAGGAGATGGGCGTCTCGGTCGAGGACGTGACCGCTTTCGTGCTCGGCGGCCATGGCGACGACATGGTGCCGCTGATCCGCTATTCGACCGTGGCCGGCATCCCGCTGCCCGACCTCGTCAAGATGGGCTGGATCACGCAAGAGCGTGTCGACAAGATCGTCCAGCGCACCCGCGGTGGCGGCGGCGAGATCGTCAATTTGCTGAAGACCGGCTCGGCCTTCTATGCCCCGGCCTCCTCGGCGATCGCCATGGCGGAATCCTATCTGCGCGACAAGAAGCGGGTGCTGCCCTGCGCTGCCTGGCTCACCGGCCAATATGGCGTCAAGGACCTCTATGTCGGCGTTCCCGTGGTGATCGGCGCCAAGGGGGTCGAGCGAATCGTCGAGATCTCGCTCAACGCCGACGAGAAGGCCATGTTCGACAAATCCGTCGCCTCGGTGCGCTCGCTGGTCGAGGCGGCCAAGAAGATAGCGGCCAGCGCCAAGGCCTGAGCTGGACGCAATCCCCGGGGAGGAAAGGCCAGACGGCCGCGTAAACCAGACATGAACCATTGCCGGGCTAGGTTTTCGGCCGCCAACTCCCATCTTTAGGCTGCCGGCACCGGCGGAAAGGGATAGACCGCCCCTCCGCGCCCGGTCCTCACCGTCGGAAACCCCCTCATGTCGCGACTGGACGAAGCCACCTTTCTCAACGGCGCCAACGCCACCTTCATCGCCGAGCTCTATGCCCGCTGGCTCGAGGATCCCGGCTCGGTCGATGCCAGCTGGCGCGCCTTCTTCGCCGAGCTTGCCGAGGAGGCGCCGGCGCTGCTCAAGGAGCTCGAGGGTCCCGGCTGGGGCCGCGAGCGCGGCCATGTCATCGCCAACGGCCATGATACCGCCCAGGGCAATGGCCAGGCCGCCCCGGCGGCGGCGGCGCTTTCCGGGGTGGCGCCGCGGCAGGAGACGCTCGACGCGCTGCGCGCGCTGTCGCTGATCCGCGCCTATCGCGTACGCGGGCATCTGCTGGCGGATCTCGACCCGCTCGGGCTGGTCCGGCGGACCTCCCATCCCGACCTCGATCCCGCCACCTATGGCTTCACCGAGGCGGATTACGACCGGCCGATCTTTGTCAACGGCGTGCTCGGCTTCGAGACCGCGACGCTGGGCGAGATCCTGGCCGCGCTGAAAGCGACCTATTGCGGCCCGGTCGGCGTTGAATACATGCACATGCAGGAGCTCGAGCAGCGCCAATGGATCCAGGCGCGCATCGAGGTGCCGCGCAACCAGACCGAGTTTACCCGCCAGGGCAAGCGCGCCATCCTCGAGCGGCTGACCGCGGCCGAGATGCTCGAGCGCTTCCTCGACAAGCGCTATACCGGCACCAAGCGCTTCGGCCTCGAAGGCGGCGAGTCGCTGATCCCGGCGCTGGAGCAGGTGATCAAGCGCGGCGGCCAGCTCGGCATGAAGGAGCTGGTGCTGGGCATGCCGCATCGCGGCCGGCTCAACGTGCTGACCAACGTCATGGGCAAGCCGTTTGCCGCCCTCTTCTCGGAGTTCCAGGGCAATCCCGCCAACCCCGCCGACGTGCAGGGCTCGGGCGACGTCAAATACCATCTCGGCACCTCGACCGACCGCGAGTTCGACGACAACACCGTGCATCTCTCGCTCACCGCCAACCCGTCGCATCTCGAGGCGGTCAACCCGGTGGTGCTCGGCAAGACGCGCGCCAAGCAGCAGCAGCGCGGCGACACGTCCCGCGACCAGGTGGTGGGGCTGTTGATGCATGGCGATGCCGCCTTTGCCGGCCAGGGGCTGGTGCCGGAATCGCTGGAGCTCTCGGAGCTCAAGGGCTATCGCACCGGCGGCACGGTGCATGTCGTCGTCAACAACCAGATCGGCTTCACCACCAGCCCGTCCTATGCGCGCTCGAGCCCCTACCCCTCCGATGTCGGCAAGATGACCCAGGCGCCGATCTTCCACGTCAATGGCGACGATCCCGAGGCGGTGGTGCATGTCTCGCGCATCGCCACCGAGTTCCGCTACCGCTTCAAGAAGGACGTCATCGTCGACATCTTCTGCTATCGCCGCCACGGCCATAACGAGGCGGACGAGCCGGCCTTCACCCAGCCGATCATGTACCGCGCCATCGCCCAGCATCCGACGACGCGGCAGATCTACGCCAAGCGGCTGATCGAGGAAGGCGTCGTCACCGACGCCGAGGCCGAGGCGATGGCGAGCGACTTCATGGCCTATCTCGACAGCCAGTTCGAGGCGGCGAAAGGCTATCGGCCGAACAAAGCGGATTGGCTCGAAGGCGCCTGGAGCGGCCTCAAAGCCGCCTCGGGCGATGCGCGCCGCGGCGAGACGGCGGTGCCGACGGAGCTGTTGCACGAGGTCGGCCATGCCCTCGTCACCGTGCCCGAAGGCTTCAATCTCAACCGCAAGATCGCGCGCCAGCTCGAGGCCAAGAAGAAGGCGATCGAGGGCGGCGAGGGCATCGACTGGTCGACCGGGGAGGCGCTTGGCTTCGGCACGCTCTGCGCCGAAGGCACCTTCGTGCGCTTCTCCGGCCAGGATTCCGGCCGCGGTACCTTCTCGCAGCGCCACGCCGTGCTGGTCGACCAGGAGACCGAGGAGCGCTACGTCCCGATCAACCATGTGCGCCCCGGCCAGGCGGCGCTCGAGATCATCGACAGCCCCTTGTCCGAGGCGGCGGTGCTGGGATTCGAATACGGCTACAGCCTCGCCGACCCGCATGCGCTGGTGCTGTGGGAGGCGCAGTTCGGCGATTTCGCCAACGGCGCGCAGATGATCATCGACCAGTTCATCAGCTCGGGCGAGGCGAAATGGCTCCGCATGTCCGGCCTCGTCATGCTGCTGCCGCACGGCTATGAGGGGCAGGGGCCGGAGCATTCCTCGGCGCGGCTCGAGCGCTTCCTGCAGCTCTGCGGCGAGGACAACCTCCAAGTCTGCAATCTCACCACCCCGGCGAACTACTTCCACGCGCTGCGCCGGCAGGTGCGCCGCGACTTCCGCAAGCCGCTGGTGGTGATGACGCCGAAATCGCTGCTGCGGCATCCCGAGGTGACCTCGGGCCTTGCCGAGATGGGGCCCGGCACCTTCTTCCGCCGCACCATCGACGAGGTCGACCCGCTGGTCGGCGACGACAAGGTGAAGCGCGTCGTGCTGTGCTCGGGCAAGGTCTATTACGATCTGCGCCAGGCGCGGCGCGAGCGCAAGATCCACGACGTCGCCATCATCCGCGTCGAGCAGCTCCATCCCTTCCCGGCGAAGGCGCTGGCGGAATCGATCGGCCGCTACAAATACGCCGATGTCGTCTGGTGCCAGGAGGAGCCGCAGAATATGGGCGCCTGGACCTTCATGGACCGGCGCATCGAGCAGGTGCTGGTCGAGCTCGGCGGCAAGGACAAGCGGCCGCGCTAAGTCGGGCGGCCCGAGGCGGCGGCGACGGCGACCGGGCTGCTGAAGCGGCACAACGCCGAGCAGGCGAAGCTGGTGGACGAAGCGCTGTCGATCATCTGAACGACGTACCGGAAGGCGGGGGGAGCATGGCGACCGAGATCAAAGTGCCCGCGCTGGGCGAGTCCGTGAG